>JANMHV010000376.1:0-11586 GCA_031375445.1 Burkholderiales bacterium | reverse complement strand
CCTGGCTCTCGCGGCCGACGTGGTCGTGATCGGCAGCGGCGCCGGCGGCGGCATCACCGCCGAGGCGCTCGCCCTCGCGGGACTCGCGGTGATCGTGGTCGAGGAAGGGCCGCTCGCGAGCTCGAGCGACTTCCACATGCGCGAGCGCGAGGCCTACCCGCAGCTCTACCAGGAATCGGCCGGGCGCCAGACCCGCGACAAGGCGATCACGATCCTCCAGGGACGCTGCGTGGGCGGCGGCACCACCGTCAACTGGACCTCGAGCTTCCGCACGCCTCCACGCACCCTCGGCTGGTGGCGCGAGCGCCACGGCCTCGCCACGATGGAGGCGAAAGCGCTCGACCCGTGGTTCGAGAAGATGGAGCAGCGCCTCGCCATCGCGCCGTGGTCGGTGCCGCCCAACCAGAACAACGACCTCCTCCGGCGCGGCTGCGAAGCGCTCGGCATCCCGTCGGCCGCGATCCGCCGCAACGTGAAGGGCTGCTGGAACCTGGGCTATTGCGGCATGGGCTGCCCCACCAATGCGAAGCAGTCGATGCTGGTCACCACGATCCCGGCGGCCCTCGACCGGGGCGCCACGCTGGTGCACCGCGCGCGCGTCGCGCGGCTCGTGACTTCCGGCGATCGCATCGTCGCCTGCGAGGCGCGGGGCGTGTCGGGCAACGGCGTGGAGCCCTCCGGGCGCACGGTCACGATGCGCGCGCGCCATTTCGTCCTCGCGGCGGGCGCCATCGGCACCCCCGGCGTGATGCTGGCGAGCGCGCTGCCCGACCCGCACCTCAACTGCGGGCGGCGAACGTTCCTGCACCCCACGGTGGTCTCGGCCGCCCTGATGCCGGAAAAGGTCGAGGGCTACTACGGGGCGCCGCAGACGATCTACTCCGACCACTTCCTCGACATCCAGCCCCTCGACGGGCCGATGGGCTTCAAGCTCGAAGCACCCCCGGTGCACCCGATCCTGGCCGGCATCACCCTCCCCGGCTTCGGCGAGGAGCATGCTTTCTGGATGTCGCAGCTGCCGCACCTCCAGGTGGCCATCGCGCTGCTGCGTGACGGCTTCCACGACGAGGCGCCGGGCGGGCGCGTGCGCATCCGCGGCGACGGCACCCCGTACCTCGACTACCCGCTCACGGGCTATATCTGGGAGGGCGCGCGCCGCGCCTACCTCGCGATGGCCGAGATCCAGTTCGCCGCCGGTGCCCGCGTGGTGATGCCGATGCACGAATCGGCGAAGCCGCTTCCGACGTGGCGCGAGACGCGCGCGGCGATCGCGGAGTTGCCGATGGCGGCCCTCGCGGCGCGGGTGGTCAGCGCCCACGTGATGGGAGGTGCGGCCATGGGCACCGATCCCCGGACCTCGGTGGTGCGCGAGGACGGGCGGCACCACCACGTGGCCAACCTCTCGGTCCACGACGCGTCGGTCTTCCCCACCAGCATCGGCGCCAACCCGCAGCTTACGATCTACGCCAACGCGGCGCGATTGTCCGCGGGCCTCGCGAAAAGTCTCGCCTAGCGCTTTTCCATCGGCGCATTCCTACAGCGCGCCCGGCGTTATCGACACGCACGTATGCGCCGGCGGACGACGGACGGCGCCGACCGAATCGACAACGATGGCAGCGGGCGGCCCCCTTTCGCGGCCGCCGGGAGCGTCCATGTTTCGCCTCGTGCTTTCCGCCGCCGTCGCTAGCGCGACGCTCGTGACCCTCCCCGCCGCCGCGCAATCCGACAAGGCCGCCGCCGCCTTCGAGGTCATCCGTTCGGTGCTGCAGCACCCGCGCTGCCAGAACTGCCACATTCCCATCGATGCGCCGCTGCAGTTCAACGACGGGCGCATCCATTCGATGAACGTGAAGCGCGGGCCCAAGGGCCACGGCGCCGCCGCGATGGAATGCCACACCTGCCACGGCGAGAGGAACCTGCCGGAAAGCTACGGCCTGCACGTGCCGCCGGGAGCGCCCAACTGGCACCTGCCGCCGCCGGAGACGAAGATGGTGTTCAAGGACGTGTCGCCCGCGAAGCTCTGCGCCACCATCAAGGACAAGCGCGAGACCGGCGGCAAGGACCTGCAGGCGATGCTGGTCCACAACCGCGACGACAAGCTGGTGGGCTGGGGCTGGGATCCGGGCCTGGGCCGCAACCCCGTGGACGTCCCGCGCGAGCGCTTCGTGGCCGCGTGGAAGGAGTGGATGGACCTGGGAGCGCCCTGCCCCGCCGCCTAGGAGAGGGCTGCGAGCCCCGATATAATGTCGGCTCTGCCACAAGCAGGAAAGGCTCACGCCATGAGCGACAAGATCGCTCTCGAGCGCCGCTACGGCGCCCGCAACTACGACCCGCTCCCCGTCGTGCTTTCGCGCGGCGAGGGCGTCTGGCTCTGGGACGAGGACGGCAAGCGCTACCTCGACATGCTCTCCGCCTACTCCGCGGTGAGCTTCGGCTACGGCCATCCCAAGCTGGTGAAGGCGATGACCGACCAGGCGGGGCGCCTGGCGGTTACCTCTCGCGCCTTCTTCAGCGATCGCCTGCCCCCGTTCCTCGCCAAGCTGTGCGAGGTCACCGGCATGGACCGCGCGCTGCCGATGACCACCGGGGCCGAAGGCGTGGAAACGGCCATCAAGTGCGTGCGCAAGTGGGCCTACACGGTGAAGAAGGTGCCGGCCGACAAGGCCGAGATCATCACGTGCGCCAACAATTTCCATGGCCGCACCTCGACCATCGTGGGCTTTTCTTCCGAGGCCCAATACCGCGACCACTTCGGCCCGTTCGGCGGCGGATTCGTGCACGTACCTTTCGGCGACACCGCCGCACTCGAACGCGCCATCACCCCGAATACCGCCGCGTTCCTGGTGGAGCCGGTGCAGGGCGAGGCGGGCATCATCGTGCCGCCCGCGGGCTACCTCACCGAGGTGGCGCGCATCTGCCGCGCGCACAACGTGCTGCTGATCGTGGACGAGGTGCAGACCGGCCTCGGACGCACCGGCCGGGTGCTCGCCTGCCACCATGAGGGCGTCAAGCCCGACGGCATCATCCTCGGCAAGGCGCTGGGCGGCGGGCTGCTGCCGGTATCGGCCTTCTGCGCGCGCGCCGAGGTTCTGGACGTGTTCAAGCCCGGTGACCACGGCAGCACCTTCGGCGGCAACGCGCTCGGCGCCACCGTGGGCCTCGCCTCGCTGCAGGTGCTGGAAGAGGAGCATCTCGCCGAGCGTGCCGCGCTGATGGGCGCGCACCTGCTGAAGCGGCTGCGGGCGATCTCGAGCCCCGTGGTCACCGACGTGCGCGGGCTGGGCCTGCTGGTGGGCGTGGAACTCGACCCGAAGGTGGTCTCGGCGCGCAAGTTCGTCGAGACGCTGCTCAAGCACGGCGTGCTGAGCAAGGACACCCACGGCACCGTGGCGCGATTCGCGCCGCCGCTCATCGTCGAGCGCGAGCAGCTCGACTGGGCCGTGGACCGCATTCGCGAGGCACTCGCCGAATACGGCCCGGTGTACGAGAAGGCCGCCTAGCTTCCCTAGCGGCGGTAGTCGCGGCGCACGTGCGGGTTCACGCGGTCGATGTCCGCCTGGACCTGCTCCTTGCTGCGCTCGTAGACCAGCTCGCGGCCCATCACCTGCCCCGCGTAGGCGAGCCCGTTGCGGGTGGGCGCCAGGTTGCAGCGCACGCTGTGCACGCCCTGCCCCAGCACCACCTCGATGTGCTCGGCGCGCTTGCTGAGCACCACCACCTCGAGCACCTGCCCGGTTTCGGTCTTGACCTTGATCGTTTCTTCCATCACGTGGCCTTCACGGGTGAATTCTTCACTTCGCGGCGCAGGACCTTGCCCACGTTGGTCTTGGGCAGCTCCTTCCAGAACTCGACGATCTTCGGGCACTTGTAGCCGGTGAGGTGCTCCTTGCAGTGGGCCACCACCTGCTCCTTCGTGAGGGCGGGATCCTTCTTCACGATCGCCACGCGCACGGCTTCTCCCGAGCGATCGTCGGGTGCGGCCACCGCGCACACCTCCAGCACGCCCGGCATCATCGCCAGCACGTCCTCGATCTCGTTCGGGTACACGTTGAAGCCGGAGACGAGGATCATGTCCTTCTTGCGGTCCACGATCTTCACGTAGCCCTCGGGGGTCATGATGCCGATGTCGCCGGTGCGGAAGGCGCCGTCGGCCGTCATCACCTTCGCGGTTTCGTCGGGGCGGTTCCAGTAGCCCTTCATCACCTGGGGACCCGCGATGCAGATCTCGCCCGATTCTCCGATGGGCAGGATGCGCGCGTCGTCGTCGCGAATCGTGACCACCGTGGAGGAGATCGGCAGCCCCGCATAGCCGGTGTAGTCGACGTTCGGGCCCACCGGGTTGATGCAGGCGCCGGGCGAGGTTTCGGTGAGGCCGTAGCCCTCCACCAGCCCCTTGCCGGTGACCTGCTTCCAGCGCTCGGCCACGGCGCGCTGCACCGCCATGCCGCCGCCCAGCGACATCTTGAGCGGCTTGAAGTCGACCTCGGCGAAGCCGGGCGTGTTGAGCAGCCCGTTGAAGAGCGTGTTGACGCCCGTGATGCAGGTGAAGCGCTGCTCGTTCAGCGTCTTCACGAAGCCGGGCATGTCGCGCGGATTGGTGACGAGGATGTTGTGCCCGCCGATCTTCATGAAGGTGAGGCAGTTTCCGGTGAGCGCGAAGATGTGATAAAGCGGCAGCGCGGTGATGATCACCTCGTTGCCCTCCTCCAGCCCCGGCCCCCACCAGGCTGAAGTCTGCAGCAGGTTGGCCACGATGTTGCCGTGGGTCAGCATGGCGCCCTTCGAGACGCCCGTGGTGCCCCCCGTGTACTGCAGGAAGGCCACGTCGTCGTGGGTGAGGGCGGGCTCGTCGAGAGTCTTGCCGCGGCCGCCGGCGAGCGCATCCGGGAACGCGATCGCGCCCGGAATGCTCCACTCCGGCACCATCTTCTTCACGCGCTTCACCACGAAATTGGTGATCGCCGACTTGGGAAAGCCCAGCATGTCGCCGATCTGCGTCGTGACCACGGTCTTGATCGCGGTGTGCGCGATGACGCCCTGGAGGGTCTTGGCGAAATTCTCGAGGATCACGATGGCCGTGGCCCCCGAGTCCTTCAGCTGGTGCTCGAGCTCCCGCGGGGTGTAGAGCGGGTTGCAGTTGACGACCGTACAGCCGGCGCGCAGCGCTCCGAAGAGAGCCACCGGGTACTGCAGCAGGTTGGGCGACATGATCGCCACCCGCGCGCCGCGCTCCACCCCCGCCACCTTCTGCAGCCAGGCGCCGAAGTCGCGCGACAGCCGGTCCAGGTCGGCGAAGGTGATGGTGCGCCCCATGTTGGTGAAGGCGGGGTTGCCGCCGAAACGCTTGACACTCTCGGCGAAAATCGCGGGCACGTTCGCGTAGCGCGAGGGGTCGATCTCCGCGGGCACGCCCGGCGGATACGACTTGAGCCAGACCTTCTCCATCGCCTTCCTCTCCTCCATCATGGTGGCCATGCGGGCATCCTCTGTCGGGATCGTCCGGGCAGTGTAACCCGATGGTGGGGCCGTTGCGCCCGGCCTATACTGGAGCCGCATCGGTGCACCATCAATTCGCAATCACAACTGGAGGAGATCCCATGGTGACAAGAAAAGCCCGCGCCAGGCCGCGCGCACGCCCCGCCGCCGCCGACAAAAAGGTGAGCCAGGCGGTCGCGGATTCCGCGCAGAAGATCTGGCTCGCGGGGCTGGGCGCCTTCGCGCGCGCCCGCGTCGAGGGCGACAAGATGTTCGACACCCTGGTCGAGCAGGGCAAGGGGTTGAGGAGCCGTGCCCAGGGTGCCGCCGACGAGGCGATGGCGAAGGTCCGCGCCCAGGCCGACAGCGCCTCGGCCGACGCCGCCGGCAAGTGGGACAAACTGGAGCAGGTGTTCGAGGACCGGGTTTCGCGCGCGCTGTCGCGCCTGGGCGTCCTCACCACGCGCGAGGTGGGCGACCTTTCCCGGCAGGTGGAAGACCTGAACGAGAGCGTCCGCTCGCTGATGGGCGGCAAGCCCTCGCGCAGCCCGCGCGCCACCACCGCCAAGCGCAAGCCCGCGACCGGGACCAGGAAGAAGGTGAAGAAGGCGGCTAGTCGCGCGTCACGCGCTCGACGAGCTTGACGTAGCCTTCCATCGCCTTCTCGGGGGGCGTGCCCTTCAGCTTCGCCCACGCCTCGTACTTGGCGCGGTTCACGAAATCGGTGAAGCCGGGCTTGTCCCCCGCGACGTCGCCCTCGGTCGCCTGCTTGAAGTGCGCGTAGAGCTTGAGCTTCATGTCGCTGCCGGGGTCCTTCCTGGCCTTCAGCACCGCCGCGGCGGCGGCGTCGAATTGCTTCTTCATGTCCGGCATGGTCGTCCCCTGAGTGGAATCCTTCCCAAGTTAGCCCAAGGCGCCCCGAAATGACAAATCCGCGCGAACGCATCTCCGGCGTCGACACCGCCTGGCTGCGCATGGAGCACCCCACCAACCTGATGATGATCGTCGGGGTGATGATGTTCGAGGGGAAGCTCTCGGTGACCGCGGTGCGGCGCATCGTGCAGGCACGCTTCCTCTCCTACCGGCGCTTCGCGTGCCGCGCGGTGCAGGATCCGGGCGGCGCCTGGTGGGAGGAGGACGCCGACCTCGACCTGTCGGAGCACATCCAGCGCGTGTCGCTGGCGGCACCCGGCGGCAAGGCCGAGCTCGAGGCCCTGGTGAGCGACCTCGCCTCCACCCCGCTCGATCCCGACCGCCCGTTGTGGCAGTTCCACGTGGTCGAGGGCTACCAGGGGGGCAGCGCGCTCGTCACCCGCATCCACCATTGCTATGCCGACGGCATCGCGCTGATCCAGGTGATGCTGTCGCTCACGCACGACACCGCGCGCGGCAGCCTCGAGCTGGAGCCCGAGGTCCGCACCGAGGAGCCTAGGGGCGAGAGCGATTTCTGGGACCAGATCCTCAAGCCCATGGCCGGGGCGCTGGGCAATGCGAAGGAGATCGGCCGCGGCCTCCTCGAGCAGGGCCGCGACCTGGCCGCCAATCCCCAGGTGGCCGCCGATGCGATGCAGGGTGTCGCGAGGAAGGGCATGGACTTCGCGGGCGAGGTGGCGCGGCTCATGACCATGGGCCGCGATGCGCCGACGCGATTCAAGGGGGCGCTGGGCACCGTGAAGCGCGCCGCGTGGGCCGAGCCCCTCCCCCTGGACGAGGTGAAGGCGGTGGGCAAGGCGCTGGGGTGCTCGATCAACGACGTGCTGCTGTCGCTCGCTGCCGGGGCGCTGCGCGACTACCTCGAGGAGCGCGGCGACACCGTCGATCCCGAGCTCGCCATCCGGGCGATCGTCCCGGTGAATCTGCGCCCCCCCGGTGGCGGGCGCAGCCTGGGCAACCACTTCGGCCTCGTATTCCTCGAGCTGCCCATCGGCCTCTCGCACCCCTTGGAACGGCTCTACGAGGTCCGCACGCGAATGAAGGCGCTGAAGGGCTCCTACCAGCCGGTGATCGCGCTGGGGCTCCTGCACGCCGTCGGATACGGTCCCAGGGTGCTCCAGGAGCAGGTGACGGCACTGCTTGGCGCTTCGGCCACCGCGGTGATGACCAACGTGCCCGGGCCGCAACAGCCGCTCTACTTCGCCGGGCAGCACGTGGCCGAGCTGGATTTCTGGGTGCCGCAGTCCGGCGGCATCGGGATGGGGGTGTCGATCCTCTCCTACGACGGGCGCATCCAGTTCGGCATCATCACCGACGCGGGCCTCGTGCCCGACCCCGAGGCGATCGTGGGCCGCTTCGCCGACGAGTTCGACCAGTTGCTGTGGTTGACCTTGATGAGCCCTTGGGGCGAGGAAGCCGCCGACCAGGTGGAGGCTTCCCGCGCGGGGCCGGCGCCCGCGGAGAAGCCGAAGAAGGCCCGGTCCTCGAAGCGCCGTGCCGCCCCCGCGGCCGAAACCGCCGTCAACCTCCCGAAGCGCTTCCGGAATCTCTGACGGCGGCGATCACGTCCATCTCCACCAGGTAACCGTAGTGCAGTTGCGCTACCGGCACCACGGTGCGCGCGGGGCGATGGGTGCCGAGCGCCTCGGCGTAGATCGCATTGAAGGCCGGCCAGTGCGCGATGTCGGCGATGTACACCGTGGACTTGAGGATCCCTCCCGGGCCGCTGCCGGCCGCCTCCAGGATCGCCATCACGTTGGCCAGCACCTGCCGCGCCTGCTCCTCGAAGGTGGCGAGCTTGCGCGCCGGGTCTTCGGGGGCGATCGGCAGCTGGCCCGCGACGTAGACCAGGCCGCCGTGGACCACGGCCTGGGAGTAGTGACCCCGCGCGACCGGCGCGAGGCGGGTGGTGACGATGTCGATGGTGGCCTCCTCGTTCGCAATGAAAACGGGCCGGTCTCGCGACCAGCCCGCTCTCGCTCCCCTTTTCGCCGCGAACGGCGAAACGCTTATTTCAGGTGCTTGGAGACGAGTTTGGTCATCTCGAACATCGACACCTGCTTCTTGCCGCCGAACACTTCCTTCAGCTTGTCGTCGGCATTGATCATCCGGCGGTTCATCTTGTCCTGCAGGTTGTTCTTCTTGATGTAACCCCAAAGCTTGCTGGTGACTTCGGTGCGGGGAATCGGCGTGGAGCCCACGACGGCGGCGAGCGTGGCGCTCGGCGTCATCGGCTTCATGAAGGCGGCGTTCGGCTTGCGCTTCGCGGCGGGCTTCTTGGCCTTCGCAGCGGGCTTCTTCGCTGCGGCTTTCTTCACCGGGCTTTTCTTGGCGGGCGACTTCTTGGCCGCCGGCTTCTTCGCTGCGGGCTTCTTGGCTTTCTTAGCTGCCATTGATGAATCCTCCAATCTGATATGACGTTGGGTACTAGACCATCCCGCCCTTATGGCGCGACAGCGAGAGGATGCACAAGCCGAAAACGACTTGTCAATGCTTTTCACTCTGGTGGCGGCGTTTTTTCCCTCTGACGTGGCACCTGCGCAACACGCGCGCGATGCATTCGACGATCATTCGAGCTCCGATCGCGCGGCCTCGATGTCGAGTTTTTCCATCGCGTCGCGCGCCTGCATGGCCGCCGCCTGGGCATAGAGCCGGCCCGCTTCCTCCACCGCTTTCTTGCCGTGGAGCAGCACCAGCCCGTTGGCCGCCTCGATGCGGGCGATGGCGGAATCGGGGGCCAGCTCCATCGCGCGGCGCAAGTGCCGCTCCCCCGCCTCGCGCTTGGCGCCGTAGGTGAGGCCGCCCACCAGCGCGCCCACCTTGTCGATGATCTCGGCATGGTAGGCGCCCATCGCGACGTGGGCCTCGGCGTGCTTGGAGGCGAGCACCAGGGTTGCATCCAGCGCGGCACGGATCTTTCCGCCGAATCCCTGCGCCAGCGCCTTGGCGACCGAGATGCGCTGGCTGTAGCGCCCGGCCGCGTAGGCGTAGAGGTAGTGGGCGTTGGCGTTCTTCGGCTCGGCGCGGGCGAGCGACTCCGCACGCTTCATCACCTCCTCGAAGTGCGCGATCTTCGCCGCCTCCTTCGGCTCGACGCCGTTGGCGTAGATCGCCTGCGCCTTGTTCGCCGCCGTGATGCCCGAGCCGCCCGCGGCGAGCCCCTCCTCCATGGCCTCCTGGAACTTGCCCTGGTGGAACAGGCGCCACGCCTGCTGCGACTGCGGATCCCTGGGCCATGGCTCGCAGTCGCCGCGATGCAGGGCCGGCCACGCCTTCTTCAGCGCCTCGCCCTCGTAGGTGAATGATTTCGAAGGGTGCGGGAATGCGGTCCACTGGGTCTTCGCCATGGGTCCTCCTCAGTCGTCGTCGATGTATTCGAGGGTGAGGCGCTCGAGGTGCTGGCGCGCCTCCCCCAGAAGGTAGGGTGCCACCAGCGACATCACCTGGTAGGCGCCGCGTCCCAGGTCGGCTGCGTCGCCGCCACGGTCGCCGCGGCCGGCGCCTGCCGCGCGCAGCGACTGGAAATTCAGCCAGTAGGTCGCCACCACCACCACGTTGCGGGCGAGCGCGCGAATTTCCTCCGGCCGGGCTCGCAGCGCGCCCGCCGCCCGCAGCCCATCGCACAGCGCCACCACCCCGGACTGGTTGCGGTCCACGATGCGGTTGAAGCGATCGCGCAGCTTGCGATTGCGCCCGAGGAGGTCGTCCAAGTTGCGATGGAGGAAGCGGTAGTCCCAGATGCCTTCCAGCATCAGGTGCAGGTAGAGCCACAGGTCCTCGAGGGCACCCCCGGCATCGGCCGAGGCGACGGGCTCCACGTCCACGCGCTTTTCGAAGCGCGCGAACAACTGCTCGACGATCTGGTCCTTGTTGCGGAAGTGGTAGTAGAGGTTGCCCGGGCTGATGCCCAGGGCCTCGGCGATCATCCCCGTCGTGACGTGGGATTCGCCCCGATCGTTGAAGAGCTGGAGGCCGGCATCGAGGATCCGCGCCCGCGTGCGCTGCGAGCGGACGGAGTTGCCGTCGAGTTTGGCGAGCACGGCGCGAAGCCTATCACGCGGCGCAGGTCGCGCAGGGTGCGGTCGAGGGTGCCTGCGGCGCGCGCGGCTTCGCCCCGCCGCGGCACCGGTTGCGCGAGGCTCACCGGCAGGCGCCGAGTGGCGTCCTCGAGCACGTCCCACCGGAGCCGGATGCCATGGCGCGCGAGGAGCGGCTCCAGCTCCGGTGCGCGCAGGACCAGGTCCGCCCGGGTGCTGGAGTAAGCGTGCTCGCAGACGCGCTGGCGCGCCGCGTAGCTGAAGACGTTGGTGAAGAAGACCTCGCGATCGTCGGGCTCGGGCTCGAACAGCACCACGTCGGCGCCGGGATACTGGGTGCGATAGCGCGCTAGGCCCACCGCCATGCGCGAGTGGATCACGGCGCGGAAGGTCTGCGACAGCACCACCGGAAGGCCGCCATCGGCGAGGCTGGCGCCCGCGGCGCCGCCCTTGCGCGCCGCGAGCCGCCCGTCGTAGGGCACGATCGGGTTCACGCACAACACCAGGCGCGCGCCATCCGCGAGCGCTTCCGAGGCATGCAGCGTCTTCCTCAGCGCGCCATCGACGAAATGCCGGCCGTCGATCGCCACCGGGGGAAAAAGCCCCGGGAGCGCGGCACTCGCCTGCACCGCCTTCGAGATCGGCACGTGGTCGTGGCCCGGCCGCCCGAAGCTCACACTCTCGCCGCGGTCGAGGTCGGTCGCCACGAGATAGAGCTTTTGGTCGAGATCGCGGAAGTCGTTGGTGCGCCCCGGCTGCGTGAAGATCGCCTCGAGGTAGCGATGGATCGCCTGGTTGTCGAAGAGGCCCGTCGGGATCGCGCGTCCCAGCGCCTCCAGCAGCCCGAGGCGGCCGCGGCGCCTTCCCTCGCGCCCGAGGGAGTGCGCGACGAGGCGCGGGAGCGAAGCGAGGCGCTTGCCGTATTCGCGAAACGCGAGCCGCATGAAGATCTCGGGCGTGAGGGCGCCCTCGCCTTCCCCGCCCTCGATGAAGAGGCGATGGATCTCGGTCACCGGGATGCGGTTGGCGAGCGCCGCGGCGATGAAGCCGCCGGCGCTGACGCCCACGTAGCAATCGAGGTCGTCGACGTCGAGACCCTCCAGCGATTCCTGGAGGGCCATCAACGCGCCGATCTCGTAGA
>JANMHV010000352.1:0-10461 GCA_031375445.1 Burkholderiales bacterium | reverse complement strand
GGGCGCGGGCGTGTTGGGCGCGCAGGTCGGCGGCGAGCTCGTCCCCCGCCAGCAAGTACGACTCCTGGAAATCGGCCTTCGTTGCGACCGGCGAGAAGCCGTTGCTCTCGAGGCTGAAGCCCAGCACCGCGATGCGAGGCCTTGTTTTTACCGTCGGTGTCACGTGGCGCTTTCCTCTTCCAGTGTGTCCCAGCCGCGCGCCATCGCGCGGTCGTATCCGGCGCTCGCCTCGATGAAGCGGCGCGTGTAGGGGTCGGCCACGCGGCCGGCGCGGATGTCGGCGACCGCGGCCTCTTCGACGAGTTTTCCCTGCCGCATCACGCCCACGCGCTCGCACATGTGTGCCACCACCGCCAGGTCGTGGCTCACCAACAGGTAGGTGAGGCCGCGGTCGCGGCGCAGGTCGCAGAGCAGGTTCAGAACTTCCGACTGGATCGACACGTCGAGCGCCGAGGTGGGCTCGTCCAGCAGCAGCATGCGCGGCTCGAGGATCATGGCGCGCGCGATGGCGACACGCTGGCGCTGGCCGCCCGAGAGCTGGTGCGGGAACCGGAACCGGAACGCCGGGCCCAGGCCAACTTGCAGGAGCGCGCGGTTGATGCGCCCGTTGGCGTCGTCCAGCCCATGGATCGCGAGCGGCTCGCCCAGGATCGAATCGATGGTGTGGCGCGGATGCAGCGACCCGTAGGGATCCTGGAACACCATCTGCACGCGGCGATGCTGCTCGAGCGAGCGGCGGGGGGCGAGCCGCGCGCCCTCGAGCGTGATCTCGCCGGTCCAGTGCGCGTTGAGGCCCGAGATCGCGCGCAGGATCGTGGACTTGCCGCAGCCCGACTCGCCGACCAGGCCATAGGCCTCGCCCGCCGCGATGGAGAAGGAGACGCCGTCCACGGCGCGCATGCTGTCGGCCGCGCCGCCGAAGCCCACGTGGAGGTCGCGGACGTCGAGGATCATGGTCCCAGCCACGCGGGGTCGCGCGCCAGCACCGGCAGGCGCTCCCGCGGGGCGTCCAGCCGCGGCATCGAATCGAGCAGCCCGCGGGTGTAAGGGTGGGTCGCCTTGTGGAGGTCGGCCGCGGCGCACTCCTCCACGATCCGCCCGGCGTACATCACCAGCACGCGGTCGCAGAACGTGGCGACGAGGTTGAGGTCGTGGCTCACGAACAGGAGCCCCAGGCCGCGCTTCGTCACCAGGTCGTCGAGGATCGCCAGCACCTGCGTGCGCACCGTCACGTCGAGCGCCGAGGTGGGCTCGTCGGCGATCAGCAGCTCCGGCTCCGGGATCAGCATCATCGCGATCATGATGCGCTGGCCCATGCCGCCCGAGACCTCGTGGGGATAGAGGCCATACACGCGCTTCGGATCGCGGATCTTCACCTGCGAGAGCATGTCCAGCGTGCGCTCCTTCGCCTCGGCCCGGGAGGCGCGGTGGTGCAGGAGGAACGACTCGGCCACCTGGTCGCCCACGCGCATCACCGGGTTCAGCGAGAACTTGGGGTCCTGCAGGATCATCGAGATGCGCCGCCCGCGAATGGCGCGCATCCGCTTCTCCGTGGCGGCGAGGAGATCCTCGCTCCCGAGCGCGATGCGCTCGGCCGTGACCCGCGCGTTGCGCGGCGTGATGCGCAGGATCGAGCGGCCCGTCATCGACTTGCCGGACCCGGACTCGCCGACGATGCCCACCTTCTCGCGCCCGACCGTGAAGCCCACGCCGCGCACCGCGTGCACGAGGCCGTGGGGTGTCGCGAAGCGCACGTGCAGGTCCTCGACCGAGAGCAGCTGCTCCATCATTCGCTCCGCGGGTCGAGCACGTCGCGCAACCCGTCGCCCAGCAAATTGAAGGCGAGGCTCACCAGCATGATCGCGAGGCCGGGGAAGGTGGTCATCCACCAGTAGTCGATGAGGAAGCGCCGTCCCGAGGAGAGCATGGCGCCCCATTCCGGTGACGGCGGCTGCGCGCCGAGGCCCAGGAAGCCGAGCCCCGCGGCGGTGAGGATCACCCCCGCCATGCTGAGCGAGGTGCGCACGATCACCGAGGGAATGCACATCGGCACGATGTGGCGGAGCACGATGCGGACGGGCGACGCGCCCTGGATGCGGCTCGCGGCGACGTAGTCGCTGGAGCGCACCACCAGCGTTTCGGCGCGGGCAAGGCGCGCGAAGCCCGGCCAGTTGGTGAGCGCGATGGCGATTACGGCATTGAATAGGCCGGGCCCGAGGGCCGCCACGAAGGCGAGCGCCAGCACCAGCCCCGGAAAGGCGAGGAACACATCGGTGAGGCGCATCAGGGCCGCATCCACCTTGCCGCCGGCGTACCCGGCCACGGTGCCGATGAGGAGCCCCAGGGGTGCGACGATGATCGCCACCAGGAACACGATGTAGAGCGTGATGCGCGAGCCGTGCACCACGCGGCTGTAGATATCGCGCCCGACCTGGTCGGTGCCGAACCAGTGCGCGGCTGAAGGCGGCTGGAGCCTGCGCGCGAGGTCCTGCGCCATCGGGTCGTGGGAGGCGATCCACGGCGCGAAGATCGCTACCACCCCCAACGCGAGGATGACCGCGAGCCCCGCGACGGCGAGTGGGTTGCGCAGGAACTTGAGCCATCCGAACCAGAGTCGCTGTGCGCGCGCCTGCGTCGCCGACTGCGCCACCTCGGCGGTGAGCCAGGCTTTCCAGCCGGCGGCGGGGGCGGCGGCGCTCATCGCGTGCGCGGGTCCAGCGTGCGGTAGAGCACGTCGGAGAGGAGGTTGAGCGTCACGAAGATCACGCCCACCAGAAGCGTGCAGGTAAGCACCACGTTCATGTCCCCGGCCAGCAGCCCCGAGGTGAGGTACTGGCCGAAGCCGGGCCAGCCGAACACGGTCTCCGTGAGCACGGCGCCGTCGAGCAACCCGCCGTAGGCGAGCACGACCACGGTGACGAGCTGCACCGCGATGTTGCGGAAGGCGTGCAGCGTCACTCCGAAGCGCGACAGCCCCTTGATGCGCGCCGTGGTCACGTACTCCTGGCCCAACTGCTCCAGCATGAAGCTGCGCGTCATGCGGCTGAGATAAGCCATCGAGGTGGTGGCGAGGATCAGCGCCGGCATCACGATGTGGCGCAGCGCATCGCGAAGCACTTCCCAGTTCCGGTCGAGCATCGCGTCGACGAGGATCATTCCCGTCACGTTCGGCACCACGTCCACCAGGCCCAGCGACACGCGGCCCGAGCCGCCGATCCAGCGCAGGTTGGCGTAGAAGATCACGAGCGCGATGAGTCCCAGCCAGAAGTGCGGGATGGAGTAGCCGACCAGGCCGAAGAGCCTGACCACGTGGTCGGGCCAGCGGCCCTGCCAGACCGCCGCGGCGACCCCCAGGGGCACGCCGAGCAGCACGCCCGCCAGCAGGGCGAGCGTGGCGAGCTCGAGGGTGGCGGGAAATACGCGCTGGATGTCCTCGATCACCGGGTGGCCGGTGGTGATGGCGGTGCCGAAATTCCCGGTGGCGATGTCGCGCAGGTAGTAGCCGAACTGCACCGGCAGCGGCTGGTCGAGGCCGAGGCGCTTGTACACCGCCTCATAGGTCTGCTTGTCGGCCTGGTCGCCCACCAGCGCCACCACCGGGTCTACCGGCATCACGCGGCCGATGAAGAACGTGAGGGCGGCGAGGCCCAGCAGCGTGATCGCGATGGTGCCGAGGAAGCGGGCCGCCTGCGCGAGGCGGCCCCGCGCCTCAGCGCTTCTCGATGCTGGAATAGTCGTCCCCGACCAGCGTGCTCTTGAAGACCTTCACGTCCTTCCCCACCGCGTTCACCGACAGGCGCTGAAAAAGGTAGATGATCGGCGACGACGCGTTGTGGCGGCGTTGCAGCTCCTCGTACATCACGCGGCGCTTCTCCTGGTCGCGCTCCAGCTGGGCCGCGCGGATCGTGTCGTTGATCCAGGGGCCCGGGTCCCAGCCGGCTCTCCAGGCGATGGAGATCGTCTCCTTCGACTGGTCGCTGTTGTCCGGGTTGTAGGCGTGGCGCAGCATGATGTTGTTGGCGTCGGGGTAATTGAAGCCGTAGCCCGCCATGTACATCTCGTACTTGCGCGCGCGCGCGCGCTGGTAGAGCTGCGCGCCGATCATCTGGTTGATCTTCAACTTGACTCCCACCTTCTCGGCGTTCTGCTGCAGGTGCTGCGCGAGATCCGGGTAGGGGAAGCTGTTCAGGACCGAGAACTCGGCCGAGAAGCCGTTGGGGTAGCCCGCTTCGGCCAGCAGCTTCCTCGCGCGCTCGATGTCGAGCTTGTAGGGCATGTAGCTCTTCGGCAGCGCGCCGAAGACACCTTCGGGCACCGGGCTCTGGCGCACGATCGAATGGTTCTTCACCAGTGTCGCCTCCAGGCCCTGGTAGTCCCAGAGGTAGCGGAACGCCTCGAACACCTTGGGGTTCTTGAAGCGCGGGTCGGCCATGTTGAACATCATGTAGATGATGCCGAGGCTGGGGCCGTACTCGATCTTCACCGCCGGGTTGCGCTCCAGCGCCTTGAAATCGGCCGGGTCGATGTCGGCGGCGTGGTCGGCATCCCCCTGTTCCAGTAGCAGGCGCTGGGCGCCGGCTTCGGGGACATGGCGCACCACGATTCGCTTCATCGCCACCTTGCGGCGCCAGTAATCGTCGTTGCGCTCCAGCGTCATCATGTCCTGGGGGCGCCAGGTGGTGACGCGGAACGGTCCCAGGCACGCGGAGTGGGTCGCGAGCCACTTGTTGCCCATGTCGCCCGCGGCTTCGTTCTTCATGATTTCCTTGCGGTCGAGCGTGGGGGCGACGCGGAAATCGGTGAAGGCGAACAGGAAGAGCCCCGGCGCCCAGGGGCGCGTGGGCTTGATGCGCAGCGTGTTGGCGTCGACCACCGTGATCACGCTGTCGGCGTTTTCCTTGGTGATGTCCCACTCGCGCAGGCGCTGGGCGTTGGCGAGGTTCAGCTGCAGGTTGCGCTTCATCGACCAGGCGATGTCCTCGGCCGTCACCGGGTTGCCCGAGGGGAACTTGAGCCCCTTGCGGATCGCGAAGGTATAGGTGGTCGAGTCGGGCGAGACGGTCCAGCTCTCGGCGATCCCGGGGCCGAGCTTCGAGGCGTCGTCGTTGTCCGGGCGGATCAGCGCGTCGCAGACGTTGCGCATGAAGCCGGCCGCGAAGCTTTCGTTGATCGCCGCCGGGTCGAGCGTGATCATCTGGCTCATGTTCGCCGCGACGACGAAGGTGTCGGCGGGGGTCTTGGCCTGGAGTGCGGGGGGGAGGAGGAGTGCGGCTGAGGCGGCGAAGGTCAGGCGGGCGCTGAGATGCATGGGGGGCGAGACGGGGAAAGGGTGGGGCAAATCATAACGGGTCTCACGCCGCCTGCAGCTTCGCACCTGATACTTTCTCGCCGGGTGGCTTCTCGTCCATGAGCCACTGCAAGGTGAAGGCCGCGAGGCCGATCACGATCAATGCGCCCCACGCGACGTCGTACGTCTTGTACGCATCGAAGACCACACCCCCCATCCAGGCGCCGAGGAACGACCCCACCTGGTGCGAGAGGAACACGATGCCGTAGAGCGTGTTGAAGTGCTTGAGGCCGAAGACGCGCCCGATGATGCCGGTGACGAGCGGGGCCACACCCAGCCACAGCAACCCCATCGCCGCGGCGAACACGAGCGTCGAGGCCTGCGTCACCGGAACCATCAGGAACCCCACGATGAAGAGTGTCCGCAGCAGATAGATCATCGCCAGCAGGTGCTTCTGGCTGTAGCGCGCGCCGAGGAGCCCGAAGCAGTAGGTGCCGATGGCGTTGAAGAGCCCGATCAGCCCGAGCGCCATCGCGCCCACGCCCGGCGCCACGCCGCAGAGGGCCAGGTACGAGGGCAGGTGTGTCGTGATGAACACCAGCTGGAAGCCGCAGGCGAAGAAGGCGAGCGTCATGAAGAGGTAGCCGCGATGGGCTACCGCCTCGCGCACCGCCTCGCCGAGCTTCAAGCTCGCCGAGCGCGATGCGCCCTCGGGCAGGGCCTGCTCGCGGATCGGCAGTGCCAGGAGCGCGATGCAGCCCGCCATCGCCGCGAACACGACCATCGCGAACCGCCAGCCCTGGCCGTCGATCATCCATTGGCCGAGCGGCGCGATCACGAGCGTTCCCAACGACCCCAGGGCCGCCACCAGGCCCACCGTCTGGCTACGCCTCTCCGGCGGCGTGGCGCGCGAGACCGTGCCGATGAGAACGCCGAACCCGGTTCCCGCGACCCCGACGCCGATGAGGAGGCCTGCGATGTGCAGCCCGCCGGGCAGGCCACCCGCCGACATCAGCAGCAGCAAGCCCGCGGCATAGGTGAGCGAGGTGCCCACCAGCACCGGCCGCGGCCCGTACTTGTCGGCGAGCGCCCCCACGAACGGCTGCGACAGTCCCCACACGATGTTCTGCAGCGCGATGGCGAAGCCGAACGCGGAGGCCGAGATGCCGAGGTCGAGCGTCATCGGGCGCATGTAGAGCCCGAGGCTCTGCCGCAGCCCCATGCAGGTGGAGATGATGAGGCCGCTCAGGAGGAGCAGCAGGAGCATGGAGCGGCGTTGGGCGGTCATGGCCTATTTAACCCCGGACGCCCGCCCGGCCTCAAATGAAGAATTCTGGGCCCACCCATGAACGGCGGGCATGCGTGGGGCGCTACTTCCTCCAGAACTCCGGCGCTTGCCTCAATGCCTTGAGGTGGCGGGCCACCGGCTGCAGCGCCGCCTCGGTGCGCGCCGCCAGCCAGCCGCGGGCGAAATGCGTGAGCGTCGCGGGAGGGTCGAGGGACTCGATGAGGCCCAGCGCGACCGTGGCGTCGTTGGCGGCCCCCAGGTCGTCCTGGAGCGCCGAGAGGGTTTGCAGGTATGCGCCCACTGCCTGCTGCGGGAAGAGCGACTCGAATCCCTGCACCACGTAGCGCAGCCGCTTGCCCGCGATGCGGACCTCGTGGCGCTGCCCGGGCTCGAGGTCCGCGAAGCCCTTTGCGGCCTCGACCAATGCGTGGTGATGTTTCGCCGCGACCTTGCCCCCGAACCGGGCCAGCTTCACGCGCCGGCCAGGCGCCGGGGTCGCGGGCAGCCCCAGCCAACGTGCGAGCGTGAGCATGAGGAGGGCGTAGCGTGAAGAGCGCAGCGCCTCGCGCAAGCGGATACGGGCCGCGCGGCGCCGCGCCTCGACCCGCCGCTCGAACCCGGCGTCGGCCTCCGCGCCATCCCGCGCCATGGCCGGAAGCGTTTCCTGCGAGAGGACGTCGAGGTCGCGGGCCGTGCCCGCAACCCCGGTGATCCACTTGAGATCCTCGCGCACCCCGTCCTCGAACCCCGGCTCGAGCGCCTTGCGATAGGCGCGCAGCGTCGAGCGCATGCGCCTCAGGGCGACGCGCAGCTGGTGGACGAACTCCGGGTCGTCGCTCGCGAGCACGCCCTCCTCGTTGGCCTGCAGCTGCTCGATCGCCGAGGCGAGCGAACAACGCGCCCCCTCGGCGGGGCTCCAGCCGGGATCGAGGCTCGTCGTTCCCGCCTTGGCAGGCGCCAGGGTTTCCTGCCGCACCATCCGGTAGCCCCGCGCGGCCTTGGTGACGGCACTCGGGCGCATCGGCACGACCGCCACGAGCTCGCGGGCCAGCTTGAAAACGGCATCGGGATCGCCGCCCTTCGATTCGATCTCGACCTCGGCGATGGGTGTCGACGAATGGCCTTGCCGTACCTCACCCAGGTCGAGGGCCACCTCGAGCCTGCCGCCGGCGACCTCGAGATCCCACGTGGCGCGCGAGACGCTCACCCGGAATACCTCGGCCAGGCGCTGGTGCAGGGTTTCGGGATCCGGCAGGTCCGCCAAGGGGGTGGAGGCGAACATTGCCAGGTCGAGCACGGGGCCGTCGGCAAGTTCCTCGCACTCGTCGCGGGAATGCAGCCCACCGGTGCTGGTGCCCGCGGACTTGAAGGCCTGCACCCACTGCTCCCCCTCGCGGCGCAGGCGCAGCGACATGCGCTTCTCGGCGAGCTCGCCATCGGGCGTATCGAAATAGAGGGCCAGCAGCTCCTGCCGGGTGCTTTCCTTGCCCCCGAGGGGCGCATGCAGCCGCGAGACGTCCGCGCCCGGCGCCAGCTCCAGCTTGATCTCGATCTCTCGCACGGCGGGTCCCGGGAATGTCAACGGCCAAACCTAGCACGGCAGTGTGACGCCCCGTGCGGCGACCGGGTCGGGTGTGGGATCATTTGGCCCCCAGCCGAATCCAACCCTTTCCGAAGTCGCGTCCAAGCCCCATTCCCCAGTCAGAGATCCCCATGAAAATTCCCCAAGCCAAAGCCCTCGTCGTCGCCTTAGCCCTCCTTCCCGCCGCCTGCACAACCGTGGGCACTGCGCCCACCGCCGGCACCGATCCGGCCGCGTCCGCGAACCTGATTCCCCGCAACGCCATCTTCGGCAACCCGGAGCGCGCCGGTGGCCAGCTGAGCCCCGACGGCAAGTACGTCTCCTTCCTCGCGCCGCTCGAGGGCGTGCTGAACGTCTGGGTGGTCGAGCGCGGGAAACCCCTCACCGAGGCGCGTGCGCTCACGAAGGAGAAGGTGCGCCCGATCCGCGGCTACTCGTGGGCCGCCAACGCGCAGGACATCGTCTTCGCCAACGACAAGGGCGGGGACGAGAATTTCCTCTATTACGCGGTCAACGCCGCCACCGGCGTCGAGCGCACCCTCACCGACTTCAAGGGCGTGCGCGTGGTGACCTATGGCGGCTCGCTCTCGCGCCCCGACGAAGTGGTGGTCGGCATCAACAATCGCGACAAGGCCTGGCACGACCCCTACCTGCTCAACGTGCGCACCGGCCAGCTCACGAAGCTCTTCGACAATACCGAGCGCTACTCGCGCTTCGTCCTCGACGACGACCTCAAGGTGCGCTTCGTCACCCGCTCGACCAAGGATGGCGGCTTCGAAGTGCTGCGCTGGGATGACGGCAAGGCGGTTCCCTTCGACACCATCGGCTTCGAGGATTCGCAGACCACCACGCCGCGCGGCTTCACCCGTGACGGCAAGACGCTCTACTGGACCGAGAGCCGGGGCCGTGACACCGCCGCGATCCTCGCGATCGACCTCGCCACCGGGCAGAAGCGCGTGGTCGCGGAAGACGCGCGCGCCGACGTGGGCGGCGGCATCGTCGACCCCGCCACGGGCGTCATGCTGGCCTACAGCGTCAACTATCTCAAGAACGAGATGCGCGCGATCGATCCTTCGGTGAAGGCGGACATCGAGTACCTCAACGCCAACCTGAAGGGCGAGTGGGGCGTGCAGAGCCAGACGCGCGACAACTCGGTGTGGCTGGTCGGCAACGACCCGGTCACCTCGCCCGCGCGCGTGATGGTCTACGACCGCAAGGCAAAGAGCCTCACGCAGCTCTACGTGAGCCGCCCGGCGCTCGCCAACGCCCCGCTGCCCACCGTGTGCCCGGTGGAGATCAAGGCGCGCGACGGGCTCACGCTCGTCTCCTACCTGACCCTGCCGGTCGGCACGGATGCCGACGGCGACTGCAAGCCCGACCGCCCGCTGCCGATGGTGCTCAACGTCCATGGCGGCCCGTGGGGCCGGGACGGCTACGGCTACAACCCGGAAGCGGTGTGGCTGGCCAACCGCGGCTATGCGTCGCTCGCCGTGAACTTCCGTGCCTCGACCGGCTTCGGCAAGGCGTTCATCAGCAAGGGCGACCTGCAGTGGGGCCGCACCATGCACGACGACCTCCTCGACGGGGTCGATTGGGCGGTGAAGAACGGCGTCGCCCGCGCCGACAAGGTGGCGATCTATGGCGGCTCCTACGGCGGGTACGCGACACTCTGGGGTATGACCAACACGCCGGACACGTTCGCCTGCGGTGTGGCGATCGTGGCGCCCTCGAACCTCAACACGCTTCTGGGCTCCATTCCCCCGTACTGGGAGTCGATGAAGGAGCAGATGTACCGCCGCGTGGGCGACCTGCGCACCGACGCCGGCAAGGCGCTGCTGAAGGAGCGCTCGCCGCTCACCTACGTCGACAACATCAAGCGCCCGCTCCTGATCGGGCAGGGCGCGAACGACCCGCGCGTGAAGCAGGCCGAGGCTGACCAGATCATCGCCGCCATGCACGCGAAGAAGATCCCGGTGAGCTACGTGCTGTACCCGGACGAGGGCCACGGGTTCGCCCGCCCCGAGAACCGGCTGCACTTCTTCGCGCTGACCGAGGAGTTCCTGTCGAAGCACATCGGCGGCCGGGCCGAACCGGTCGGCGAGATCAAGGGGCACTCGGGGATCGTGAAGTAACCCGTAGCGCCGGCTGTTGACCCCGAAGGGGTCGGACAACATAGCCCAGGGCAACGCCCTGGGTATCGAGCGCCAATGATTTGCAGCCTGTAGGGCTGCGACACGCGGGCGAAGATGTCTCAGCCCTTCAGGCTGAAAGTCAATTCACCCGCTACCCAGGGCGTTGCCCTGG
>JANMHV010000340.1:0-9463 GCA_031375445.1 Burkholderiales bacterium | reverse complement strand
CAGTTCTACCTCGAGCCGTTCGACACCTCACCGAAGCCCTTCTACTTCACCGCGCGATTCGGCGTCACCCCGGCGACTACGGTGACCTCGAACAGCGTCGTGATCACCGGCCTCAGCACGACGGCCCCGATCTCGATCACGGGGGGGCAGTATTCGATCGGCTGCACGAGCTCCTTCACCTCGTCACCCGGCAGCATCTCCGACGGTCAGACCGTGTGCGTCCGCGTAACCGCCTCGCCTTCCTTCGCGACGAACGCGGAGGCCGTCCTGTCGATAGGCGCGAGCCTCGTGCAACGCGCCTCCTTCCTGGTGCGCACGCGCGTCCAGGTAGGTACAGCGAAAGTCTCCGCCGCCGTGAAGGCGGGTGACAGCCACACCTACATGCTCGCCCCGGAAGGGGTCGTCTTCTCAACGGGCTACAACGGCAACGGCCAGCTTGGAAATGGCACCACGCTGGGATTGTCCGTGTTCCGCCCCGTCGCGGGCCTCGCCGGAGTCTCGATCCTAGCCTCGGGCGCGTTCCACGGCCTGGCGCTGCGCAACGACGGCACCGTCGTTTCATGGGGATGGAACGCCGCTGGGCAGCTCGGCCACAACTCCCCGAACAACTCCGAGCCCTATTTCGTGCCCGTGACGGCGCTGGGCAACACCGTGGCCTCGATCGCGGCCGGCAAGTATCACTCGCTGGCGGTGAAGCAGGACGGCACCGTCTGGGCCTGGGGGCTGAATGCGGAGGGCCAGGTGGGAGATGGCTCGCCTGCTACCACGCGGCCGGCGCCGGTCCTGGTGGCGGGCGTCAACGGAGTGATCGCCGCGGCCGCGGGCGGGCGGCACACGCTGGCTCTCCGCGCGGATGGCACGGTCTGGAGCTGGGGCGCCAACGAGATGGGCCAGCTCGGGGACGCCACCACGACCGGTCGCAATGCGCCCGTACCGGTGGCCGGGCTCGCCAACGTCGTGGCGATCGCAGCCGGGGATGCGCACTCGCTTGCGATCCGCTCCGACGGCTCCGTCGTGGCCTGGGGCTTCAACGCCTTCGGCCAGCTGGGCGACGGCACGACGCAGAATCGCGCGACACCCGTGGCGGTCACCGGCATGGCCGGCGGCGTTGGACTCATCGCCGCCGGTGCCAACCACAGCATGGCAGTCAAGGCGGGCGGCGCGCTCTACACCTGGGGCAACAACTCCAACAGCCAGCTCGGGAACGGGAACAACACCAACCAGGCGATTCCGGTGCGACTGGCGCAACCCTCGCAAGTCGTGGCGATCACCGGCGGCGCGCGCCACTCCTCCGCGATCGACAGCGCCCGCAGGCTCCACCTCTGGGGAGACAATTTCTTTGGCCAGGTGGGCAACCGCAGCGGAAACTACAGTCCGCACTCCGCTTCCCTGAACGTCCTGCGCGGCGACTCGGTGATCTCGACCTCGGCAGGCGGCACGGGTTCCAGCGTGGGCACCGGGAGCAACTCGGGCTCGAGCGTCTTGCTGATCGACGGGCTCGGCACCGGCTTCGACTTCGGCACGCGCTCCGCGGGGAGCGCGGTGGCCATTTCCGGCAAGTACGGCAACCAGTCGGCGGAAGACCCGATCACCGGCGTCTCGCTGGGCACCAGCGGCGATTCCTTCAGCCTCGCGGGCACCGACTGCCCGGGGACACTGGAGCCGCTCACCGAGTGCAGCTTCACGGTCGCCTTCAACCCGAGCGGCGCGAATTCGTACTACGGCGAGCTGGTGGTGAGCTCGAGCGTCGTGGGCAGCCCCGAGCGGCGCAGCCTGCTCGGCACCGGGGCTCCCGCCGCGGCGGCTGCGACAACGTTCGTGGCAGGCGGCGTCGACTTCGTGCCGCAAGAGCTGGGCTTGATGCAGGCCGCGATCCTGGGCGTCGTCAATACCGGCAGCGCGCCGCTCACCGGCACCGACCCGGTCGGATCCACGCTCGCCGATTTCAGCGCGATCCACAACTGCTACAACATCGCCCCCGGCGCCTCGTGCCAGCTGCAAGTTCGCTTCACGCCACAAGCGGT
Organism: Burkholderiales bacterium; assembly: GCA_031375445.1. GTDB lineage: Bacteria > Pseudomonadota > Gammaproteobacteria > Burkholderiales > Usitatibacteraceae > Usitatibacter. The sequence continues at coordinate 7,439 of JANMHV010000340.1, read as the reverse complement.
GGGTGAGCGAGTCGCGCAACTGAGCTTCGCTTCCAATGCGTCGGGCGCTCCGCATACGGTGGCGGTGCACGGGACCGGTGTGGCGGGTGCGGCACCCGTCACCTACGCGCTCACGGTGGCCAACTCGGGAGCGGGGGCGGGCACGGTCACCTCGAGCCCTGCCGGCATCAGCTGCGGGGCCACCTGCAGCGCGAGCTACACGGGCGGCACCAGCGTGGCGCTCACCGCCACACCCGCGAGCGGATCGACCTTCAGCGGTTGGAGCGGCGCGTGCAGCGGCACGAATGGCTGCACGGTCACGATGGACCAGGCGCGCAATGTCACGGCAACCTTCGGTGTGGCGGCACCCATCCCCAGCCCGCGGGCGCAGGACTTCAACGGCGATGGTCGCAGCGACCTCCTCTACTACAACAACGCCACCGGCCAGGTGTGGCGCTTCCTGGTGAACGGATTCACCCTCGCCTCCGGCGCGATGGTGCACGTGGAGGCCGACACCAATTGGCGGATCGTCTCCGACGGCGACTTCAACGGCGACGGGCGCAACGACTTGCTGTGGCGCAACGCGAGCTCAGGCCAGGTGTACCTGATGACGATGGGAGCCACGGGTCTTCCAAACGAAAGCCGCCTCATCTACACCGAGCCCAACCCGGCCTGGAAGATCGTGCACACGCCGGACTTCGACGGCGACGGCAAGGCCGACCTCCTGTGGTGGAACTCCACCACCGGCCAGGTCTACGTGATGCTGATGGACGGCTTCGGCGCCAAGGCGCAGGGCATGGTGTACGCCGAGCCCAACACGGCGTGGAAGATCGTGGTCGTCGGTGACTTCTCGGGAAGCGGGAAGAAGAACCAGCTCATCTGGCGCAACTCGACCACGGGGCAGGTCTACCTCATGACCATCAACTACTCGGGCGGTGCCATCACGCAGACCGGGCAGATGATCTACCAGGAGCCCAACACCGCCTGGAACATCATCGGCGCCAACGACTTCAATGGCGACGGCAAGAGCGACCTCCTGTGGCGCAATGACTCCACGGGCCAGGTGTACCTGATGCTGATGAATGGCGGCACGATCGCAAGCCAGGGGATGCTATACGCCGAGCCCAACCTCGCGTGGAAGATCGTGGCGCAGGGGGACTATGACGGCGACGGCAAGGCGGACCTGCTGTGGCGCAATGAGTCCACCGGCCACGTCTACATGATGTTGATGAACGGCCTCACGGTTGCGAACGCCGCGATGGTGTACTACGAACCCAACACGTCCTGGAAGGTGCTCGGGCCGCGGGAATACGGCCAATGATGAAGGCACGTGCGCGGAGCCAGCGGAGTATGCTGGACCACTGATCACCGCAGCCGATCACATCGTGCTTGCCGCGGCTCCTTGTTGCGCGGGTTCTCCAATGGCGCAACTCATGGAGCACACATGCTTGCCTCCAAGTTGTTTCGTGGTCTCTTCCTCTCGGTCGGGCTCGCCCACGTTCGCATTTTCACCCGCATGCTCCTGGCCGCGCTCGCGCTGGTCGTCCCGTCCACAGCCCGCGCGGTTCCCGGCGATCCGGACATGAGTTTCGGCTCGTCTGGACTCGCCACGGTCCCGATGACGACCAGCATCGACCAGGCTTACGGCGCGGTAGGGGTCGGATTCCGCTACGTCACCGGCCGGGCTATCCGCGGGTCGGACGCCCACCTCTTCCTCTCGAAGTTCCTGCCGGAGGGCACGCTCGATCCGACTTTCGGCTCGGCGGGACGCACGATGCTGCGCCTCGAATATCCCAGCGACGGCATCATGGTGCGCCAGCAGCCGGACTTCAAGCTTCTCGTCGTCGGCACGCACTATGTTCCCAACGCATTCGAGATCATGGTCGCGCGCTTCAACAGCGACGGCTCGCTTGACGCGACATTCGGCACCAACGGCGCATACACTCGCCGCGTGGGATCCGGCAGCTACGGCATGGCTGTGAATATCCAGGGCGATGGAAAGATTCTCGTAGCCGGCTCCGCCAATGACTTAACGAATGGCACGGTCGACATGGCCATCCTGCGGCTGAATGGCGACGGCACGCCGGACGCCACCTTCGGCACGGCAGGCCTCACGACGCTCGACTTCCGCGGCGGCTTCGACGAGGCGAATGGAGTGAGCGAGGTCGCCGCCAACAAGATCCTTGTGATCGGCACCGCCGGCTCCGCGGTCGGCCTGGACTTCGCGATCGCGCGCCTCAACCCGAACGGCACGGTGGACACGACATTCGGCCCGCCGGCGCAGAACGGCCTCGTGCTCATCGACGTGGGCGGCAACCTCGACGAGGCCGAAACGATGAGTGTCGGCAACGACGTCATCTGGCTCGGGGGAACCTCGCTGCGTACCAGCGATAACCTCTACGCGTTTTCCCTGGCGAAGCTCACCCTCGACGGGATTCTCGACACGACCTTCGGCGGCGCTGGAGTTGCCATGGTCTCGTCCGGAATCGGACACACATATGGGAAGAGCATCGCGCCGAGTCCCGGCAAGATACTTATCGGCGGCGTGTCGAGCGGGCGCCCTGTGATGGCGCGATTCAACGTCGACGGCACGCTGGACGCGACGCTGGGATCCGGCGGTGTCGTCGTCGATCCGGATTATGGCGGCATGATCGGTGTGGGGTACGAGGGCAGCACGATCATCGCCGTGGGTACCGGGCTTGGGTCGGCGGATCCTTTCAGCCATGACATCCTGCGCCTGCGCTACACCGCGACAGGTGCGCCTGATACCACCTTCGGCAGCGGCGGCAGGACACTCACGAACCTGTTCACTCTCTCATGGGACGTGCGCGCGGTGACAACGACGCCTGAGGGCAAGGTCGTCATCGCAGGTTCGTTGGGCGACCCGTTCGACAGCGACTTCGCAGCCCTGCGCCTCGCTGCGAACGGCGCGCGCGACGGCTTCGGCCTCGGAGGCGTCAGATCCGTCGGCTTCGGCAGGGGCGACGACCGCGCCAACGCCATGCTCCCCCGTCCCGATGGCGCGCTCATTCTTGGCGGACGCAGCAACGTCCTCGGTACCTCTTCGTTCGCGCTTGCCCGCCTCATCACGGACGGCAACCTCGACACCAACTTCGGAACCGGCGGGCGCACGACGCATACGATGGGGCTGGGGTCCGCGGAGATCCATGCGCTCGCGGCCGCGCCCGGCGGCAAGATCATCGCCGCGGGGCAGGCGCTCGTCGCCAGCGGCAACAGCGACTTCGCCCTTGCGCGCTATTTGGCCAACGGCGTGCTCGATGCCACGTTCGGCACGGGCGGGATCGTCATTACGCCTTTCGGCCCGGAGCCCGACATCGCGCAAGCGGTGGCCGTACAGCTCGACGGCAAGATCGTCGTCGCGGGCTACACGCGCTCCTCCGGCGTCTTCGATTTCGCTGTCGCGCGCTACGACGCGAGCGGCACGCTCGACTCCACCTTCGGCGCCGACGGCAAGGTGACGATCGCCGTGGGCGCATCCAACGACCTCGGCCACGCGCTTGCGCTCCTGCCCGACGGCAAGATCCTCGTCGCGGGCGAGGTTTTCAATAGCGGCACCAACAGCGACATGGCGGTGGTGCGCCTGAATGCCAACGGCGCCATCGACACCACGTTCGGGACCGCGGGCATCGCGATCGTGAATTTCGCGAGCGGCGCGGACGCCGCTTGGGCGATGGCGGTGCAGCCCAACGACAAGATCGTGCTGGCGGGCACGGCCTTCGATGGCGTGGGGCGCGGCTTCGCGCTCGCCCGGCTCAACGCGGACGGCTCCACCGACACCGGCTTCGGCAGCGGCTATGCCGCCGGCGGCCGTGCAACGACGGACATCACCGGCTCGGTGGATACTGCCACCGCGCTTGCGCTGCGGCGCGACGGGCGCATCGTCTCCGCGGGTGTGGCTGGGACCCAGTGGGCGGTCACGCGCAGCCTGGGCGACTCGCGGCCGGTGCTCACCCTCACGGACCTGAACGCCGACGGCAAGTCCGACGTTCTCTATCGCAACGTGTCCACCGGCGGCGTCTATCGCATGGTGATGGGCGGCTTCGTCATGCACCACGCGGCGCCGGCGTATTCGGAGCCCAACACCGCATGGAAAGTGGTTGCAGACGCGGACTTCAACGGCGACGGCTACAGCGACTTGCTGTACCGCAACGATACGACGGGGCAGGTCGCGATCGTGCCGTTCGAGGCGAACGGCGTCACCGGCACCCCGGTGATCTTCTATACCGAGCCCAACGCCGCGTGGAAGATCGTGCACACGCCCGACCTCGACGGCGACGGCCGTGCCGACATCCTCTGGTGGAACTCGAGCACCGGACAGGTGTACGCGATGCTGTTGAACGGCGGCGCCATCGTGGCGCAGGGATTGATGTACGCCGAGCCCGACACCGCCTGGAAGATCGTCGCCGTGGGCGACATGGACGGCAGCGGCAAGGCGAACCAGCTCGTCTGGCGCCATGGCACGACGGGTCAGGTCTACTTGATGACGATCACGGTCGCGGGCGGCGCGTTCAGCCAGTCCGGCGTGCAGATTTATCAGGAGCCCAACACCGCTTGGAAGATTCTCGCCGCCGCGGATTTCAACGGCGACGGCAAGTCGGACCTGCTGTGGAGGAACTCGACTAGCGGGCAGATCTACGTGATGCTCATGAGCGGTTCCACGATCCAGAGCCAGGGCCTCATGTACGTCGAGCCCGACCTCGCCTGGAAGATCGTGGCGCAAGGCGACTACAACGGCGACGGCAAGGCGGACCTCCTGTGGCGCAACGAGACTACCGGTGGCGTCTACATGATGTTGATCAACGGCCTCGCCATCGCCTCGCAGGCCATGGTCTATGGGGAGCCGAACACGGCGTGGAAGCTGCTCGGTCCGTGGGAATACGGCCAGGCGACCGGTATCGTCTCCGACGCGATGGCGGCCAAGGCCCTGCCTTCCACCTTCGACGGCCCGCTGCTCAACGCGAGTCCCGGCCTCTCGGGCGCACCGCTCAACCGCAGTCTCGACATGAACCAGGTTTATCCGGGAGCAGCGCGATGAAGCGATTCTGGAAGCCTTTGTTTCTCGCCATGTGCATGTTGTGCGGCCCGGTCGCATTCGCGGCGGCGCAGCGCCCGCAGCCGGGCGCACACGCGCTCGCCGACGTGTCCGCGAGCTATGGCAACTTGCCGCTCAGTTTCGAAATGAATCGCGGGCAAGCCGACCGTCGCGTCGAATTCCTCGCGCGCGGCCCGGGTTACGGGCTCTTCCTCACGCCCACCGAAGCGGTGTTGAGCCTGCGATCGCCCTCGCAGGCCCAAGTGGTGCGCATGCGTCTCGAGCGCGCGAACAAGCATCCGCAAATGGCCGGCCTCGACCCGCAATCCCACAGGAGCAACTATTTCTTCGGCAACGACCCCGCGCAGTGGCAACGCGATGTCCCCAATTTCGGAAAGGTGAAGTACACGGGCGTGTATCCGGGGATCGACCTGGTGTATTACGGACGCCAACGGGAACTGGAATACGACTTCATCGTCGCGCCTTATGCCGATCCGCGGCGCATCGAGCTGGCGTTCGAGGGCGTGAAGAAAGTCTCCCTCGACGCCGAGGGAAACCTGTTGCTTGCCACACCCCTGGGCGACCTCGTGCAGCGCAAGCCGGTGATCTACCAGGACGTGGGCGGCGCGCGCAAGGCGGTTCAGGGCGGCTATTTCCTGCGCGCTGCGAATCGCGTGGGCTTCAAGGTGGCGAGCTATGACAGGCGGCTACCGCTGGTCATCGATCCCGTGATCTCGTACAGCACGTACCTGGGAGGCGGCGGCAACGACGTGGCACGCGGCATCGCCGTGGACAATGCCGGCAACGCCTATGTCGCGGGGCATACGAACTCGACAAATTTTCCAGGTGCTTCGGGCAGTGCGATCGACCCGGCATTCTCCGGCAGCACCGACGTCTTCGTCGCGAAGCTCAACGCCGCCGGCAATGCGTTGGTGTACAGCACCTATCTCGGGGGAAGTTCCGCCGATGCGGCATACGCCATTGCGGTCGACAACGCGGGCAATGCCTACGTCACCGGCGACACCGACTCGAGCTCGATTCCTCCCGGCGCCACTCCTTTTCCCACGATAGCGGCTTTCCAGTCGGCCCATAAGGCGGGAGGCGATGCGTTCGTCACCAAGATCAATCCGGCCGGCAACGGCCTCGTATACAGCACGTACCTGGGAGGGGTCGGCTTCGAGCGGGGCTACGGGATCGCCGTGGATGCAAGCGGCAACGCGTACGTCACCGGATACACGAATTCCAACAACACCAGCAGCGGTCCGACGGGCGGATTTCCGACGGTCGCACCGCTGCAAGGCGACAATGCGGGAACCGGCAACGCCGACGCCTTCGTCACCAAGTTCAGCCCCTCGGGAGGCGTGATTTACAGCACCTATCTTGGCGGCATTGGAAATGAGAGCAGCGCCGAAGGCGGCGGAATCGCCGTCGACAGTGCCGGCAACGCATACGTCGCAGGCACCACGACTTCCACCAACTTCCCGGGCGCCGGAACGAGCACTATCCAGAACACGTACGGCGGCGGATTCAATGACGGCTTCGTGGCCAAGCTCAACGCCGCCGGCAGCGCGCTCGTGTACAGCACGTATCTCGGCGGCAGCGGGCGCGAATCCGTTTACGGAATTGCCGTCGACGCCGCGGGCCAGGCCCACGTGACGGGTTTCACGGACTCCGCCGACTTCCCCACGAAGGCAGCGCTGCAGCCTGTGAAGGGCGGCACCTCCGGCAACGACGCCTTCGTCGCAAAGCTCGACGCGGCCGGCAGCACGTTGCTTTACAGCACCTTCCTGGGCGGCAGCGGCGGCGACATGGGATACGACATCGCGCTCGATGGCGCCGGCAACGCGTACGTTTCGGGCTGGACGGACTCCGCCAACTTCCCGGTCGCGGCGCCGATCCAGGCGACGGGCGCGGGAGCCGGCGATGCGTTCGTCGTGAAGCTGAACGCCGCGGGCAGCAGCCTGCTATACGGCAGCTACCTTGGCGGAAGCGACGGGGCGGAGCATGGCTACGGCATCGCCGTGGACGGGGGCGGCAACGCGTACATCACGGGCAGCACGGGTTCTTCGAACTTCCCGACCCTGGGCGCGCTTCAAGGCGTGAAGGGCGTCGGCAGCGACGCCTTCGTCACCAAGATCATGATCCTGGAGTCGGCGGCGCTCACGGACCTGAATGGCGACGGCAAGAGCGACCTTTTGTATCGCAACGGCTCCACGGGCCAGGTCTATCGGATGCTGATGAACGGCTTCACGATCACCGGCGGGGCGATGGCGCTCACCGAGCCCAACACCGCGTGGAAGGTCGTGGGCGATGCCGACATCAACGGCGACGGCATCACCGACCTCGTGTGGCGCAACTCGATCTCGGGCCAGGTTTACGGCATGCCTTTCAACGCGAGCGGGCTGCC
>JANMHV010000327.1:0-3912 GCA_031375445.1 Burkholderiales bacterium | reverse complement strand
AGCCCGAGGCCGGCGGCGCGCGCGGCGGCGAAGAGCGGGAGCGGCTCGCGCCACGGGGAGCCCACGGGCCCGCGGATCAGCCCCTCGTAGCCGAAGAACCGGCCGTCGGCGAGCGACGCGATCGGCTGGAACAGCGCCTCGAGGCCCGCTCCCGCGACGATGGAGCGCAGCGTTCCCTCACCGCCTTGCGCCATTCCCTGGGGAGGCTGGGCGGTGGCCATCTCAGGCCTCGATTGCCAGCGTCCGCTCGGCTGGTGGGGAGGAAGTCGAGGCGCGCATGATCGCTGCCGAGGCCTCCTGTTCGATCTCCCCGCGCGAGAAGCGTGCCACGGCATCCATCAACCCCTGCGAACCTTCCGCCAGCGCGTGCGCGTCGGCGGAGGATCGCTCCGCCATCTTCGCATTGCTCTGGGTGGTGGTATCCAGGATCTCGACCGCGCGATGCACCTCCGCCAGGCCCGTGGCCTGTTCCTTCGAGGCCCGGGCGATGGCCTCGACGATGGCCGTGAGGGCGCTGGAAGCCTGCGCCATGGCGTGCATCCTTCCGGAGGCCTCGCCCACCTGCTGGCGGCCCGATTGCGCCTCGGCGCGGGAGGCCTCCACCAGCGCCCGGATGTCGCGAGCCGCGGATTCGCTGCGCTGCGAGAGGGAGCGCACCTCCGCCGCGACCACCGCGAAGCCGCGCCCCTGCTCGCCGGCGCGCGCCGCCTCGACCGCGGCGTTGAGGGCGAGGATGTTGGTCTGGAAGGTGATGGCATCGATGAGGCCGAGGATCTCGGACACGCGGCCCGACGCGACCACGATCTGCTCCATGCGCGCCTCGGCGAGCGTCATCGCGGCGGCTCCAGCGCGCGCAATCGCCGCCGCCTCGGCGGAGAGGGCATCGGCGCGCAACGCCCGCTCGCTGTTTTCGGCCACGGTCGCCGACAACTGCTCCAGGGAGGCGCTGGTCTCCTCGATACTTGCGGCCTGGCGCACGCAGCGCTCCGACAGCTCGTGGGCGTCGGAAGAAAGAACCTCGGCGCGCCGGGAAACGTCCCCGGCGCTGGCCGCCACCTCGCCCACCAGCAGCGAGAAGTCCGCGCTCATGCGATTCAGGTTCCCCGCGACACTCTCGGCGTGACGCGGGTGCAGGGGGATGCGGTGTGCCAGATCGCCGCGCGCGACGGCCCTTGCGCCCAGCGCCAGCTCGCGCTCGTCGGCGCCGAGGGTGACCCGCAGCGCGCGCGACATCCACGACACGAGGGCCAGGCCGCCCGCGAGGGCGAGGATCGAGGCCGCGAGTGATCCGATGCCCTGCCAGTTGACCCACACCTGCGCCGCGTCGTAATCGCGCTGGGCGAGATCGACCTGGAGCTGGATTGCATGGTCGAGCGCCCGGCTCGCCAGGTCGACATGCGGCCGGTAATGAGCCTGGGCGGCGACGTCCGCTTCGATGAACTGTCCTTTTGCGAGGTGCTCGAGGATGCGCTTCATCCCCTGCTCGCGGCTCGCCTCGATCGCCGTGGCGGCCGCCGTAATCGACGCACGCTCCTCGTCCGAGGCCGCGCGCTGGCCGAGGATGGCGAGCGCCCGGGGCATCTGCTCGGCGTCCGCGGCCGCCTGCTTGCCCAGCGCTTCGACCATCAGGTCGTTGGTGGCGCCAAGGGTGGCGAGCACCTGGGCCCGCTGGCGCTCGAGGCTGCGCGCCACGGCTCCGAGGGCGACGATCGGTTTCACGCGGAATTCCTGCATCGCACCCATCCGGCTCGCCACCCGGTCGCTCGCCCAATACGCGGCGACACCGAGGGCGGCAGTGATGAGCGCGGCCCCCACGGCCATCGCCGTGAGGCGTCGCCGCAGCGACCATTTTTCGAGCACGCCTGTCCTCTCGCGACTCGCAGTCGCTGTTTTCCCGATTTTTCAGACTAGGCGGCGCTCGTGACAGCGAGGTGACAGTGGCGGGACGGACTTTGCAGAATATGCCGTAGCGCGAGTGCTGGTTTTGGTTCCCTCAAACAGACTTGCGCCCCTGCCCGGACGCAAAGCCCCTTGCCCAGCCCGGGCGCAAAGTCCGCGCTGCCAGCTCTAGCCGAAGCGGCCCGTGATGTAGTCTTCCGTCGCCTGCTTGCCGGGCTTGAGGAAGATCTGGTCGGTCTCGCCGAACTCGATCAACTCGCCCAGGTACATGTAGGCGGTATAGTCGGAAACACGGGCGGCCTGCTGCATGTTGTGGGTGACGATCACCACCGTGTAGTCGCGCTTCAACTCGGTGATGAGTTCCTCGATCTTCGCGGTGGAGATCGGGTCCAGCGCCGAGCACGGCTCATCCAGGAGAAGGATCTCGGGCTTCACCGCGATGCCGCGCGCGATGCACAGGCGCTGCTGCTGCCCGCCGGACAGGCTGTTGCCGCTCTGGTTCAGCTTGTCCTTGGCTTCCTTCCAGAGTGCGGCCTTGGTGAGGGCCCACTCCACCCGCTCGTCCATGCGCGAGCGCGGCAGGTCCTCGAAAAGCCGCACGCCGAAGGCGATGTTGTCGAAGATCGACATCGGGAAGGGCGTGGGCTTCTGGAACACCATCCCGATCTTGGCGCGGATGATCGAGACGTCCTGCTTCGAGGTGAGGATGTTCTCGCCCCCCAGCAGGACTTCGCCCTCGGCGCGCTGGTCCGGGTAGAGCTCGAACATGCGGTTGAAGGTGCGCAGCAGCGTGGACTTGCCGCATCCGGAAGGGCCGATGAACGCCGTCACATGGTGGTCGGGCACCTCGAGGTTCACGTGCTTGAGGGCGTGGAACGCGCCGTAGTAGAAGTTCAGGTTGCGAACCGTGAGCTTCGGCGGCGGCAGGGGCTTGGGCTGACCGGAGCGGGAGGTCTGGGTGTCGAGAGCGACGGAGGCCATGGCTACTTCCTAGAGAAGAGTGCCCGCGCGGCGATGTTGATGCCGAGCACGAGCAGCGTGATGAGTGCCGCGCCGCCCCAGGCGAGGCGGTGCCAGTCGTCGTAGGGGCTCATGGCGAACTGGAAGATCACCACCGGGAGGTTGGCCATCGGCCGGTTCATGTCGGTGGACCAGAACTGGTTGTTGAGCGCGGTGAAGAGGAGCGGTGCCGTTTCGCCCGAGATGCGCGCGATCGCGAGCAGCACGCCGGTCACGATGCCGGCGCGCGCGGCGCGGTAGGAGATCATGGTGATCAGCTTCCATGACGGACAGCCGAGTGCGACGGCCGCCTCGCGCAGGCTGTTGGGAACGAGCTTCAGCATGTCGTCGGTCGTGCGCACCACCACCGGCACCACGATGATCGCGAGCGCGAAGGCCCCGGCCCAGCCGGAGAAATGCTTCACCTGCGAAACGTAGACCGCGTACACGAAGAGCCCGATCACGATCGAGGGCGCCGAGAGCAACACGTCGTTGATGAAGCGGGTCGCCGGGGCGAGCCAGCCGCGCTGCCCGTATTCGGCGAGGTACGTGCCGGCCAGGATGCCGATCGGGGTGCCGATGAGCGTGCCGACGCCCGCCATCATCACGCTGCCGACGATGGCGTTCGCGAGACCGCCGTCGCCGCCCGGGGGCGGCGTCATCTGCGTGAAGAGCGACAGCCGCAGCGCCCCGGCCCCTTCCCAGAGCAACACGCCGATGATCCAGAGGAGCCAGAAGAGCCCGAAGGCGAGCGCCACGGTGGAAACGGTCATCATCACCGAGTTCATGCGCCGGCGGCGGCGGTAGACGTCGTTCTCGTGGGATGTTTCCTGGGGCAGGGCGCTCATGTGCTCACCCCCTCGCGCTTGGCGAGCTGCTGCAGCATCAGCTTCGATAGCGCCAGCACGATGGTCGTGATAATGAAGAGGATCAGGCCCAGCTCGATCAGCGCCGCCGTGTAGAGCGCACCAACCGCTTCGGTGAACTCGTTGGCGAGCGCCGAGGCGATGGAAT
>JANMHV010000300.1:0-25410 GCA_031375445.1 Burkholderiales bacterium | reverse complement strand
GATGCGGAAGGCGCCCACCGTGACCCGACGCGCGGGGCCCTCGCCGTCGGCCTCGAATCCCTCGGACGAATCGGTGCCCATGGTGAATTCGCCGCCGGGAATGGATATGAGGCCGCGCAACGCGTCGGCATTGCCGGGCGGCTGCGGCGGCGCCGATACCAGGGTCGCTGCCTCGCGCGCCGGCGTGCAGCAAGCCTTGCCTTCCATCGCTGCCCCCTAAGCCCCTTCCTTCTCCCAGAACGCGGGCGGCGCCTCCAGCTCCTTCATGAGCGCAAGCACCTTCTCGCGCGGGATCACGCCGCAGCGCCGGGCCCACGCCTCGTATTGCGCGGCCATTTCCCTCACGCGGTCGGGATGCTTCGCCGCGAGGTCGTTCAACTCGGTGCGGTCGGCGGCGAGGTCGTAGAGCTCCCACGCCTTGGGATAGTCGCGCACCAGTTTCCATGGCCCGATGCGCACCGCGGCATTGCCCTCGTGTTCCCAGAACATCGGCGGGCGCGCTTCCTGCTCGGCAGTGAATGCGCTACGCAGGCTGTGACCCTCGAGGGGCGCCACGTCGCGCCCGGGAAACTCCTTCGGGTAGGGCGTGCCGGTGATGTCGAGCACCGTGGCCATGATGTCGGGGAGATAGCCCGGCGAGTGGCGCACTTCGTTGCGCGCATCGATCCCCGCCGGCCAGTGGAAGATCAGCGGGGTCGAGATGCCGCCCTCGTGGATCCAGTGCTTGTAGAACCGGAACGGCGCGTTCGAGAGGTTCGCCCAGGCGGTGCCGTAGCTCTGGTAGGTGTTCTCGGGCCCGGGCATGCGGCCAGGGTTGTTGCCGAAATGCACCGGCTCGCCGGAACGGGTGTGGGAGCGTGCGAGCATCAGGCGATTGACCAGCTCGTCGACCGACACGCCCTCCGGGATGTCCTCGGCGCAGGCGCCGTTGTCGGCCATGAAGATCACCAGCGTGTCGTCGAGCCGCCCGGTTTCCTCGAGTGCCGCGAGGATCCGGCCGATGCCCTGGTCCATGCGGTCGATCTGGGCCGCGTACACCTCCATGCAGCGCAGCAGCCACTCCTTGTGCTTCGCCTCGGTCCACGGCGGCTGGGTGGGATCCCGATCGGAAAGCCGCCACGACTTGTCGAGGATCCCCGAGGCCACCAACTTCGCCAGCCGCTCCTCGCGCAGCCGGTCCCAGCCCTTGTCGAAGCGGCCCTTGTACCGGGCGATGTCCTCGTCGTGGGCGTGGAGCGGCCAATGGGGTGCGGTGTAGGCCACGTACTCGAAGAAGGGCTGGTCCGGGTGCTCCTTCGCGTGCGCGCGAATGAACTCCGCCGCGTTGTCGCTGATGGCGTCGGTGTAGAAGAATTCCGGCGCGCGCGCCTCGTGCTCGATGTTCTCGTTGCCGCGGGTGAGGGTGTTCGGGTCGTAGAAGCTGCCGGCGCCGATGATGGTGCCGTAGAACCTGTCGAAGCCGCGCTGCATCGGCCAGCTGTCGGTGGGTTGTTTCAAGTTGCTCGAGATGTGCCACTTGCCCGACAGGTAGCTGCGATAGCCCGCGGGCTTGAGCGCCTCGGCGATGGTGACGCAGCGATGGTTCAGGTTCCCGGCGTAGCCTTCGGGTCCCATGTCGTAGGTGAGGACTCCGACACTCGTCTGGTGCGGGTGCAGGCCGGTGAGGAGCGAGGCGCGCGAAGGGCTGCAGCGCGCGGTGTTGTAGAACTGGGAAAAGCGCAGCCCGCCTTTCGCGAGCCGGTCCAGGTTCGGCGTCTCCACCTCGCCGCCGTAGCAGCCGATGTCGGAGAAGCCCATGTCGTCGTTGAGGATCAGGACGATGTTGGGTTTGCGGGCCATGGGCGGTTCCTTTCTAGAGTCGCTGCCCGGTGGCGCGGTCGAAGAGGTGCGCCGCCCGGGGATCGAATGCGAGGTTCACTTCCCGGCCCTCGGCCAGGTCCGGCGACTCGCCCGCGCGCAGCTTCACGCGCTGGCCGCCGACCTCGAGGTTCACGATGCTGCTGTCGCCGAAGTCCTCGACGAATTCCACGCGGGCCGGGATCCCCGCGGTGGCCACGCGCAGGTCGCCGGGGCGCACGCCGAGGATCACCTCGCGCGTGCCGGAAACCCCGGGGGCGGCGACCTCGAGCAGCGCGCCTCCCAGGCGCACGCCCGCCGCCGTGAGGGAGGCGGGCAGCAGGTTCATCGGGGGCGTGCCGATGAAGCCCGCCACCGCCACCGTCGCGGGCTTGCGGAAGATCTCGTGGGGCGTGCCCACCTGGACGATTCGGCCTTCCATGAAGACGGCCATGCGGTCGGCGATGGTCATCGCCTCCTCCTGATCGTGCGTCACGTACACCGCGGTGACTCCGAGGGAGCGCTGGAGCTTGCGCAGCTCCGCGCGGGTCTCCAGCCGCAGCTTGGCGTCGAGGTTGGAAAGCGGCTCGTCGAGGAGGAAGAGGCGCGGGGAACGCACGATGGCGCGGGCGAGGGCGCAGCGCTGCTGCTGCCCGCCGGAAAGCTGCCCGGGCTTGCGCTCGAGCAGGTGCCCGATCTCGACCTTGGCGGCGGCATCGCGCACCGCGAGGTCGATCTCATGCGCGGGCTTGCCGACCATCTTGAGCGGGAAGCCGATGTTCGCCGCCACCGTCATGTGCGGATAGAGCGCGTAGCTCTGGAACACCATCGCCACGTCGCGCTCGCCGGGCTGGGTATGGGTGACGTCGGCATCGTCCATGAGCACCCGGCCGGCATTCACCGGCTCCAGGCCCGCGAGGATCCGAAGCGTCGTGGTCTTGCCCGAGCCCGAGGGACCGAGGAGGGCGAAGAATTCGCCCGGGCGGATCTCGAGGTCGATGCCGTGGAGCGCGGTGAACGCCCCGTGCTTCTTGACGATGCCTTCCATGCGCACGCTGGCCGAGCGGCTCATCGGCGGCCCCCTCCCTTTACGGCTCCCACGGTGAGGCCTTTCACGATGTGGCGCTGGGCGAAGAGCCCGATCAGGATCACCGGGGCCATGGCGAGCATGGCGCCAGCCGCGAGCCGCGCCCACTGGGTCTGCTCGACGGAGATGAAGTTGAACATCGCGACCGTCACCGGCCGCACGCGGTTGCCCCCGAGCACCACGGCGAACAGGAACTCGTTCCAGGCGTTGAGGAACACGAACACGGTGGTGACCGCGATGCCGCCGCGCACCTGCGGCAGGATCACGTACCAGAGGGCGCGCAGCCGGCCCGCGCGGTCGAGCAGCGCCGCCTCTTCCATCTCGTAGGGCACGTCCTCGAAGTACGACACCATGAGCCAGATCGCGAACGGCAGCGAGAAGGTGAGGTAGATCGCGGTGAGGCCGCTGTAGGTGTCCAGCGCGCCGATCTTCTGCAGCACGAGATAGTAGGGAATGATGAGCCCGACCGGCGGCAGCATCTGGGTCGCGAGCACGTAGAAGCCCGAGGCCTTGCGGCCCGGGTAGTTGAGGCGGGCGAGGGCGTACGCCGCAGGAACGGCGATCAGCATCGTGAGAAAGGTCGATGCCGTGGCCACGACGATGCTCGACCAGAGGTTGGGCAGGATCGACGAGGTGCCGAAGATCACCTCGCGGTAGTTGTCGAGGGTGGGCTTGAAGAGCCATACCGGGGGATAGGCCAGCACGTCGCGCTCGGTCTTGAACGAGGTGAGCAGCGCCCAGATCACGGGAAACGCCCACACGGCCAGCAGCATTCCGGCCACGGCCCAGAGCGCGATGCGGCGAATCGCGCCCCGGCTCACCGGGCCCTCCGCAGCCGGAACATGAAGTACGAGATCACGAGCGTGAGTGCGAGCAGCACCATGGCGAGTGCCGCGCCGTAGCCCAGGTTCAGCTCCGTGAACGAGGTGCGGTAGGCGTAGAGGTTCAGGATCTCGGTGGCGGAGCCCGGGCCCCCGCCCGTGGCGGCGAAGATCGCCGCGAAAGCCGAAAGTGCGGTCATCATCCGCAGGATCACCACCATCATGATCGCGGGGCGCGCGAGCGGCAGCGTGATGTGGATGAAGCGTTGCCACGCGCTCGCGCGGTCGAGCCGCGCCGCCTCGTAGACATCGGGCGGCAGCGTCGCGAGGGTCGCCAGCAGCACGAGGAAGGCGAACGGAGTCCACTGCCACGTGTGGATCGCGATCACCGAAATGAGCGCCAGCTGCGGATCGCCGAGCCAGTTGTGGCTGCCGAGTCCCAATGCCCGCGTCACCAGGTCGACCAGCCCGAACTCCGGCGAGAGCACCAGCGTCCTCCAGAAAAGCCCGACCACGACGGGCGCCAGCACGATCGGCAGGATCGCCGCCACCCGCAGCACTCCCTGACCCCTCGGGATCTGCAGCACGAGGAGGGCGAGCGACAGGCCGATCACCACCTGCAGCACCACGGTGGAGCCCGTGTACACGAAGGTGAGCCAGAGCGAGTTCCAGAAGCGCGGGTCCGCGCCCATCTTGGAGTAGTTGTCGAGGCCGGCGAAGCCCGACAGCCACGGCATGCCGAGGTCGATGCGCTGCAGGCTCGTCCACGCGAGGTAGAAAAGCGGCGCCGTGGTGGTGAGGAGCAGGACGAGCAGCGCCGGCGCGAGGAGTGCCAGCGCGAAGCGCCGCTCCTGCCGCGCCAGGGTATCGCCCGGCCGCGGAACGCTCACTCCCATCGCGCGCTCGTCAGCCCTTCAGGATCTGCTGGATTCGCGCCTGCGCCTCGTCCAGCGCTTCCTTGGGCTTCTTCTGCCCGACCAGCGCCGACTGGATGGCGGTCGCCATGGTCTCGCCGATGGCGGGCCACTGCGGCACTCGCGGGCGCCATTCGACGTCGGTATCCTGCTCCAGCGACTCGAGTGCGGCGGGGATGAAGTTGACCCCGGCGCCTCCCATGGCCGCCGCGAATTCCGGTGACTTCCACGACGACACGCGATTGAGGCCCGAGCGCTTGGCGGGGCCCGAGAACTTCCACGAGGTGCGCGCCTGCGTCTCGGCCGAGGTGGCCCAGGCGATGAAGAGCCACGTGGCCTTCTTCTGCTTCTCGGTGAGGGAAGCGTTGATCGGAAAGCCCCAGTTCCAGATCGAAGTCACGCGCTTGCCGTTGGGCCCCTTGGGCCAGCGGGCGAAGCCGATCTTGCCGATGACCTTCGACTTCTCGGGGTTGTTCAGCACCGCGGCGGAGGAGTGCGCGTCGATGTAGGTCGCGACGGTGCCCTGGGAGAACGCGTCGGCGATGTCGGGCCAGTTCCAGTTGCGCACCGCCGGAGGGGCGTAGTTGGTGAGCGCGTCCACGTACCACTGCAGCGCCGCGACCGCCTCGGGGGAATTCACCACCACATCCTTGCCCTTGAACCAGCCGCCGCCGAAGCCGCGGAAGATCGAGGGGTAGATGTACATGTTCTGTCCCGCGCCGGAAAAGCCGCGAAGTGCCAGGCCATGCACGCGGTTGGCGGGGTCGTTCAGCGCCTTCGCGTTGGACAGGAGCTCCTCGTAGGTCTCCGCGGGCTTGAGCCCCTTGGCGTCGTAGAGGTCCTTGCGGTAGACCTGCACCGTGACTTCCCCGTCGTAGGGGATGCCGTAGGGCTTGCCGTCGACGGAGTCGGCGTCGCGCCAGGCCTTGTGGATGTCGTCGTAGTTGAACCACGCCTTGTCGGTGAGGGTTGCGTCGTGCAGGTACTTGTCGAGCGGCTCGACCCACTTGTTGGCAACGTAGAGCGGGTAGTACATCGGGTCGGCGGCATGGGTCGAGTAGGTGCCGGTCTTCGAGGAGAGGTCCAGTATCGCCTTCTGGCGGATCTGCCCCGGGGGCACCTTCTCGATCCGCACCTTGATGCCGGTGAGGGCCTCGAACTGGGGCAGCAGCGTTCCCAAGTTGTCGAAGTAGCTCGCGGGAATGACGGCCACCGAGATCGATTCTCCCTCGACCTGCTTCCAGTTGACCTTGGCGCTGCGGTACGGGGCGAGGTCGTCGCCCTGGGCGTAGAGAAGGTGCGGCATCGTCGCGGCCAGCACGCCGACCGACGCGGCCTGCTTGAGGATGCGGCGGCGGCCGGGACGGACCTGCGCGGGGCGATGCTTCATCGGTGTCTCCTCCGTTATGGGTATGTGCGATGCACGCACATTCTGCCATCTTGCCGGCCGCGGCCGGTCGCGGGCCGAAAATGGGAGGAGCGATTCAGAACGGCATGAAGGCCATGCCGAACGCGCGCTCGACCATCCAGCCGGTGGCGGCGAGGGCGATGGCCGCGGAGCCCACGCCAACGGCGTAGCGCGGGTAGGCGGTGGTGCGCCGCAGGGCGTGCGCCAGCGGGATGAGGAGGAGCACCAGCAGCAACTGGCCCACCTCGACCCCGACGTTGAAGCCGAGGAGCGAGAGGGCCAGGGTCTCCCGCGGCAACCCCAGGTCGAGGAGCACCGAGGCGAAGCCGAAGCCGTGGAGAAGGCCGAAGGTGAACGCCACGATCCAGCGCCGCCGCGGCAGGAAGGGGAAGAGGTTGTCGAGCGCCGTGAGCACCACCGAGGCGGCGATGAGGGACTCCACCAGTCGCGAGGGCACCTGCACCCACTGCAGCGCGGCCGCGGTGAGTGTGATCGAGTGCGCGACCGTGAACGCCGTGACGATGCCGCCCACGTTGAGGAGCGTGCGCGGCAGACTCGCCGTGGGACGCCACCGGCCTTCCACCCGCACCAGCACCGCGGGAAGCAGCAGCGCCACCAGGAAGAGGATGTGGTCGAGGCCGATCGCGATGTGCTTGACCCCGTCGCGCACGAACGCCCCGAACTGCGCGGCGCCGCTCGCCACGGAGGCGTCGAAGGCGAGGTCGCGCGCTTCGGCGGTGAAGATCGCGTTGCGCACCGGCCCGAGTCCTTCCACCCGCAGCAGGCCGCGATGCTGCGCGTCGATCTCGAACAGCAAGCCGTAGCGCACATCGATCCGGGTGGGCGGCCCGGCGCAGGTTCCGGACATCATCATCACCGCGTAGGCGCCGTCGGTGTGCTCCTCGATGAGATGCTCGCCGGCGGACAGGGGGCAGGCGCCGGCGCTCGTGGTCACCGCGAGGTTGGCGAGGGCGTAGGCCTCGATGGCTCCGTGGGATGCGCGCACTTCCGCCCAGGTGATGTTGCCGTCGCCGTCCGCATCGAGGCCGACCGCCGCCTCGAGGTCGCGCAAAGCCATGTCCCAGCGCCCCTCGATGCGGGACTCTTCGACCTTGAGGAACAGGTAGCTGTCGCTGGGCTTGTGGGCATGGGCCGGCAGCCAGATGAGCGCCAGGACCCAGAGGAGCCAGTTCCTCATGCGCCCAGCTTCCCGAGGGCGTCGCGCACGGCGCGCCCCTCCAGGCGCGATTGCCGCGCCCATCGAGCCACCTCGGCGGCGCCATTGCGCTCACCCGCGGCCGCCGCCGCTTCCAGCGCCACCCGCGCGTCGGCGGGCTCCTTCTGGACCTGCCAGTTCTCCAGTGCCAGCGCCAGTGCGCGGGGGGCGTCGCGCTCCACCTCGAGGACGAAGCGCGCTTCCTCCCGCAGGTGAACTCGATCGCCCCGTGCCCGGGCCGCCGCGAAGCGTTCGCGCAGCCGGCGCGTCTCGTCCTGCGCGGCGGGCGCCCCGGTCGCACGCAACGCGATGACGCGGCGAAGTTGCAGGCCTTCGGAGAGTCGATCGCCGGTGATGATTGCGAGGGCCTCGCGTGGCCGGCCGGCATCGATCAAAAAGTCGGCAAAAGCCGCCATGTTGTAGGCGTCGCCCGGATCAAGGGACAGGGCGCGGCGGTAGGCCGCCTCGGCGCCCGACGCGTCGCCCGCGCGCTCGGCAAGCTCGGCCGCGAGGCCCAACGCCCACGCCTGGATTCCGGCGGGCACCGGTCGCGATGCCGCCAGGGCGGTGGCGAGCTGGCGCTGTCCGCCGGCGGCATCCCCACGGGCGCCGGCGACACTCGCCCGGCACGCGCTCGCCACCAGGGGCAGGGTGAGGGGCGCCAGGCGTTCGCAGCTCGCGCCGGACGCGGCCGCATCGCCCGTGACCAGTTGCACCGTGGCGAGCGTGAGCCAGGCCTGGGCATTGGCGGGCTCGTGCCGAAGCAATGTCCCGAGGTCTTCGATCGCCGCGGGAAACTCGTGCTGCGATTGGCGAATTTGCGCGCGTGCCAGCAGCACCGCGGGCGGCGGATCCTTCTCCTTCCACCATGGGGAGAGCACGGCCTGGGCGCGCCCCCAATGACGCGGATCGCCGTCGGCTCGCGCGCGCTCGACGTGCAGGCCCGCGAGGCGCACGGCCACCGCGGCATTGCGCGGCTCCTGGCGCAACTGTTCGCGAAGCCCGACGGCTTCGCGCGAAAAAGGGTCGTCGCGCCGGACGGCAAGCCGTTCCAGAACGACGGAATCGGATGCCGGCACGAACGGCGCGGCACCCGATGAGAAAGCGGCCGCCGCAAGTGCGGCGGCCGCAAGGCGCTTCATCTTCAGGACGGGTTGGCAGGCTGCCCGTTGGCACCGTTCGGCGAGCCCGGAAGCGGGGTACGCAGGTACGGGAACGCGTTGTCGAATTGGCTATCTTCGACCAGCACGCCGTCGGTGTACGGCAGCGCCGCACTCGCGGGTTTGCCCGCGCCCGGGGGCAGCAGGTAACCCATCGCAACGCGAAGGGTGATGTCCACCACGTCGTCGCCGGGGCGGCGACCGTTCGGGAAGCCGGCGGGATCGCAGCCCGGAGCCGAGAGGGTCAGCGCACCGTCGACGAAGCAAGCGGCCGCGCCAAGGCTGTTCTGCGAGCCCTTGGGCGTCACGGGCAGCGCCGTGTTGAGCCGGATCATCTCAGAAGGCGACCCGTTGCGCGGCATGTTCACGTTCGGCACGCCGGTGAGGAACACCGCCACCAGGTCCGCACGCGGATAGACCGTGGGCGCCTTCACGCCGGCTGCGGCGTAGAGGGTCTCCAGGAGCACCGGCAGGGTGGGGTTGGTGACGTAGTCGAGGAACTGGCCATCATCCGCCGGCTCGCTCTCGTTGAAGCGATCCTTGTCCTTCAGGCCGATCACCACCTCGTTCACGAGCGGCATGCCGAGGCGCGAGACCTGCTTGAAGTTCCCGTCGATGAAAGCGCGGCCGAGCGCGTTCGCGTTGCGGGCGAGCGGGTTGTTGGAGCTATTCGAGTTGTCGAAGGGGTTGAAGGCGTTCCCGGCGCCGTTGGAATTACGCGTGCTTGCCGTGCTCCACACGCCGATCACCGGCTCACCGCCGCGGGTCACGCACGCGATGGGGACCTCGATCGCGATGGTCGTGATGTTCTTGCCCGCAGTCGAATTGCTCCCGCCCGAACGGCTGCCGATGACGCGGGCGGCGGGAATGTTCACCAGATCAAAGATCTCGCCGAGGTTGACCCCGAACCCCTCCTTGCGCTGCCCGACGAAGACCTTGCCATTCGAATTGCAGCCGGCGATGGCGAATTCGTGGATGTGCTTGGCCGCATAGGCCGCGTAGTCGGGCAGGGATTTGTTGCCGATATTGTCGACGGGTTTCACGAACATCGTGCCCCCCTGCCGGGCGTTGGTTACCTGAGTGGACACGCCGTTGCCGCGCCGCCGCGCCCCGCGGGAGACGAACATCTCGAATCGCTCGAGGCGGTTGAGCGTAGCCGCTTCCACATCGGTGACAGGTCCGGCATTGATCAGGGGAATCGCGACGTTCTTGCCGCCGACCGGCAGGGCGATGTCGCGGAACGCCTGCGAGAATCGGAACTGGAACGAGATGTCCTCGAAGGCATCCCCGTTGTTGTCGACGTGGATCTCGTAGAGGGCATCGGGATCCATCGGAAAATAATTCGGCCCGCCGTACGCATCCTGCAGCGGGATGAAGTTCGCGATCAGCGTCACGAAGTCGGAGCGGCCCGGCTCGTAGCTGCGGAAGGCGTAGACGTCGGTGTTGTCCACCGCCGGCAACTTCAGGATGTTCGGGGCTTCGCGGTGGCTCGAGGCCATCGCGACGCCGGCTACGCCCAGCCATGCACCCAGCACAAGGCGCGTGACGCGCCCGGCAAGGTGGTTCATGTTCGAAATCATTTCCTGCTCCTTGAAGAGAGAGAGATTGGAGTGCCCGGTCAGTAGCGGCTCATGCCGACTGCGTCGCTAGTTACGTTCGCTGCGGAATTGCGGATGTGCCGAAGCGGGTGAGGCGATTGTGGCGATCGCACGTCGGGAAAAAATGTAGGAAAGCTCCCACGCTTTTGCAAATAAATAGGCGCGGAGGCTGCATCCGGGTTAGGTTCGGAGGCGTACTCACGACGTCCCGGTCTTCAAGACCCTCTCAGCGGAAAGAATTACGTGGCTCCCTTCGACTCCCGGTTGCCAGAAGCTGCCGGCTCCGACGCCGCAGCGCCGATGGATCAAGGCGCGTCGTTGGTTGTCGACGTGCAGGGGAGGCTGAGGGGCCTGATGGCGCGCGTGGCCGCCCGCGACTCGGCCGCCCTGGCTTCGCTCTACGATTCCACGGTGTCGCGAATGATGGCGCTCGCCTCGCGCATCCTTCGGAATGAAGGTGATGCGGAGGAGGCCGTCTCCGACGCTTACTTGCAGGCCTGGCGCGGTGCCGCCAGTTACGATTCCGCCCGGGGTCCGGTCGCCGTCTGGCTGCTGATGATCTGCCGCAGCCGGGCACTGGACAAATTGCGCGCGCGCGATGCCGTCGTCCGATTCCAGGGCGATTCCGACCTCGGAGACGAGGAGGGCGCGGGCGACCCCCTGGACCTGCTGGCGGCTACTCGCAGGGGCACGCGCGTGCACGTCGCCCTGGCCGCGCTCCCCTCGCAGACGCGCCAGGTACTCGCGCTCGCCTTCTTCAAGGGCTATTCTCACCAGGAGATCTCGACCGCAACGGGGCTGCCGTTGGGAACGGTCAAGAGCCAGATTCGCCGCGGCCTCTCGGCCCTGCGCGCCTCCACCGAGAATCCCAACGACAATTGATGACTGAACCGAAGGACGACAAGAGCCTGGAAAGCGCCCAGCTGCGCCATTTGCTCGAGGCTCTCGAAGAGAGCGGGAGCATGCCTCCTCCCGGGCTGAAGGCGCGCATCCTGGAACGGGTGCGCCAGGACTCGCATTCTGACTTTACCGTCGTTCGCGCTGGCGAAGGCGGCTGGCTCACCATCGCGCCGGGCGTGACCGCGAAGATATTGAACGACGATGGGCGCGTGCGCACCTGGCTCGCACGGATGGAGCGCGGCGCGGTGGTCGCGGCGCATCACCATCCCCTCGACGAGGAGTGCCTGGTCCTGAAGGGGACGCTGCGAAGCGGTTCGACGCACGTCGGGGAGGGCGACTACCAGCTGGCGCGTGCGGGTTCCTGGCACGACGAGCTCACCACCGATACGGGTTGCCTTCTGTTCCTGAGATCCGCCAGCGCGGCCTGACGCCCGGCCTCACGCCGCCCTGGGCGGGCGCATGCGCGCTCCTTGCTACCCGGATTCGAGCGCTACTCGGCGTATCCGGGCAACTCGCGGTCGACCACCCGCATCATCGCCTCGAAGTAGAGGCGGTCGCGCTCCTCGCGCGAATGGGTTTCATGGGGCGCGGTCGCTAGCACCTTGGCGATCACATCATCGGCGAGCACGTTGACCTCGCGCCCGGTCGAGAGCGCCAGCATCTGGGCGCGGCATACGCGCTCCAGCTTGTAGAGCTTGCGGTAGGCCTGCGCGACGGTTTCGCCCACCACCAGCACGCCGTGATTCTTCATGAAGAGGATCGACTTGTCGCCGAGGATCGCGGCCAGCCGCTCGCCTTCGGACTTGAAGTCGGCGGTGCCGTCGTAATGGTCGTCGTACGCCACCTGGCCGTGGTAGAACGCGGCGGTCTGGCTCGCCGGCAGCAGGCGGTTGTCCTTCAGCATGTTGAGCGCCAGCGCCCACGGCTGGTGGGTGTGCATCACCACTTTCGCGCCGGCGATGCGATGGATCGGCGCGTGGATGCAGTGGGCCGAAAGCTCCACCTTGCCCTCGCCTTCGAGCGTGGTACCGCTCTCGTCGAACACCACCATGTCGCTCGCGCGCGCCTCGGACCAATGGAAGCCGAAGGGCAGGATCATGAAACGGTCATCGAAGCCCGGCACAGTCACCGTGAAGTGGTTGTCGATGCCTTCCTCGAGCTGGTCGAGGACTGCCATGCGAAGCGCGGCGGCGAGGTGGACGCGGGCCATCCGCACGGGGTCGGTGGCGCTCGGTATGGAAAGTGTGTGGACGGACATCTGGAAACCCTTATCTCACATAGCGATACGATTTGGAAGCCCTACCACAAAACGCCGCCGTGCGCACCGGCATCCTCCGGTCCGCACGGCCGTCCCATTCTTTAACACATCGGCCGGGGGCCGGAGTTAGAATGAACCTGTCAACCCTCCGCATGCGTGGCGGTGCGTCCCGGCTGCTGACGGGGGGAAACGGCGCCGGCTCGGAGGCGCAGCAGGCTCGTCGTAAATACAAACAAGAACTGATCGATTACCGCCATTGGCGGTAGGGACGGGAATATTCCCAGTCCCCAGGAAGGCGATCGCGCGCGAGGTGCACTTTGCTTTATCACAATGTCCGCGTCATGGCGCATTCATTGCGCTTCGTGGATGCCGCGACGGCCGTGGCAGCCTCGACGGCACTCGTCTGGTACGGCCTGGAAGGGCCTGCCGCCCGCGGGGCGCACCTGCTTGCCCTCCAGGTATTCGCCGCCACCTTCTTCGTCGCCTTCCTGCTCATCGCCGAGCGGATGCACCTTTATTTCGTGCGCCGCACCGAGGACATCGCCGGCGAGCTGCTGTCGCTGTGCGAGGTGGCGCTCTACTCGTGCTGCGTCGCGATCGTGGCCGCGGAGGTCTGGGGTGGCGGCCTCGCGCCCGCTTACTACTTGCATGCCCTCGTGGGCGCCCTGGTGGTGGTGCCGGCGCTGCGCTTCGTGATGCGCTTCGTGATCCGCCGGTTGCGCCAGCGCGGCGACGACTACCGGGTCTGGCTCATCGTGGGGCACAACCAGCGCTCCGCCGAAATCGCCCGCACCATCCTCGCCAACCCGCATTTCGGCATCGTGATCGAGGAGCTGATCGACATCGCGCCCAAGGGTGCCCCCCCGTCGCAGATCGCGGAGGATTTCCGTACCGGCGCCCTGGCCTCCGTGCGCAGCCGCGTGGTGCCGGATACGCAGGCGGTCCGCGCCATCGTCGAGAGCCACGTGATCGACGAGGTGGTGGTGACGCTGCCGGTGCGCACCTGCTACGACCAGGTCCGCGAACTGATCGACATCTGTTCCGCCGCCGGCATCTCGGTGAAGCTCGAGCCGGAGATCTTCCAGGCTGCCGGAACCGCGTTCTCGACCGAGGTGGCACACGTGGGCTCCATCCCGATGGTCACGCACTACAGCGGACCGTCGAACTACCGCCTGCTCACCGCCAAGCGGATGATCGATTTCGTCGGCGCCGCCGCCGGTCTGATCCTCCTTTCCCCGGTCCTTCTGGCCATCGCGCTGGGGGTGAAGTTCACCTCCCCCGGCCCGGTCCTCTTCTTCCAGACCCGCGTGGGGTTGCACGGCCGCCACTTCCGCATGGTGAAGTTCCGCTCCATGGTGCGCGAGGCCGACAGCCTGCGCGACGTGATGGCGGAGCAGAACCAGCGCGACGGCACCGCCTTCAAGGTGAAGAACGACATGCGCATCACCGCGCTCGGCCGCTACCTGCGCCGCTTCCACCTGGACGAGCTGCCGCAGCTCTGGAACGTGCTGGTGGGCGACATGAGCCTGGTGGGCCCGCGGCCCCTGCCGGTCAAGGAGGCGTTCGGGGACGAGTGGTGGCAGCGCCGTCGCCTCTCGATGCCGCCGGGCCTCACCTGTTTCTGGCAGCTGGAAGACGATCCCCTCATGCCGTTCGGCAAATGGATGGAGCTCGACATGGCCTACATCGACCGCTGGTCGCTATGGCTGGATTTCAAGCTCATCGCACGCACGTTCGTCACCGTCGCGAAGGGGCGGGGCTGGTGAGCCTCCCTGCAGGCGCCGGCGCTCCGGACCCATCGACACCCGTTAGCAACAAAACCATCGAGACGAGGCGCAAATGAAGAAGAGCGACATGCAGGTCGTGATCCTGTGCGGCGGCAAGGGCACCCGGTCCTATCCCTTCACCGAGTACTTCCCCAAGGTGATGATGCCGGTGAACGGCACGCCGATCCTGGTCCACCTCATGCGCGCCTACGCCTCGCAGGGCTTCACCAACTTCGTGCTCGCCGGCGGGCACCGCATCGAGATGCTGCACGACTACTTCAACGGCCGCTTCCTGGAATGGAACGTGCGCATCGTCGACACCGGCTCCGACGCGGATACCGGGGATCGCATCTTCCGCTGCGGCGCCCACGTGGGCGAGCGCTTCTTCGCGACCTACGGCGACGGCCTGGGAGACCTCGACCTGCACGCGCTCCTCGCCGCCCACGAGCGTTCCGGCGGCCTCGCGACCCTCACCACGGTGCCGCTGCGCTCGCAGTACGGCCTGGTCGTCTTCGGCGACGACAACAAGGTCCACCGCTTCGAGGAAAAGCCCCTGGTGCGCGACTACTGGATCAACGCGGGCTTCTTCGTCTTCGAGCGCAAGGCGCTGCTCGAGTGGAAGGGCAACAACCTGGAGCAGGAAGTGCTGCCGGAATTCGCGCGCCGCGGCCTGCTCTACGTGAACCAGCACCAGGGTTTCTGGAAGTCCATGGATACGAGCAAGGACCAGCAGGAGCTGGAGAAGCTGTGCATCGGCAGCGAGCCCCCGCCGTGGGTCGCGCGCCAGCCGCTGCGTGCCCCGGTCCACCTCGAGGCGGCGGCCGGAGAATGACCACCAACTTCTGGAAAGGGCGTCCCGTCCTCGTGACCGGCGCCACGGGCCTGCTGGGCAGCTGGGTCGTGCCGGAGCTGGTGCAACGGGGCGCGAACGTGGTGGCCCTCATCCGCGACGGCGCGCCGCGAAGCCGCCTGGTCACCGACGGCTGGATCGACCGCATCAACACGGTGCGCGGCTCCCTCACCGACGAGGGCGTGGTGCGCCGCGCCTTCGCGGAGTACGAGATCGACACCGCTTTCCACCTGGGAGCGCAGACCCTGGTCGGCGTGGCGAAGCACGACCCCGTCGGCACCCTGGAAGCGAACGTGCGCGGCACCTGGATGCTGCTCGAGGCGGCGCGCCAGACGGGGGTGAAGCAGGTCCTCGTGGCGTCCTCCGACAAGGCCTACGGCAACTCCGACAACCTGCCGTACGTGGAGGACCACCCGCTGCGCGGGCTCTTCCCCTACGACGTCTCGAAGAGCTGCACCGACCTCATCACCACCATGTACGCGCGCACCTACGGCCTGGGAGCGGTGGTGGTGCGCTGCGGCAACCTTTTCGGGGGCGGGGACCTGAATTTCAGCCGCCTCATCCCGGGTGTGGTCGCCGCCACCATCCGCAACGAGCCCTTCCTCATCCGCAGCGACGGCAAGTTCGTGCGCGACTTCCTGTACGTCGAGGATGCCGCCGATGCCTACCTGCGCCTCGCCGAAGCGCTCGTCGCCGACCGCGCCCTGGCGGGAGAGGCGTTCAACTTCGGACTCGAGCTGCGCCCGACCATGCTGGAGCTCACCGAGAAGGTGCTCTCGATGATGGGCAGGACGGACCTGCGGCCCGTGGTGCAAAATATCGCTTCGGCGGAAATCCGCGAGCAGTACCTGGATGCGACGAAGGCGCGCGAGCGCCTCGGCTGGACACCGCGCCACGGCCTCGACGAGGGCCTGCGCCGAACGATCGACTGGTACCGGAAGTTCCTCGCCGCGGAAGAGCGCAAGCCCGCCGCCGTGCGCGAGACGGCTAAAGCCTGACAAAACGCAACAACAAGAAAATCGGGATCGAAAGGGAGCAATGTCATGAGCGTCCGCGTCTACCTGGGTGACCTTCGGTACAACTACTCCGGCGTGCTGGCCAACGACTGCATGCCGCTGGGCGTGGCCTACATGAAGGCGGTGATGGACCACGAGGACCCGTCGAAGGAAATCGACTCGCGCCTTTTCGTCTACGCCGAGACCTTGCTCGACGCCATCCGCCGCGATCCCCCGGACGTGCTGATGCTCAGCAACTACGTCTGGAACGAGGCGCTCTCGCACTACTTCTTCCGCGCCGCCAAGGCGATCAACCCGGGGATCCTCACGGTGATGGGCGGGCCGAACATCTCGATCGAGCCCGAGCGCCAGCTCCAGTATCTCGACAAGCACCGCTTCATCGACGTCTACGCCCTGGGCGAAGGCGACTTCCTCGCCAACCACATCGTTCGCACCTTCATGGACGCGGGCAAGTCGATCAAGGGCCTGGGCGCCATCGGGCTGCCCTCGGCCGTCTTCCGCAACCCCGAGGGCCAGGCCGCGATCGACGAGACCAAGCCGCGCCACAAGGAGGTGCAGGACATCCCGTCGCCGTTCCTCACCGGTATCCAGGACGAGTTCTTCGACGGCAAGCTGGCCCCGATGATCGAGACCAACCGCGGCTGCCCCTTCACCTGCACCTTCTGCGTGCAGGGCACCAAGTACTACTCCAAGATCCACAACTTCTCGGTCGACCGCATCAAGGACGAGATCACCTACATCGCCAAGCGCATCAAGAGCCATTCGCCGAACATGGGTACGCTGCGCATCGCCGACTCCAACTACGGCATGTACGAGCGCGACATCGAGATCTCGGGACACATCGGCCTCATGCAGAAGGAACACGGCTGGCCCACGTTCATCGACGCGACCACCGGCAAGAACAAGCCCGAGCGCATCATCAAGTCGGTGGAGAAGATGGGTGGGGCGATGGTGCTCTACCAGGCGGTTCAGTCGCTCGACGAGGAGGTGCTGCGCAAGGTGAAGCGCGAGGCCATCAAGCTCGAGGCGTACAAGGCGCTCGAGGTCCACATGCGCGGCCGGGGGCTGCGCTCGGTCTCGGACTTGATCCTGGGCCTGCCCGGGGAGACCCTCACCGGCCACATCAAGGGCCTGCACAGCCTGCTCGACGGCAACATCCACCAGATGCACAACTTCCAGGCGATGATGCTGAAGGGCGCCGAGCTCGAGTCGCTGGAGTCGCGCGAACTGTTCAAGTTCGACACGCGCTTCCGCGTGCTGCCGAAGAACTACGGCGTCTACGAGGACGAGAAGGTGTTCGACGTGGAGGAGATCATCGTCGCCACCGACACGCTGCCGTTCGACGACTACATCACCTGCCGCAAGTGGCACCTGGTGAGCAGCGTCTTCTGGAACGACGGCTGGTTCGAGCACATCGTGAACCTCGCCCGCGCCCACGGCATCCGCAATTCGGAGTGGTGGTCGCGCATGCTGCCGGCGATGGAGAACGGCAGCCCCGCGATCCGGGCCTTCCTCGACGAGTACGTGGCCGAAACCAAGGGCGAGCTCTTCCCGACGCCCGAGGCGTGCATCGCCTTCTACTCGCAGCCGGAGAACTTCGTGAAGCTGCAGAGCGGCGAGATCGGCGACAACCTGATGTACCGCTACCGCGCGATCGCCTCGTTCCACATCTGGGACGCGGTGTGCGACGCGGCGATGGGCGCCACGCGCGCGCTCTTCGAGGAGCACGGGGTGCACCGGAAGATCACCGACTTCGACGCCTTCTGGGCCGACCTCACCACCTATACGCGCCTCATGCATGCCTCCGGGCACGACCGGGAGTCGATCCTGTCCTCGGCGCGCGCCACCATGCGCTACGACCTCGCCGGCTGGTTCGCGGGGGGCGACCTCGCGGACCCGGCCGCCTACCGGTTCGCCAGGCCTACCGAGGTCCACTTCCGGCTCACCGAGGAGGGCGCGCGCGAGCTGGAGAGCGCGCTCGCCGTGTGGACCACCCACATCAAGGCCCTCTCGAAGATGGTCACGCGCATCAAGGTCGACTGGCAGGTCCGCCAGTGCGTGCCGGTGAAGGAGCGGGAACCCGCCGTCGCCTGATCGCTTCACGATGAATCGCAAAGCAACCCCCGCGGAGCAGGCGGTGACGGTGGTCATCCCCACCTTCAACCGCTCGGCCGACCTCAAGCGTGCCCTCGCGCACCTCGCGCGCCAGACCGTCGGCGCTCCGCGCGTGATCGTGGTCGACAACAGCTCCACCGACGACACGCCCGCGATGATCGAGGCGCTGGCGCCGTCCTGGGAGGGGCGGCTGCGCTACATCCGCCGGGAGCCCAACGGTCCCGCGGCGGCGCGCAACACGGGCCTCGCGGAGGTGGCCACGCCGCTCGTGCTCTACCTCGACAGCGACGTCGACCTCGCGGAGGACTGGCTCGAGCGTTCGCTCGCGCACCTGTCGCGCGACCCTGCGCTTGGCGCCGTCGGCGGCTTCATCGTCTACGCGTTCGACCCTGGCGGCGTGAACGCCTATGGCGGGGACCTCGGCCGGATGGGACTCGCGTGGGACGTTGCCGAGGGTGGCCGGGTGGACGATTCCGCCGAGCCGTGCCTGCGAATCTGGATCAACTGCTCCGCGATGCTCGCGCGGACCGAGGCGGTGCGCGAGGCGGGCGGCTTCGACGAGTCCTTCTTCTACGGCTACGAGGACTCCGACCTTGGCTGGCGCCTGAACCTCATGGGCCACCGCGTGGCGGTGTTCCCGGACCTGAAGGCGATGCACAACGTGGCCCTGGATTCAGGCCGCGCGCATCCCGGCATCGTGTTCCACTACTGCAAGAACCGGTTGCGCTCGCTGCTGAAGAACGCGGGCGGCGTGAACCTCGCCGTGATGCTCGCAGCCTACGGGACGTATACGGTGGCGGACCTGCTGGCGCGAGGCCCGCGCGGGGCGAAGCTGCGCGCCCTGGGGTGGAACCTCGCGCACCTGCGCGAGACGCTCGCCCTGCGCGCCGCAACGCAACGCCTGCGGGCCGTCTCCGACGCCAAGGTGTTCTCCCACGGATCCCGCAGGTGGCTCCCGCCCACGCCCCTGGGCGGGAAGAGGCGGCGCTTCGCGGGCTCGGCCCGTCCTCCGACCTCGGCCGGGCAACACCCGATGGCGGATGACCGAATCTGAGGGCGCGGGCTCGCGAGCGGCGGGGACCGCCGGCGTGAGCGAAGCGGGCAGCCCCCTGCGGATCGTGATCACCAGCCCGTTCGTCTGGCCGTGGGTGCGCCGCGGCTCGGAGCGAACGCTCCACGACCTCTCCACCTACCTCACCCGGCGCGGCCATCGCGTGACGGTCTTCTCCACCGGTCCCGAGGATCGGATCGAGAACCGCGGCGGCATCGAATACCATTTGATGCGCCAGCGGTTCGGGCTCGCGCCGCGCCAGTTCAACTCGCTGCACGAGTTCGCCTTCCGGCTGCAGCGCCCGCTCGCCCGGTGCGACGCAGACGTGGTGTTCTGCATGCACTACTTCGACGCCTACGCCGCGATCCGCGCACGGCGGCGCACGCGGGCGCGCTACAAGGTGGTCTACCACTCCGTGGGGCTGCTGTCGCGGCGCCATTTCCGCGCGGTGCCGCTGGATGCGTGGTTCTTCCGCACGGTGCGGCGCCACGCCGACGCCACGGTGACCGTGAGCCGCTACGCCGAGGACCTGTACCGGCGCGAGTTCGGCGTGGATGCGACCACCATCGCGCCCCCGGTGGTGATCGAGCAGTACCTGGGCCAGGTCCACGCGGCGGGCGTCCGGGCGCCCCGCATCCTGTTCGTGAGCGATGCGAACGACCGCCGCAAGGGCGCGGCTGCGCTGTGCCGCGCCTTCGGCCAGGTGGCGCGGGCGCACCCGGCCGCGCGCCTGGTATTCGCCGGCCACGCGAGCGAGGAGACCCGCGCGGGCCTCGAGCGCGAGTGCCGCGCCGCCGGCATCGCCGACCGCGTCGAATTCCTCGGGGTGGGGCGCCTGGAAGACCTGGCCGGGCTCTACGGCCAGGCCGACGTCACGGTGTTGCCCGCGGTGGAGGAAGCCTTCGGGATGGTCCTGGTCGAATCGATGGCCGCGGGCACTCCAGTCGTCGCCGCGTCCTATGGCGGTCCCCCGGAGATCGTCGACGGGCCGCTCGTCGGCCGGCTCTTCGATCCGGGCGAATCCCATCGCGAGGCCACCAACGCCGACGGTCTGGCCAGCGCGATCCTGGAGGTGCTGGCCGCGGGGAAGACGCCCCAGGTCGTGGCGGCGTGCCGCGCGAGCGCGCACCGCTTCAGCCTCGAGACGCTGGGGCCGGTGTACGAGGGCCTGTTCCGCCGGCTCGCGCTCGGGACGGTAGCCCCGTGAGCACGGCAACGCCCGTGGCGCGCACCCAGCGGCCCCTCTCGGTGCTGCTGGCGCACGAGCTCTTCCCTCCGGACTTCGCCGGCGGGGGCGAGTACATCGTGACCGAAGCCGCGCGCCACCTGCAGGAGATCGGCCACCGCGTGACGGTCGTCACCACCGGAGACCCCACCATCGCGTCGTACCAGGGCATGCGCACGGTGCGCTTGCCGGTCTCGCGCTACCGCATGAACTTCGCCTGGCGCCAGATCGCCGAGCTCGCCCGGGACGCGGACGTGATCCACGCGTTCACGTACCACGCCCTGCGTCCCTCGCTCGCCGCCGGCAAGGCGCTCGGCAAGCCCGTCGTGGGCGGCGTCCTCGCGCTCTTCGGCGATGTCTGGCTCGAGATGCGCGGGCCGGTGACCGGCCGGCTCTGGCGCTGGATGGAGCGGCGGATGCTCGCCTGGCCCTTCGACGTGAAGCTGCACCTGAGCGATTTCTCGCTGGAGCTGGCACGGCGGCTGGGCGTGGACCGCCCGGGAGACCGGGTGGTCGTGCCCGGCATCTCGCATGGGCAGTACTACGGGCTGGAGGAGAGGCCCTGCGTGATGTACACCGGCAAGCTCGACGTGAGGAAGGGCATCGGCCTGGTCCTCGAGGTCGCGCGCCGGCTCCCGGACGTGCCGTTCCGCGTGGTCGGCTGGGGCGAGCGCTACGACGAGATCGCCGCCTGCGTACCGGCCAACGTCCACATCGAGCGCCGGCCCAAGGAGCGCGAGCACTACCTCGATGCGCTGGCGGGCTCCCGGGTGTTCCTGTTTCCCACCAAGGTGGAGACCTTCGGCCTGGTGCTGCCCGAGGCGATGGCGTCGGGCTGCGCCATCGTGTCCACCTCGCCGCTGCCCTTCGCGGGCGTGCGCATCGCGCCCGACGACGTGGACGCCGCGACGGCGGCGGTGCGCCGACTGTGGGACGACCCTCTGGAGTGCCGCCGCCAGGGCGCGGAGAACCAGCGGCTGGCACGCCAGTACGACTGGCGCCGCTACGCGGCCGAGCTGGAGCAGGTGTACTGGCAGGTGCTCGACGCGCGGGCCGGGAGACGCTGACGGTGCGCATCGCCCTCTACCATCCGTGGATCTACGTGAAGAGCGGCCTCGAGCGCACCATCCTCGAGATCGCGCGGCGCAGCCGCCACGAGTGGGTGATCTACACCAGCCACTACGACGCCGAGGGCACCTATCCCGAGTTGAAGGAGCTCTCGATCCGCGAGACCGGGCGCGTGTCGGTGAAGCGCAGCTACGGCGCGGTGATCGCGGGCTCGGCGCGGGTCGCTGCCACGCGCCTGGACCTGGCCCGGTCCGATGCCCTGGTGGTGTGCTGCGACGGGGTCGGCAGCTTCATCACGCTCCGCAACGACAGCGTGCCGCTGGTGAACCTCTGCTTCACCCCGCTGCGCGCGGTCTACGACGCCGAGTACCGCAAGCGGCACCTGGAGCGGCAGCGCTTCCGCCGCGGCTTGGCCCTGGTGATCGAGCGCGGGTTCGCCGTCATCGACCGGCATCTGTGGCGCCGCTACGACAAGGTGGTCTGCATCAGCGAGACGGTGCGCGACCGGGTGGCGCGCGGCGGCCTGAGGACCCGCGAGGACATGGTGGTCATGTACCCGGGCATCGACTTGGACCGCATCGAGCCCAGCGTGGATCGCGAGCCGTTCTTCTTCCTGCCCGGCCGCATCATGTGGACCAAGTACATCGAGCTGGGGGTCGAGGCCTTCCTGCGCTTCCGGCGCGAGACCGGCGCGGACTACCGGCTGGTGGTGGCCGGCATGGTGGACCAGAAGAGCCGCGACTACCTCGCCCGGTTGAGGGCGCTCGCGGCGGACGACCCCGCGATCATCTTCCACATCGGCCCGACCGACGCGCAGATGCAGGCGTACTACGCGAGCTGCACCGCGGTGCTGTTCACGGCGTTCAACGAGGACCTCGGCCTCACGCCGATGGAAGGCATGGCCCGGGGCAAGCCCGTCATCGCCGTGAATCGCGGCGGGCCCCGCGAGGTGGTGGAGCACGAGGTGACCGGCTACCTCGTGAACCCGGACCCGGACAGCTTCGCCGGCGCGATGCGCCGGCTCGCGGGCAACGAGGAGCGCATGCTCGCCATGGGGCGCGCGGGGCTCGAGCGCGTGAAGCGCTTCACCTGGCAGAAATTCGTCGCCGACCTGGACGACCTCCTCGACGAGACGCTGGCGCCGAAGCGCTAGCTTCCCTAGCGGCGCAGCTCCAGGCTCGCCGCCGAGTGCGGCGGCACGCGATAGGTGAGGGTGCGCCCGGCCTTCGGCAGCACCGTCGCGGTGAGGCTCACTTCCCCGGGGGCCCCGCGGTCGAAGTGGCGCGCGGAGGCGTCGACGTTGACCTGCTTCGCCCAGCGCAGTCCCGGAACGGCGGGCAGCTGCGTGCCCGTATTCGAGTCGGGAGACGCCCCGGTGAGCAGGTGCGCCGTTGCCTCCGAGGGCTCGAAGCCGCGCAGCTCGATCGCGACGTCGGCCGCCTGGTCGATCGACTTGTTGATGAGGATCACGTAGAGCCGCCGGCCGTCCTCGGAGACGCTCGCCACCGATTCGAGCGTGGGCACGCGCTGCATCGCGGGCACGATGCCGGCGCGCACGCTGTCGTAGGTGGGCGCCTCGGCGCGGGAGCCGACCAGCGTCGTGCCGAAATGGCGGGTGAAGAGCTGGAAGGCGTAGTACGACGCGTTGGGGATCCACTCGCCGCGCCGCGCCCCGAACAGGCCCAGGAACGAGGCCTCGTTCAGCTTGAAGAAGGTCGCCGCGACCGTGCGCTCGTCCTGGACGAAGACGCGCAGCACGTCGGCCACGTAGAGCGCCGAGCCCAGCGTCTTCGAGTGGTCGATCCACGCGCTCGACGGCGTCACGTGGAAGAGGGGCGCCCACTCGGTGACCGCGATGCCGATGGCCGCGGCGCGCTCCGGGGGGACGTTGCGCGCGATCTGCTCGGCCACCTTGCGCAGGTTGTCCGCGACCATGAGGGGCGCGGCCCAGAGCGCGCGATACACGTCGCGGGGGTTGGCGCCGTCGTCGGGTGCCACCGGCGCATAGCCGTTGTGGACGGCGAAGAAGTCGATCTGCCCGCCGGTGCGCTTCAACACGATCTCGTTCCAGTTGCGGTACGAGTTGAACGGGAACAACGGGTAGTTCTCCATCCCGATCGCGCCGATGCGGATCGACGGGTCGGCGGCCTTCATCTCGCGGGCGAAGGCGAGCACCTTGTCCGCGTAGGCCTCGGGCGCCATGCTGGCGCCGGAGGCGTCGTCCTTGTGGTACAGCTCGTTGCCCATCTCCCACCAGTCGACGCGCGCGGCCCGCGGATTGCGCTCTCGCAGCTGGCGCATGTAGGCCACCCAATCGGCCGCGGTCTTCGATGTCCCGGTGCCCAGGTTGGCCTGCAGCATGAGGTCCGCGCCCACGGCGCCCGCGAACTCGACCAGCTCGTCGGTCGCGAAGCGCGGCACTTCCTTCTCGCGGTTCTTGATGTTGGTCGCGATGGGGCGCCGGCCCGCGCGGGGGCCGACGCCGTCGCGCCACTCGTACATGTCGCCGAGGTAGCCGCCGGGAAAGCGGATCACGCTGGTGCCGAGCGCCTTGGTGAGCTCGAGCGCCTTCGGATCGAAGCGCTCGCCGCGCTCGTCCCACACCCCGTTGGCATTGCGCCACCACTCGATGTTGACGCCATAGAGCGCGCGCGGGATCGTCCTTCCCCGGGCGCCCGCGTCGACGGAGACGCGCGCCGCGAAGGCGCTCACGGCGCTCGCGGGGGGAGGTGCTGCCGTGCTGCCGGTGCGCCCGGGCGGCATCACCGGGGGCGAGGAGCCGGAGCGCGCTGTCGGGGGAGAGGCGGCGCGTTGCGGGACCACCGCGATGTCGGCGAAGCTCGCGCCGCCGCCGAGGCCTTCGGCGACCGCGAACAGGATCAGGAGCCTCGGCGTCTCCGAGGCCGGGACCTGGAGCACGCCCGAGACGGTCTCGAGGGCATCGCCCGGGTTCGAGCGCCGCAGGTGCACTTTCGCGATCTCGCTGCCGTCGGCACGCAGCGCATGCACCCCCACGACCGCGCCGGTGGCAGGCCCGCGCAGGCCGAGCCGCGCCGAGACCGCGAGCGTCTGCCCCTGCAGCGCGGCACCCTCGATGGCCTGCCCGATTCCCAGGGGCTTATGTGACGGGGTGTTGCGCGAATTTGGGGATAGCTCGAGCACTCCGCCGCGCACCGCCACGGAGCCTTTCGCGGCGGCCTCCGGCTCCTTCACCCACCCGGAGGGAGGATCGCCGCCCCGGGAGAAGTCCCCGTTGACCACCAGGCTCTGCGCCCGCGCAGCGAGGCCGAGGAGGGCGAGGCACGTGCCCGCGGCGATGAGCGCCACGCGCGTACGGAAGGGGTGGGGCATCGATCGTCACCTCGAATGCGCGCACCGGCTGGTGCGGGAAGGTCGAATATACAAGGCCGGCCGGCGGCGCATCAACGCGATGCGGCTTTCCCCCGTCCCCGGCGGCTTGTACACTCGCCCCATCAACTTCGGCCAGATGCGCGCGGGATCGGCCGGACTACAACCGCGAAAAGCGGTCGCGCACCCGGGAGGCAATTTGGCGATCAAGAAGGTCGGGCTGGGAGGGTTCGGCGTATCCCTCACCGCCAGCGAGCACGAGGCGGGGCTGCACCTTTCCGTGGAGGGCCCCTTCTGGCAGCGCGTGATGCGCCGCATGAATGGCCGCCACCGTTATTCGAGCGTTCCCGACCCCGCGCACGCGGCGCCGCCCGCGGGCAGCGGTGGCGCCGAGGCGGCGGCGCTGGTCGAGCGCATCAATTCCCACACCTGGTACCACACCTTCGATTTCGGCAACGGCGTGCTCACGCCGGGCGCCTTCGACTACCGGGAGAAGCTGCACCAGTACCGCTTTCCCGAGCGCTTCGACGGCAAGCGCGTGCTCGATGTCGCTACCTACGACGGCTTCTGGGCGTTCGAGTTCGAGAAGCGCGGCGCGCGCGAAGTCCTCGCCCTCGACCTCGAAGGGCCGGCGAAGCTCGACTGGCCGCCGAAGTATCGCGCCGAGACCGCGGAGCAACTGGCGCCGCTGCGCTACGGCAAGGGGTTCGCCATCGCCAAGGAACAGCTTGGCTCCTCGGTGCAGCGCGTGGTCTGCGATGTCTATGACCTCA
>JANMHV010000296.1:0-14811 GCA_031375445.1 Burkholderiales bacterium | reverse complement strand
GGAGGGCAAGTGCCTCATGTTCGAGGACAGCTACGAGCATGAGGTATGGAACCGCTCAGGCTCGCGCCGGGTCGTCTTCATCGCCGACCTCTGGCATCCGGACCTGACCGGAATCGAGGTCCGTGCGCTCACCGCCGCGTTCCGGAAATCGCAGGTCCGCCGCATCTTCCTGCGCGAGCGCATGGATGTCACCGACGATCCGCAGCGTTATCCTCCCTTCATCGAGGCCGCGCTCGAGAAGCAGGATGCGGAGCCGGCCGTCCGGGAATTCTGGCCGGCCTGAACGTCACTCGAGGAATCGCATGCTCAAGAAGCTCCTGTTTTCCGCCGGTTCTGCATTCGCGCTCCTCCCCGTTCACGCGGCCGTGCAGGATGCGTATGGTCCCCTCACCCAATGGCGCCAGGGTTCGGGCTTCGAGGTGACGCCGATCCATGTGGCACTGCTGCCCACGGGCGATCTTTTCTTCATCAACGAATTCAACCTGTTCTTCTATCCCGGGCTCGACCTCACGGCACCCGGCTTCAAGCCCGAATTCTCGTTCCTGATGCGGCCCACGCCGGCCACCGAGGTGCCCCCCGCATCCGTCGTGATCCAGCCGCTGGCCGCTCCGCCGGCGCTGCATCCTTCCTTCGATTCGACCTACGCCCGCTTCAAGAGCACGGTGTGCAGCGGGCATTCGTTCCTCGCCAATGGCGACCTCTTCTTCGCCAGCGGCGCAGAAGGCATCATCGATCGGGCCCGCTACGACAGCGGGGACCTGGTGGGCAGCCTCGCCGTCGACGGGATCGCGGAGTCATTTACCTTCCACATCGCGACCCAGGGCTGGACGCAGAACCCCGGCACCATCATCCCGGGGACTGCGACCGGCCGGCCACTTCGTTGGTACGCCTCGGTGACGCGCCTTGCGGACTCGCGGATGCTGGTCGCGGGCGGGTATGAGCGCGTGCTGCCGCTACCCTTGATCTTCAACCCGAGCGTGGAGGTGTTCGATCCCCGGACGAATGCGTGGTCGGCGGTCTCCGGCACCCTGGAAACTCCCGCCGGGATGGAAAGCCCGGATTACACCCACATTTTCCAGTTCCCCAATGCGCAACGCCCCGATACGGTGCTCGTGATCGGCGGCTCGGGGGAACCGATGTACCTCTCGCTCAAGGGACAGGCGCCGCTGTGGCATCGCACCGGCAGCTACCGTCCGGGGGCGAAGGCCTACATCGAGGCTTCGGCGCCGCAGAAGGTTTTCCCGAACAAGGGCTCATCGAGTGCCCTGCTGCCGCTGCGGTTGCCGGAGGGCAACTGGGGCTATTCGAACGGCAGCGTGCTTTACGCGGGCGGCGCGCACGGTACCCCCGGTAACGGCAACGTGGACATCTACGACGCGGGCTCGGATATCTGGAGGCCCTCGATCCCGATGCACGGCCTGCGCCACCATCCCTCGACTGTGCTGCTCCCCGACGGCCGCGTGCTGATCCTGGCCGGGTTCGACGACATGAGCGGCATGCCGCAGACGGGTTTCGCCGAGTACGTGGATCCGCGCAACAACTTCGCATTGAGCCAGGGAACCGCCGAGATGCCGGAAGTCCGCGGCTATCACACCGTCACCGTGCTGCTCCCCGACGGGCGAGTGTTGCTGGGCAGCGGCAACATCGACGGGAACGACGGCCGGGAGCACGACAACTTTCGCTATTACTTCCCGGACTACATGACCAAGGCCCGGCCCGCGATCGCCTCCGCGCCGGAGTCGTTTTCCGTGGGAAGCCATGCCTTCATCAGCGTGCCCCACAAGACGACCGTGGGCGAAGCGGCCCTCGTCGGCCTCGGATCCCAGACCCACTCGTTCGACCTGAACCAGCGCCACATCCAATTGCGCACGTTCGACCTCGCCATCACCGCGAGGCTCGTGGCAGGCCAATGGGTCATCGCCTCCGCGGCCGAGTGCGCGGCAAGCGCCGAGCCCTGCTACGACTGGCACGCGATCCAGGCGCCTGCGTCGCCGGAGACGGCACCCCCGGGGCCCTACATGCTCTTCATCCTCGATGGCGCGCGGGTGCCTTCCACGGCGAAGATGATCCGGCTTGATTCATCGCAGGGGATCGTGGCCGCGCCTGGATGGCTGGATTTCGGCAGCCAACCGCTGCGCACCTCCTCCAGCCAGCAGGTCATGGTCTCGAACACCGGCAGCGCACCGGTCGCGGGCATCGCGATCTCGGTAGGGGCGCCCTTCAGCGTAACCCACGATTGCACGACGCTGGCGGCCGGCGCGAGCTGCCAGGCCACGGTCGCTTTCACGCCCACCGCGGCGGGTGGGGTGGCCGCCAACGTCGCCATCCTGGGCGCGGGAGGCGCGAGTTTCCAGGTGCCCGTGATCGGCGTGAGCGAGCGGTCGTCGGCCGCTAGCCTGGCGGTTGCGACCGACCTGAACGGGGATGGCCGCAGCGACGTGCTGTATCGCAACTCCACCACCGGCCAGGTATACCGGCTGCTGATGGACGGGACCACGATCACCAGCGGGGCGGGAGCGTACTCAGAGCCGGACACCACGTGGCGGATCGTGGCAGACGCGGACTTCACCGCCGATGGCGTCACCGACCTGTTGTGGCGCAACGATTCAAGCGGGCAACTCTTCTTGATGCCCTTCGGTCCCACCGGATTCCCGCAGCCGGGAAGCGTGATCGCCACGGAGCCGAGGGCCGAATGGAAGGTGGTGCACGCGCCCGACCTCGACGGCGACGGGTTCGCCGACCTGCTGTGGTGGAATTCGCAGACGGGCCAGGTGTACGCGATGTTGATGGGCGCCGCCGGGATCGGAGCGCAAGGCCTCGTCTACACCGAGCCGAACACGCAGTGGACGATCGCGGCCGCGGGGGATTTTGCCGGCACCGGCAAGGCCAACCAGATCATCTGGAGGAACGCCCAGACCGGCCAGGTCTACCTGATGACGATCGCGGTCTCCGGCGGCGCCTTCACCCAGAGCGGAACGATGATCTACCAGGAGCCGAACACCCAGTGGGACGTGATCGGTGCCGCAGACTTCGACGGCGACGGGAAATCGGACCTCCTGTGGAAGAACTTCGCCACCGGCCAGGTGTACATGATGCTGATGAACGGTGCGTCCATCGCGTCCCAGGGCATGGTGTACACGGAGCCGAACCTGAACTGGAACATCGTCTCGACGGGAGACTACGACGGCGACGGCAAGTCGGACTTGCTGTGGAGGAACGAGGCGACTGGGGAGGTATACGTGATGCGCATGAACGGGCTGGCGATGGCCTCGGGGACCCTCATCTACCGGGAGCCCGACACGGCCTGGAGAGTCCTCGGGCCGTGGGAGTACTTCTAGTCCCGACGCATCGGCGGCTCATTCTGTGCGAGCCCGTATCGCCGCCACCATTTCCTCGGGCTCGGGAAGTGCCTTGAAGCGTGCGAGCGCGTTTCGGGCCGATCGCCGGAATGCATCTTCCAGGCGCGCCAACGCCGCCGCATCGAGCGGCACCTCGATGTCCAGGTAGCGCGGCGCCTCGCCCATGAAGTAGTGCCGAAGCCCGGCCTGGAACAACGCGCCCGAGAAATGGGACGTGTGGCCCGCGTCGAACGAGAACACCGGGAGCCCGTTCCACAGCCGCAGGAAGGCCGACGTGGAGAAGACCTGCCAGTAGAAAGCGACCTCCGCATGGAGCAGGCGCCTTTCGAAGTCCCCGAAGGCGCAGCGCCCCAACAGCGTCACCCCGGGCTCCCGCGGGAAGCGCGCCGACAGCGCCTCCACCATCGTCGCGGGTCCGACGAAGGTGGCATCCCTGCCCTGCGCAAGGGCCTCGCGGATCCTCGCGGCCACCAACTCGGCGAAACGCTCCCTGCCATGCCGCTCCTCCTGGTAGTGGAGGTCGTACTGGGC
Organism: Burkholderiales bacterium; assembly: GCA_031375445.1. Taxonomy (GTDB): domain Bacteria; phylum Pseudomonadota; class Gammaproteobacteria; order Burkholderiales; family Usitatibacteraceae; genus Usitatibacter. Next base: position 10,921 of record JANMHV010000296.1, on the reverse strand, counting down.
AATCACGAAAAGCCAGACCGGGCGCTCGCCGGGGATCGCTTGCACCGGCTCGGGGGCGCGGAAATAGTTCGGGTTGTAGAAGCAGTACGGCCGCACTCCCCCCGCTTCGGCCATGGAAATCAGCGCAGGATAGAGGTGAGGCAAGTCGGCGAGTGCTGCGGTGACCGCGCGCACGTGCCGCGTAAACCGCACTTGCGCGACGTGGTCGACAAGGCGTGCGAGCGGCCGATGGATGAAGGGCGCGTGTCCCAGGTAGCGCTTGAGCGCTCGCGCAATGGCACCCGTTCGCACCGGCACCGTCGCCTCGGCGATGCGCGGGAATGTACCGAGGTAGGGGTCGCTCGTAGCCACCGTGCAACCACGCGCCTGCAGCGCTCGAACCAGCTCGCGCAGCTCGCCTATCGACAGCAGGCCCTGGCGCACGCAGAGATAGCCCGACACGAGGAACACCACGTCCGGCGGATTGGCCGCGCAGACGGCCAGAATGCCTGCGAGCGAATCGTAGGGGCGGCTCGCCACCGCCAGCTGCCCTCGATGGAGCTCGTAGGCCCGCCGCGGCAGCAGCAGCGTGGCCCGCGTCGCCAGCGATTGGCCGTGGAGCAGGTACATCACCATGCCGAGCGCGCCGAAGTCGTTGTCCAGCACGAACAGCAGCCGCGCGCCGGGAGGAGGGGCGTCGGTCATGGAGTAGCGCTATGATGGAACGCATGAACTCCGAGCCGATTTTCCACCGCGGCAGCGGCAGCTTCCTCGAGACCGAGGACGGGCGGACGCTGGTCGACTTCGCCACCGGCTTCGGCGCGGTGTTCCTCGGCCACAGCCGGCCGGAGGTGACGGCGCGCCTCCAGGAGCAGGCCGGGCGCCTGCTCTCCTGCGGGCGCCATCCTACCGCCGCCAAGGCTCGGGTGGACGGGCTCCTCGCGGCCCTGCTGCCGAAGGGGATGCGCACCGCCGGCCTCTATTCCACCGGCATGGAGGTGGTGGAATTCGCCATGCGCGTGGCGGCAACCCACACCGGCCGCGACGAGTTCGCCGGGTTCGCTCAGGGAATGCACGGCAAGTCCGCAATGACCGCGGCGCTGTGCTGGCGCAACGCGCCCCTGCATCCGGGCAACGCGCACCTGCTGCCATTCCTGCCCCAGGCCCAGGAGCCGGAGATCCTCGACGCCCTCGAGCGGCTGCTGCGCACCGGGCGGATCGCCGCGCTGCTGGTCGAGCCGATCCAGGGCTCCAACGCCGCGCACGAGGCGTCGCCGGGGTTCTACCGGCGCGCGATCGACCTGTGCCATGAGCACGGCACGCTCTGCCTGTTCGACGAGACGCTCACGGGGCTGCACCGGACTGGACCCACCTTCTACATGGACATGCTGGACAGGCTACCGGACTTGCTCACGTTCGCGAAGAGTCTGGGCAACGGCTTTCCGGTGTCGAGCCTCGCGCTGCGCGACGGGATCGAGGTCCCGGGCGCGGCGCTGCCAGGCAGCACCTTCTCCGGCAATCCGATGGCGCTCGCCGCGGTCGAGGCCACGCTGGGCGTGATGGCGACGCTGCCGATGGCGAAGCGTGTCGCCGCGATCGAGGATATGGTTCGATCGGCGCTGGGGCGGCTGCGGGGCACGACGTTGCGCGGAAGGGGCGCCCTCTGGTGCCTGGAATTCGAGGAGCCCATGCGGATGCAGCAGGCGTTCGCCGCGATCCGCGACGCAGGGCTGCACGCCACGAGCGGGGAGCGTTTCATCCGCCTGCTGCCCTCGGCCACGATGGAGCCGCAACTGTTGCGCGAATGCTGCGGGAAGATCGCCGCGGCGTGTGCGCCGGCCGCTGTCCCGGTCACCGCCTGACCTGCGCCCGCGCCTCGCCGTAGACCCTCGCGAGGTGCTCGAAATGGTGCCGTTCCGAATACGTCTCCACGACGCGGCGGCGGCCGTTCTCCCCGAGCCTGCGCGCGAGCACGGGGTCGTCCCACACCCGCCGCAGCTGGCGCGCGAGGCCCGGGGCATCGCCGGGCTCGGCGATGAGGCCGGTGGATTCTTCCACCACGGTTTCCGGGAGGGCCCCGACACGCGAGACCACCACCGGCACGCCGTGACTCATCGCCTCCGCGGCAACCACGCCGAACGTCTCCGACCAGAGGCTCGGCATCACCACCACCCGGGCGCCGCGATAGAACCGGTCGAGCTCCTCGCGCGAGCGGGTCAACACGAACGATGCGTCGTCGCCCGGGCCCACGGCGGGATGGGAATCGCGATCCCCCGCGAAGCGCATCGGCAGGCGCGCCAGCCGGCACGCCTCCACCATCACCTCGACGCCTTTCTCGGGCGCGAAGCGCCCAGCATAGGCGACGTAGGCGCCGCGCGAGGGATCCTCGACCGGCGCCGCGGGCACGCGGACCGGCGGCGGCACCACTGCGATGCGCGACGGTTCGATGCCCTGGTGGCGCACCAGGAATTCACCCAGGTGCCGGCTCACCGGCAGGAACCGGGCGACCGGCGCGAACAGGTCGAACCTGCGAGCCGAAGCATTGCGCAACGCGTAGGCAAGGGACTCTGGAATGCTCCCGCGGCAGTTGCGGATCACGCACCACTGCTCGCGCCCACCTTCGCAGCGGCGGCATTCGGCGCCTCGCGTATGGTGGGTCGCGATGGGGCACGACAGGCGGTAATCGTAGGAGCCCATCACGACCGGGATCCCCTCCTCGACGCACTGCGGCAGGATCCAAGGGGAGATGAGGGGGTAGAGCTCGTGCGCGTGCACCACGTCGGGTCGCAGCTCGCGCAGGAGCGCACGGAACTCGCGCACCGCGCGCGCGGCGTACAGCCCGGAAAAGAACGCGATGGCCTTGCCGGCCAGGTTGCCGGGAAGGTCGCGGCTGTCGCGCTCGAAGGTGTCGACCTCGATGCCGCCCGCCCGGAGGATCTCGATGGTCGCGGTGACCGCCTTGCCCACGCCGCCCAGGCCGCGGTGGGAGTTATTCGCGTGCAATACGCGCATGTGCGAAACTTTGCCTGGTCACCGGAAGGCTTTGTTCGAGAATGATGACGAAGGATGGTACGTCAATCGGCCGCGCGCCCGGTCGTGCGTTGCGCGTGGCGATGATCGGGGACCGCGGCATCCCCGCCCGCTACAGCGGCTTCAGCACCCTCGTCGAGGAAGTCTCCACGCGACTGGTGGCGAGCCACGGCATGGAAGTTACCGTGTACTGCCGCTCGCCATATGCCGAGGAGCACCCGCCGGAGTTCAAGGGCGTGAGGCTGGTGTACCTCTCGGCCCCCGGCGGCAAGAGCTTCGAGAGCCTGCTGCACAGCCAGCGCGCGATCCTGCACGCGGCGCTTCGCAACTACGACCTCGCGTTCGTCGTCGACCCGGGCAACAGCCCCCTCACCTGGCCGTTGGCGCTGCGCCGCATGCCGTTCGTGATCCACACCGACGGCATGGGCTGGAAGCGCGAGAAGTGGAGCGACTTCCAGAAGCGCTACTACCGCTGGTCGGAATCCGTGGCCGCGCGCCTGGCCACCGGCCTCGTCTGCGACTCCGCAGCCATGCGGCAGTACTACCTCGAAACCTACGGCGCCGAGAGCGCCTACCTGCCCTACGGGGCCCTGGTGGGCGACCCGCCGAACCGCGGCGCGCCCGGCCATTTCGGCCTCGAGCCCGGCGAGTACCACCTGGTGGTGGCGCGGCTGGAGCCCGAGAACAACCTCGAGCTCATCATCCGGGAGTACAAGGCCTCGAAGGCGCGCCTGCCGCTGGTCTACGTGGGCGGCGCGCGCTACGAGTCGGAGTTCTCGCGCCACGTGATGGCGCAGGCGGGCGGGCGCTTCCGCTTCCTCGGGCCCATCTACGAAAGCGACATCCTGAACGGCCTCTACCGCCACTGCCGCAGCTACGTCCACGGCCACGAGGTGGGCGGCACCAATCCCAGCCTGCTGCGCGCCATGGGCATGGGAGCGACGTGTGTCGCGCTCGACGTGGTGTTCAATCGCGAAGTGCTGGAGGACACCGGGCGCTATTTCTCGAAGGCGCCCGGCAACCTCGCCGCGGCGATCGAGGCCGTGGAAGCGGATCCGGCCGGAAGCGAGCGCCTGGGCGAACTCACGCGCGACCGGGCACGCCGGCTGTTTCGTTGGGACGGGGTGGCGGCTGGTTATGCGGAATTCTTCACCCACCTCGTGCACGGGGACGACAGCGCGATTCCCGAGGTCTACGACCCCGCGGCGTTCGCCGACCGGGACGACCGCGCGGTGGCCTGAGCGCGGGGCCCCGCCGTCAGGCGGGCTGCGGCTGCGGCCCCGCCGGGGCGTCCGCTGCGCGCGGAGCGGCTGCCACCTCCCGCCGCGACGCCGAGTTGCGCACGTTCCAGTAATTCACCGCGACGATCAGGGCGGCCACGATCCAGAAGACGCGCCCGTGCGCCTGCACCCGGATGAAGAAGCTGGAGAGCCCGTCCACCATGATCGCGAGCACGCCGCACGCCGAGGCGAGGCTGAGCATGTAGGCCTGGTCGCTCAACCCCCGGTAGCGCAGGTTCTTGATCGCGATCCACAGCAGGTGCGCGTGCAACCCCAGGAAGAGCAGCAGCCCCACGGTGCCCTGCTCCGACCAGACGATCATGTAGACGTTGTGGACCACGGGAAACACGTCGCCGAAGAGGTCGTACATCTTCGTCACCGAATACGGCGAGAACTCGGCCAGGTTGTAGATCCAGGAATTGAGCCCGTGGCCGAAGATCGGCTGCGCCTTCACCATGTCCCAGGCGATGCCCACCCACTCCAGGCGGAAGTCGAGGGCGCCCGAGTCGCTCTGCGTGAGGCGCCGGATGATCATGCCCGAGCCGGCGGTCACGGCCGCGGCCGCGCCGCCGATCATGAGCACCTTGAGGGCGAGGAAGCGGTGGCGCAACCCGGGAAGGACCGAGAGCGCCACCATCAGCAGCCCGCCCGAGACCGCGAAGGACAGCCACGCCGAGCGCGACAGGGTGAGGACAAGCGCCAGCAGGCTGCAGCCGGAGATCACGGCCAGCCACACGCGCGCGCCCAGGCGGGATTCGGTGTACATCTGGCCGATGAAGATGGGGAGGTACATCGCGAGGAGGGCGCCGTAGAGGTTGGCGTGCCCGGCGAGTCCCATCACGCGGAACACCTCGCCCGATGTCACGTAGACGCCGAGGTTCGCGCCCTCGGTGGAGAGCTCGGAGCCTTCGCCCAGGGGCTGGAGTCCCAGCGTCGCCTTGCGCGCGTACTGCAGCATCGCGACCACGAAGTTCACCGCCGCGTTCGCGGCGAGCGCGCCGATCACGTACTGGAACTGCCTCACGCGCACGCACTCGTTGATGATCACGAGGAAGAGGAGCCAGAGCTTGAGCATGCGCACCACTTCCATCGCGGCGAGCTCGCGGAACGGGCCCAGGGCCACGTTCATCATCCCGAGGGCCGCGAGCCCCAGCCACCAGAGCGAGACCGCGGACAGGCGCAGGTAGCGCCTCTCGCCGCGGTAGAAGTCCCGCGCGATGAACACCAGCAGCGGCACCAGGAAGAAGTCCATCAGGTTGATGGAGAAGGCGTGGGCGCCGCCCATGTGGCCCACCCCGCGCATGTTGATCGACAGCTGCAGCGGCGCGGTGAACACCATCCCCACGAGGAAAAACAGGCGCGGGTTGTTGGTGAGGTAGAGCAGCAGCGGGAAGAGGGACGCCACGATCAGCGGGACCGAGACCATCCACTTCGCGCTGAAGAGCACGATCGGCAGGATCGCCCCGTATAGGGAGGCGAGGCTCACGGCGAGCGCCGCGTGACCGTAGCCGGGGGCGAAGCGGCGCATCATCGCGGGAGCGCCGCGGTCCTCAGGACTTCGCGCCGCTCACGACGACGCGCACGTCCTTCACGCCGTTCTCGAGGAGCACCTTGCGGCTGTCATCGAGGCTGCGCATGAAAGTGCGGTTCTCCTCGGCGAGCAGGAACACCGCGTCGACCTCGATGGCGGCCATCACGGAGCGCGTGTCCTGCAGCGGCGAGCCGAGCTGCATCAGGACGTGGTCGTAGTTCTGCTTCGCTGCGTCGAGGAGGCCGCCCAGCTTCGGCCGCACGAGCGGCGTGTGGCGCCCCCCGGGGCCGCCCGCGGGCAGCACGCTCACGCCCTCGACCCGCGTTTCGTGGACCAGCTCGTCGCGGCGCTCGACCTCGCCTCCCATCAGCTCGGCGAAGCCCTCGGCCTGGGCGAGCCCCAGGCGGCCGGTGAGTCCCTCGTCCTGCCGGCTCATGCGCGCGTCGATCATCAGCACCTTCGAGCCCAGCTCGCTCCTCAGGCAATACGCCAGCATCAGCAGCGCATCGGTGCCGAGCTCGTCGTCGTCGGGCGAGGCGAGGGCAAGGCACACGCCACCGCCCTCCTTGCCCGGGTACTCGCGCTCGATCAGGCGCGACATGAAGCGGAACGAGCGCGACGGCGGCTCCGGCTCGCGCCCGACCATCTGGCGCAGCCGCTCGTACCAGCTCGCCGGCACGAGCTTGCGCCCGCCGCTCTTGCCGGAGGAGTCTTCGGGCATGAAGTCGAGTTGCGGGGGCAGGCGCATCGGTGGCTCGACGTGCCCGCTCAGGCGGGCCTCGCGCCGCCACCCGCGAGGCGCGGCCGCTCCGGCGGGGCGAAGATCGAATCGATGAAGCGGCGATCGCGCGACACGACGGCGAAGACGCGGTAGACCGCGTCCTTCTCCCACAGCCGGTAGCGGTTCACGCGCACGAACGCGAGCTCGAGGACCAGGGCCGCCATCACGCCCAGCAGCATGCCGAAGGCGACCGCCGCGGGCACGATGAGCTTGGTCTGCGGCCAGATCGGTTTCTCCGGGGGGGCGGCGTACTCGACCACGCGCAGCGCCTGCGGCGCGGTCTTGGCGGTGGCAAGCGACACCGTTGCGATGGCGAGCTTCTCGAACATCGCGCGCAGCTTGCTTTCGGTGGCCTGGTTCAGCCGCTCGAATTCGTGGCTCACCTTGATCTTCTCGGGCAACTGGTTGACCGAGGCGCCCATGCGCGCGAACTCCTTCTTCTTCTCGACCAGCGATATCCGGTCGCCCGCGAGCTGGGCGGTGAGATCCGCCTTGCGCGCCCGCAGCAACTCGTAGGCCTCGCCCACGCGCGCCGTGTTGCGCACCACGCTCGAGCCGCCCCGGTCGACGCCCGCCATGGCGATGCGGATCTGCTCCTCGATCTCGCGCACCTCGCGCGAATTCGGCTGGTAGAGCTGGCGCGTCTGCGAAAGCTGCGCCTCGAGCTTGGTCACGCGATCCTGGACCGCGGTGTCCTTGAAGATGCGCTCGGAGCCGATCACCGCGCCCTCGGTGGCGAGGTCGCGCTCCACCGTCTCGAGCATCTTCTCCTTGGCGGCAACGTTGGCCTCGAGCTCGGCCACGGCGAGCCGCAGCCCCTGGTACTGGCCGACCTCGACCTTCTCCTTCTCGAACTGGAACAGGATGCCGTTGTCGCGCCGGTATTTCGCCACGTCCTTGTCCAGGATGCCGACCTCCGCCTGCGCCTTGGCCACCTCGAGCATCAGGGCGTCGTGCGCTGACTGCGCCTCGGCCACCTGGCGCGCCCTGCGCTGCTCGAGGTAGACGTCGACCATCGTGTTCGCGATCTCGGCGGCCCGCGGGCTGGAGGCCTTCACCACCAGCAACCCGATGTTCGCGTCGCGCACCGGCTCCATGCTGACGCCCTTCCGGAAGTCGGCGAGCACCTTGAACTGCTCGATCTCCTCGGGGGTGGCCTCGTACTTGCCCCTGCGGGGCGGAAGGAACCACGCCTTCACCTTGCGGTAGGTCTGGCCCAGCCATGACTCGCCCCAGAGGTGTGTCACGTAGCTGAAGAACGGGTGGTACACGTCCTCGTACTTGAGGTCGAGGCGGCGCACGGTCTCCTTCAGCACCGGCAGCGACGTCATCAGCGCGCCCTCGTCGGCGAGCCCCTCGCGGCGGAACACGTTCCAGTTGCTGTAGAAGGTGTTGCGGTGCACGTCCTTGTCCGACTCCGCGGCGATCATCACCTCCACCTCGTAGGTGGAGGGCCACACCATGATGTAGGCCACCACCAGGGCGGTCGCGATAAGGGTCGTGAAGACCACCACCCAGAAGCGCGCCTGCACGGCCTGGCGCAGGTTGCCGAGGGTGACGCGCAGCTCGAAGCTGTCGGCCTCGGGGTTGTGGGGCACCGCCTCGATGATGTTCACGCTGCGGCCGGGCGTCATTTGGCGATTTCCTGGAGGATCCGGAACTGGAAATAAGGCGCGAGAATGGTGTTGAAGTCCGTGAACGCACGCACCAGCTGGCCGCGGTAGCTTTCGGGAACCACGATGAGGTCGTTGGGCCTGAGCGCCATGTTCTGCAACGCCATGAAGGCCTCCGGATAGTTGGTCCCGTCCGTGTCGACGGTGTGCGCTTCCAGCAGCCCGTCGGCATTCACGCGCAGGATCGAGACGCTGGCGAGGGAAGCGGACTTGGTAGCACTGCCGGATTGGGCGATCGCCTGGGCCGCGGTCTTGGTCTGGCGGAACGCAAGCGCCTTGGGCCCGCCGACCTCACCCACGACGAACACGAGGGGCTCCGGCGGGTTTTCGAGGATCACGGTCACCTCCGGGCTCAGGAGCCGTTCGGAATACCGCTTCGCCAGGTCGGCTCCCAGGTCCTTCGGCGACGTTCCCGCGGCGCGCACGTCGCCCAGCAGGGGCAGTGAAATGAAGCCGTCGGATCGCACCGTGGCGCGGCGAGAGAGCTCGGCGTGGCGATAGATGAAGACCTCGATCACGTCCCCCGCCTGGAGCAGGTAGGTGAGCTCGTAGCGGGTGAGTGCATCGAGCACCCGCACTTCCGTCTTCAGGGTGGCGGTGGTGGTGGTATGCACGCAACCGGCGAGCATCACTGCCAACAGGACGCTCATCAGCGCCCATCTTTTTTTCGGATTGCGCATGGCGATCCCGGGGACTTGTCGACTTGACGATCGCGGGGTGGGCGCCTTTAGCCGGCATCCTCTGGTATTCCGATCACGATCCGTATGGGCACATGATAATCGATTCCTCCCGTGAAGTCGCCCTCGCGCAAGGCCAAAAAAGGCGTGGGGCGCGACCTCGGCCCTGCTAGGATTCCCTCCTCGATTCCGAAGCCGCGACGCGCCATCCCCGGTGCCTCGGCCACCCGCAGCCCGTGAACTCCCCGTCCGCACCCCTCCGCGAGCCGCCGCAGCGCCCGTGGATGAACATCGTCGCGAAGGGCGGCGGGGCGGCCCTCTCGTTCCTGCTCTACGTGGTGCTCGCGCGCGCCATGACCCCGGAAGGCTTCGCCGACGTGGCATTGGTCCTCGCCTGGCTCGCGATCGCCACCTCGCTCGCGGGCGCCAGCGCCCCGCTGGTGCTGGTCCGCCACGTGCCCGAGACCATGGCCCATGGGCGCGCGGACCTCACCCACGGCGTGATCCGCTTCAGCTTCCTCTCCACCGGGGCCATCGCCGCCGGCGTGAGCCTCCTCGCCGCCGCGGCGATCGCCTCGGGGCTCCTCGGCCTGCGCGGAGAGAGCGCCTCGAGCGCGCTCTTCGGCGCGGCCCTCCTCCTGCCGAGCGTGCTGCTGCTCGACCTCGCGGGGCTGCTCACGGGCCTGAAGCGCGCGGCCATGGCCGAGCTGCTGGTGAACGTGGCGCGGCCCTTCCTCACCATCGCGGCGCTCGCCGTGTTCTGGGCCTTCCGGCCGCCGCCGACGACTTCCCCCACGGTGGTGGCGACCTACCTGGGTGCCAGCCTCGTGATGGCGGTGGTCACGCTGGCGTATACCCGAAGCATCGTTCCCACCGAAGTCCGCCGCGCCCCTCCCGCCTATTCGGTGCGCGAGTGGCTGCATTCGGCCACGGGTTTCATGGGCATCGCCATCGCGCTCGCGATCCACGAGCGCATCGACCTGCTGATGATGGGGATGATCGCTGCACCCACCGAGGTGGCGGCCTACGCGGTCGCGGCGCGCTTCGCGCAGACCGTGGTGATCGCGGCGAGTGCCGTGGGCGCGGTGATGGCGCCGCACCTCGTCGAACGCCTCGCGGACATGCGTGAGGGCCGGCGCACCGAGGCGCAGCTGCTGGTGCGCACGGCGGCGCGCCACGCATTCTTCCTCTCGCTGCTGGCGCTCGGCGGCTTCGCGCTGCTGGGCCCGTTCCTGCTCGGGCTCCTCGGGCCGCACTACGAGCAGGCCTACGTGCCGCTGCTGATCCTCGCGGGCGGGCAGGCCATCGCCGCCCTCGCCGGCCCCGCGACCGGGGTCGCGGCGCTGTCGGGATCGCCGCGCATCGCCATCGTGTCGCTTTGCGCCGGGATCATGGTGAACGCGGCGATGAACGCGGCGCTGGTTCCGGCCTGGGGTGCCCGCGGCGCGGCGCTCGCCACCGCCACCGGGATGATCGTGGCGGCCGTGGCGGCGTGGTTCTGGACGCACCGCAAGCTGCACGTCGACGCCTCGGTGTTCGCTCCCGCTACTTGATCGCCTTGAACACCGCGTGGTGCCAGCGACCCGGGCGGTCGCGGTAGCCGTAGGTGAACTTGGAGAGCAGCTCGACCCGGGAGAAGCCCGCGTCGAGGATCATCGCGTTCAGCGCGTTGAACCCGATGCGCCACCAGCTGGGCCCCTCGAGCCCGCCGCGATACTCCATCAGCGGCCGGGTGCCCTGGTGGTCGAGGTCCGGGAAGTAAACGTCCGAGATCAGCGCGTAATCGGTGCACACCCGCGCCATGTTCTGCAACGCTTTCACCGGGTTGCTCAAGTGGGGGAGGAGGTCGCCCGAGTGGACCACGTCGAACATGCCGAACTTCTCCGGCGTGAGGTCATAGACATCGCAGACCACGCGCTGCACCGAGGAGCCGAGCTGTTCCTTGGCGATGGCGAACCCCTTGCCGTAGC
>JANMHV010000289.1:0-2271 GCA_031375445.1 Burkholderiales bacterium | reverse complement strand
TTATCCCATTCATCCCATTAATCCCATTCATCCCCATTCCCGGGTTTACTGCCAACTCATGAGTACTTCTTCTCCAACGCCTGGTACCTGGCGGCATCGAGCACCTTCTGGCGCTCGGCGAACATCATCAGCCGGTCCTCGACCCCCGTGATGGAACCCTCCTTCGCCAGATGTCCCAGCACCTGCTGCATCGCCAGCATCGACGCCTGCAAGGCGGCGTTCGCATAACAGATCACCGCATACCCCGCGGCGGCGAGCTCTTCGCGAAGCAAGAGCGGCGTCTTGCCGCCGATCACCATGTTGCAAAGGTGGATGCCTGGCACCGCCTTCGGGATGCCCAGCAGCTCCTCCTTCGTGAGAGGCGCCTCGACGAAAAGGAAATCCGCCCCGGCTTCCTGGTAAGCCCGCGCGCGATCCAGCGCCGCCTCGTAGCCCTCCACGGCGCGCGCGTCGGTGCGCGCAAGGATCATCAGGTCCGGGTCCACCCGCGCATCGACGGCCGCCTTGATCTTGGCCACCATCTCCGCCTTCGGGATCACGTCCTTGCCCTCGAAGTGCCCGCAGCGCTTGGGGTAGGTCTGGTCCTCGAGCATGATCGCGTTGGCCCCGGCGCGCTCCAGCAGTTGCACCGTGCGCCGCGCGTTGATGGCGTTGCCGAAGCCGGTGTCGCCATCGGCGAGGATCGGGATGCCCACCGCCTCGCGCACCGCCGCGACGTGTCCGGCGAGCTCGGTCACCGACACGAGGCCGATGTCGGGCACGCCGAGGTAGGTATTGGCTACGGCAGCACCACTCACCATCATCACCTCGAAGCCCGCGGCCTCGATCACCCGCGCCGCGAGCGCGTTGCCCGCGCCGGGCATGATGAGCCCCGCGCCGGCCTTCAGCTTCGAGCGCATCACCTTATTCAATCTTCACCTTCGCTTTCTCCGCCACGCGCTTCCAGCGTTCCACATCCTCGCGCACGGTCTTCATCATGTCCTCGGGCGAGCCGCCCACGGCGGTCGTGCCCTCGGCCTCGAACTTCTCGGCCACCGACTTGTGGCGCAGCACCTCGTTCAGCTCGCGGTTGAGCAGCGCCACCACGTCGGCGGGCATGCCCCGCGGGCCCGCCATCGCCTTCCAGTCCACCACGTCGTAGCCGGCGAAGCCCTGCTCCTGGAAGGTGGGCACATCGGGCAGCGTCGGCACGCGCTGGGCGCCCGCGATGCCGAGACCGCGCACCTTGCCGCCCTTGATATGCGGGCCGGAGAAGGTGGCGCTGGTGAGCATCATGTCCACCTGGCCGCCGAGCACGTCGGTGAACGCCTGGGACGAGCCCTTGTAGGGCACGTGCACCAGCTTCACTCCCATGATGAAGGCGAGCTCTTCCATGCCGAGGTGGGCGATCGAGCCCACGCCGGCCGAGCCGTAGGTGAGCTTGTCGGGCGTGCGGCGCGCGGCCTCCGCGAGGTCCTTTGCGTTCTTAAGCGGCGATGCCACGTTTACCAGCAGCACCACGGGGTCGCGCGACACCATGATGATCGGCTGCATGTCGCCGATCGGGTCGTACGGGAGCTTGCTCACCGCCGCCTGGATCGGGTAGCTGCTCGACATGTTGAGGAGCGTGTAGCCATCCGGGGGGCTCTTCAGCACGAAGTCGGAGCCGATGTTGCCGCCGGCACCGGTGCGGTTTTCCACCACCACCGCGCTCCCGAGCCGCTCCGAGAGCCGCTGCGCCAGCATGCGCGCCACGACGTCGCCGCCGCCGCCCGCGGCGAAGGGCACCACGAACTTGATCGGCTTGGCGGGAAATTTCGCCGGCTGCGCACGGGCGATGCCGGAGAGCGCGGCGAGCGCCAACGCCGATGCGCCCCCGATGAAGCGTCTGCGGGACATGGACTTCCTCCGATGCATTTTTATGGATTGACCGCTTTGAGATTGTGGCACGGGTTGGTGCCGGGAACGGCAAGCGCCGGGCGGACAGGGTGGCTGGCGCTTCCCCGCGACGGAGTACGAGGCTGTAGCGAATGCTGGACGCAGATGGCCGCAGATCAAAAGAGCGATAACCGCGGATGCAATTCTCAAGAGCTGCGTGGCTGGCGATTGGCGTCACGGATACCTTGAACATCGCATCTGCCGTTATCGCTTTTTTGATCTGCGGCCATCTGCGTCTCCGGATTCCGGTGGCTAATACCTCGTCGCACGGACCGCCAGCCCCGCTGCGCTACCGTGCACAATGAGGTCCGTGCCGCTCCCCTCCCCAACCCTCCCGCGCAAGTACCGGCTCCA
>JANMHV010000254.1:0-5972 GCA_031375445.1 Burkholderiales bacterium | reverse complement strand
GGCGGCGGCGGCAAGGGCGGAAACGGGCAGCCGGGCGGTCCCGGCGGGGCAGGCGGACTGGCTGGCATCAAGGGCTTGGGGGCGGACGATTCGGGCTCCGGCGGTGACGGCGGCCGGGGCGGCAACGGCGGGATCGGCGGTGGAGGCGGGGGAGGTGCGGGCGGCAACGCCATCGCCGCCCATGCCGCCGGCACCAACTCCAGCATCGGCAGGCTGCTGGTCGGCATATTGGGGGGCGCGCCCGGGGCGGGAGGGACCGGGGGCGGCGGCGCAAGCTCCGGGCCGAGCGGAATACTCGCGGCTTCGCTCGGCGGGGTTTACACGGTGAATTCGGCCGACCTCGTCGTCAGCAAGGCGGGCAGCGGTACGGGTTTCGTCGCCTCCGACATCGGCGATATCCAGTGCGGCGCGACCTGCTCGCAAACCCATTCCACGGGAACGTCGCTCGAGCTCGCGGCCACGCCCGGTGTGGGATCGGTGTTCGCAGGCTGGAGCAATGCGTGTACCGGCGCTGGAACCTGTCCCCTGGTGATGGATGCCGCGAAATCGGTCGTCGCCACGTTCAGCGGCATGGCCTCCGTGCTCGCCACGCGTGCCGACTTCAACGGCGACCGGAAGAGCGATCTGCTGTTCCGAAACGTCGCCACGGGGCAGATCTATCGGCTCTTCATGAACGGGCTTACCCCGGGCGCGGGAGCGCTGATCTACACCGAGCCCAATGCCCAGTGGAGCGTGGTGGGCCATGGGGACTTTAATGGCGACGGGGTGACCGATCTCGTGTGGCGCAACTCGGGCACGGGACAGGTATACGTCATGCCGATCGACGCGAACGGCGTGCCAGCCGCGGGCGCCATCGTGCACACCGAACCGAATGCGCAGTGGCGAATCGTGCACACGCCGGACCTGGATGGCGACGGCAAGGCGGACCTGCTGTGGTGGAATTCCTCGAGCGGGCAGGTCTTCGGAATGCTGATGAACGGCACCACCATCGCCGGGCAAGGCGTGATCTATACCGAACCCGATACCAACTGGCGCATCGTGGCAACCGGCGACTTCGCCGGCAGCAACAAGGCGAACCAGCTGGTCTGGCGCAATGTCCAGACGGGCGGCGTCTACCTCATGACGGTTCAGTTCACCGGCGGCGCCTTCTCGCAATCAGGCCAGATGATCTACACCGAACCCAACCTCGATTGGCGCATCGTCGCTGCCGCCGACCTCGACGCCGATGGACAGTCGGACCTCGTCTGGCGCAACAACACCACCGGGCAAGTGTTCGCGATGCTGATGGATGGGCCCACGATCGTGCAGCAGGGCGTGATCCACACCGAGCCCAACCTCGATTGGAAGATCGTGTCCCACGGTGATTACAACGGTGACGCCAAGGCCGACCTGCTGTGGCGCAACCAGTCCACGGGCCAGGTGTTCATGATGCTAATGGATGGCCTCGCGATCGCGAGCCAGGGCGTGGTCTACTCGGAGCCGAACACCTCATGGAAAGTGCTTGGCCCGCGCGAGTTCGGTGTCGCCTCGGGGACGCTCCAGCCCTGAGAGCTAGAGGATCAGGGCCGCGACCACGTTGCGGCCCTCGCCCAGCAGGATGTTGTAGGTCCTGCACGCAGCGGGGGTGTCCATCACCTCCACGCCCAGCCCGGCCTTGTAGAGGGCGGCGAGGCGCGCGGGCTCCGGAAAGCGGAAGGTGGGGCCGGTGCCGAGCAGCACGATCTCGGGCTTCAACTCCAGGATCGCGGCCAGGTGGTCCGCGGTGAGGTCGTCCACGGACGTCGCCGGCCAGTGGGTCACCAGGCGCTCGCCCGCCACCACCAGGCTCGCCGCGTGGCGCGCGCGGTTCACTTCCACGTACCCCTCGCCATACCCGGTGAAGAGGTTCTTGCCTTCTGCCTGCTCGCGCTCGATTTTCAAGGACTTAACCCGCTTTTCAACCCTGCTAGAATCATATTCTTTTGCACCGCAGCATGGTAGCTCGATGAACCTCAACGACACCGCTAAACCCATGGTCCCGGAGTTCTCGCGCATCAAGCGCCTGCCTCCCTACGTCTTCAACATCACCAACGAGTTGAAGATGGCCGCCCGCCGCGCCGGCGAGGACATCATCGACCTGTCGATGGGCAACCCGGATGGCGCCACGCCGCGCCACATCGTCGACAAGCTGGTCGAGGTGGCGCAGCGCCAGGACACCCACGGCTACTCGGTCTCGAAGGGCATCCCGCGCCTGCGCCGCGCCATCTCCCAGTGGTACAAGCGCCGCTGGAACGTCGACATCGACATGGACACCGAGGCGATCGTGACGATCGGCTCGAAGGAAGGCCTCGCGCACCTGATGCTCGCGACCCTCGACCGCGGCGACACGGTGCTGGTGCCCAATCCCAGCTACCCGATCCACATCTACGGCGCGGTCATCGCCGGCGCCGACATCCGCTCGGTGCGCATGACGCCGGGCGTGGATTTCTTCGAGGAGGCGGAGCGGGCGATACGGGAGCTCTTCCCGAAGCCCAAGATGATGATCATCGGCTTCCCGTCGAACCCGACCGCCAAGTGCGTCGAGCTCGACTTCTTCGAGAAGGTGATCGCGCTTGCGCGCCAGCACGGGATCCTCGTTGTGCACGACCTCGCCTACGCCGACATCACCTACGACGGCTGGAAGGCGCCCTCGATCATGCAGGTGCCCGGAGCCAAGGACGTGGCGGTGGAGTTCTTCTCCATGTCCAAAAGCTACAACATGGCGGGCTGGCGCATCGGCTTCATGGTCGGCAACCCGGAGCTGGTGAACGCACTGGCCCGCATCAAGAGCTACCACGACTACGGCACCTTCACGCCGCTCCAGGTGGCCGCCATCGCCGCACTCGAAGGCCCGCAGGAATGCGTCGAGGAGATCCGCGCCAAGTACGAGAAGCGGCGCGACGTGATGGTGAAGGGCCTGCACGAGATCGGCTGGATGGTGGACAACCCCAAGGCCTCGATGTATGTCTGGGCGCAGATTCCCGAGATGTACCGGGCGATGGGTTCGATCGAGTTCGCGAAGAAGCTCCTGAAGGACGCGAAGATCGCGGTGGCCCCCGGCATCGGCTTCGGCGACTACGGCGACGACCACGTGAGGATCGCGCTGATCGAGAACGAGGCGCGCTGCCGCCAGGCCGTGCGCGGCATCAAGGAAATGTTCCGCAAGGACGGGTTGCTGAAGTGAGCGTCTCCGTCGTGGCGGTCACGGACGCGAAGGGCGCCGTGATCGACGAAGTCCTGTTGCGCTCGGCCGAGGCGGTCCATCGCCAGTTGCGCCCCCACATGCCACCCGACTATCCGGCGCGCATCCGCGAGGTGCTGGCGAGCGGGGCGCAGATGGCGGTGGCCGTGGCCGAGGGCGCCGTTGTTGGGGTCACCGTCTTCCGCGTGGTGGAGAAGACCTACACCGGGCGCGAGCTTTACTGCGACGACCTCGTCACCGACGAGGCGCGGCGCTCCACGGGCGTGGGGCGCGCGCTCATCGCGTACATGGAAGGCATCGCGCGCGAGCGTGCCTGCGACATGTTCACCCTCGATTCCGGCACCCACCGCCAGCAGGCCCACAAGTTCTACTTCCGCGAAGGCATGACGGTGACGGCGTTCCATTTCTCGAAGAAGCCCGGGGCGGCGGAATGAGGCCCATCCACGTCGGACTCCTCGGCCTCGGCACCGTCGGCAGCGGCACCATCGAGGTGCTGCGCCGCAATCGCGAGGAGATCTCGCGGCGCGCCGGGCGCGAGATCGTTATCAAGGTGGCCAGCGCGCGCGACATGAAGAAGCAGCGCAGCGTTTCGCTGGAGGGCATCGAGCTGGTGCCGACGGCGGCGCAGATCGTCGACCGCCCCGACATCGACATCGTGGTCGAGCTGATCGGCGGCGATACGGTGGCGCGCGAGCTGGTGTCGAGGGCGATCGCCAACGGCAAGCACGTGGTCACCGCCAACAAGGCGCTGCTCGCCAAGCACGGCACCGAGATCTTCGCCGCCGCCCATGGCAAGGGCGTGATGGTGGCCTTCGAGGCCTCGGTCGCGGGCGGGGTGCCGATCATCAAGGCGATCCGCGAGGGCCTCACCGCCAACCGCATCGAGTGGATCGCCGGGATCATCAACGGCACCTGCAACTACATCCTTTCGGAGATGCGCGACAAGGGCCTGCCCTTCGACCTGGTGCTCGCCGAGGCGCAGAAGCTGGGCTACGCCGAGGCCGACCCCGCCTTCGACGTGGAGGGCATCGATGCCGCCCACAAGCTCACCATCCTGGCGGCGATCGCCTACGGAATCCCGATGCAATTCGATCGGGTCTACACCGAGGGCATCACCAGGCTCACCGCGGTGGACCTCAAGTACGCCGAGGGCCTGGGCTATCGCATCAAATTGATCGGCATCACGCGCCAGACGCCGCGCGGCATCGAGCTGCGCGTGCACCCCACGCTCATTCCCGCGCGCCGCCTCATCGCCAACGTGGAAGGCGTGATGAACGCGGTGCTGGTGAAGGGCGACGCGGTCGGCCCCACGCTTTTCTACGGCCGCGGCGCCGGTGCGGAAGCCACCGCGAGTGCCGTGGTGGCGGACCTCGTGGACGTGACCCGCATGGCGACCTCCGACCCCGAGCATCGCGTGCCGCACCTCGCATTCCAGCCCGACCGGCTGTCGAACGCGCCGATCCTCGCCATGGAGGATGTCGAGACCGGCTGCTACCTGCGCCTGCGGGCGCTGGACCGTCCCGGCGTGCTCGCCGACGTGACGCGCATCTGCGCCGACCACGACATCTCCATCGACGCCATCTTCCAGAAGGAAGCCGGGGAGGGCGAGGAGCAGGTGGACGTGGTGATCCTCACCCACCGCACGCTGGAGAAGAACGTGAATGCGGCGATCGCGAAGATCGAGGCGCTCGAGACGATCCCGTCGCCGGTGGTGAGGATAAGGCTGGAGGAATTGCTCTGAGTTCATCTGCCCCATAATTGGCAGCATTCGGATCTGAAGGAGGCGTCATGCGCCGCACTCTCGCCGTTATCGTCACCGCTGTCGCGTCGTTCAGTTCGCCTGCGTTCGCTTCGTTCCACCTGTGGCAGGTCAACGAGTTCTACTCGAACGCGGCGGGCAACGTGCAGTTCGTCGAGCTGACCGCGCTCGCGGGCGGGCAGCAATTCCTGGCGGGCCACACCATCACGTCGGGCAACGGCGCGACGACCCACACCTATACCTTCCCGACGAACCTGCCCGGCGACACCGGGGGCCGGCGCATGCTGATCGGCACGCAGTCGTTCGCGGCCATGGGCGTGGTGGCGCCCGACTACGTGGTGCCGGACAACTTCTTCTTCCGCGGCAACTTCCGCATCAATTTCGCCGGCGCGGACATCTGGGACAACACCTCGGGCGCGATGATGGTGCCGACCGGCGGGCTGCTCTCCCTCGCGCGCAACGGCGTCACCGACACCAACTCGCCGCTCAACTTCGCAGGCGCCACCGCGACGGTCTTCCCGCTCGCGATCAACGCCGACGTGAGCGGCGACGGCCGCAGCGACGTCGTGTGGCGAAACGCCCAGACCGGCGAGGTGTACCGCATGGCCATGAGCGGCGGGGCGATCGCTTCCCAGGGCATGGTCTACACGGAGCCCGACACGAGCTGGGTCGTGGTGGCCGATGCCGACTTCAACGGCGACGGCCGCACCGATTTCGTCGTCGCGCCCCAAGGCCTCATCGAGCGCACGGCCCCCGGCGTATTCACTAATCAATACGAACCCGTCCTCCTCGTGCTCAGCCGCGCCGACGGGAAGCTCGACGACGCCACCGCGCGCATCCAAGGCCAGGAAACCGGCGGCACCGTCCCCGGCATCACCTTCAGCCACGACATGTCCGTCGGCGACGTCGATGGCGATGGCGACATCGACTTCCTGACCGCGAAGTTCGTCTTCCTCAACGACGGACGCGGCAATTTCACCGCCACCACCTCTC
>JANMHV010000231.1:0-11007 GCA_031375445.1 Burkholderiales bacterium | reverse complement strand
CCAGGCCGCCCAGCTTGCCTTCGGTACCCACCTCGCGAGCGACGCGCGTTACCTCCGAGGCGAACGACCGCAGCTGGTCCACCATCGTGTTGATGGTGTACTTCAGCTCCAGCACCTCTCCCTTCAATACCAACGAGATCTTATTCTACAAGTCGCCCGTTGCCACCGCAGTGGTCACCTCCGCGATGTTGCGCACCTGGCCAGTCAAGTTGCCGGCCATCGAGTTCACCGAGTCGGTCAAGTCCTTCCACGTGCCCGCCACGCCCTTCACCCGCGCCTGGCCGCCCAGCTTTCCCTCGGTGCCCACTTCACGCGCCACCCGCGTCACTTCCGAGGCGAAGGAGCCGAGCTGGTCCACCATCTTGTTGATGGTGCGCGCGGTGCGCAGGAATTCGCCCTCCAGCGGGCGATCGTCGACCTCGAGGGCCATCGTCTGCGACAAGTCGCCCTGGGCCACGGCGCCGATCACGCGCGCGGTTTCCGAGGTCGGGTGGACCAGGTCGTCGATCAGCGCGTTGATGGAATGGATCTGGTCGCGCCAGAAACCGCGCACGTCGCTCATCTCGGCGCGCTGCTTCAACTTGCCTTCCTTGCCGACCTTCTGGCGCAGGCGGAAAAGCTCCTCGGCCATGCGCTCGTTCAGCTCCACGACTTCGTTGAACGTCTCGGCCACCTTGCCGGGCACGCCGGACCATTCCACGGGAAGCCGCACGGAGCTGTTGCCTTGCTTGAGGGCGGTGAGCGCGTCGAGAAGCGCCTTCGCGTCCGGGCGGGTGAACAGGGCTTCGGCGGGAGCAGCCTTGGCCTTGGCGTCACCGGCGCGCTTGCGCGTCGCCACGGCCGAGCCGGTCTCCGCCAGCGTCTTCGCATCTTTCATGTCAGCGTTGCCCTTCCTGGGTCGAGCCCAAGTAGCGTTCGATGGTCTTCACCTGGTCGTCAATGTTGCCGCGCAGCTTGCCCAGCGCGCGTTTCAATCCGGCCTCGTCGAGCTTTCCCGATTCCATGAGGTAGATCCACCCGGCCATCGCCGAGAGCGGCGTGCGCAGGTCGTGGGAAAGGGAGCGGGCGATGTCGCGGGAGAGCCCCGGGGCCTTGCCCCCGGGCAACGACGCGCCGTCGAATATCAGCAGCGCCCCCGACCTTTCCCCGGCGACCGCGGCCGCCTCCTCCCAGGTCGCCACTTCGACCACGTCGAGGCCCGCCTCCCGGAGCGCGCGCCCGGCCGCCTCTTTGGGGGGAGAATTCGTGGACACGTTCAATATAGTCGTCGTCATCGCGGAACCCAGGATGCCACTCGGACCGAGGTCCTCCAGGCGCTGAAATTGGCCCCGTACGGGGATGCCGGTCGAGTATAAGCTTCGCGTTTTGGCCAAACTGTAGGAAAGGTCTTACAGGTAATTGTTTCTTTTCCGAACCCTTCCAACCCCCTACAATCGACAACGCGGCGACCTTCCCGCCGGCCTGAAAACCATGCCCGACCCCTCCGCACGATCCCCCCTGAAGGTCTACATCGCCGACGATTCGCCCCCGGTAGCGGAAATGCTTACCGAGTTGATCTCGGCTCCCGGCCGCGTGGAGATCGTCGGGCTCGGGGAGACCGAAGAGGAGGCGATCGAGGCCATCGGCAAGCTGCGCCCGGACGTCGTGGTGCTCGACCTGCAGCTCGGCGTGGGCTCCGGCACCAACGTGATCCGCGCCATTCGCGCGCGCAGCGAGCTCTCCCACGTGCGATTGATGGTCACCTCCAACCACGATTCGGCCGCGATGCGCGCCGGCTGCCTCGAGCTGGGCGCCGACGACTACTTCGACAAGGTGAAGCAGTTGGGCGACCTCACCCGCCGCATCGGGGAGCTCGCCGACGAGAAGGCGGGCGCGACCGCTTGAATTGCCTCACGGCGCGTCGATGCAGACCTTCCCCTCCACCACCCGCACCGCATAGGTCCGAAGCGCAACCATGCATGGCGGCGCCTCCACCGCCCCCGTGGGGATGTGGAACGCGCCATTGTGGAAGGGGCATTCCACCACTTCGCCATCGATCTCGCCCTCCGAGAGCGACCCGGGACCGTGAGTGCACGCATCATCTGTCACGAAAAAACGCCCACCCAGATTGAAGACCGCAAGGACGAGGTCGTCGTGTTCGACCTTCATCACTCCTCCGTCAGGTACTTCGCTCGTGCCGCACAGTGTGATCGTGGGGATATCCATGTCTTTCCAGTTCGCCGCGCATGAGAAACGCCGCGAATCCTGCCAACGCGGCGTTGACCTCATATTAGCGTGAATGCTAACGTGGGCACCACATTCAGGAACACCGTTCTTCATGCAGGAACGCCAAGTCGAGCCCTGCGCACGAGGATTTTTGAAATGAAAGCCGAACAAAGCGAGCTTCTCACGCGCACCGGTTCCGGAACGCCGATGGGGGAGCTGTTCCGCCGCTATTGGCATCCGGTCCTCCTCTCATGGGAGTTGCCGCAGCCCGATTGCCCTCCGGTGCGCGTCAAGTGCCTCGGGGAGAGGATGGTGGCCTTTCGCGACACGCAGGGAAGGCTCGGACTGGTCGACGAGTTCTGTGCCCATCGAGGCGTGTCGCTCTATTTCGGGCGCAACGAGGAGGGCGGCCTGCGATGCGCGTACCACGGCTGGAAGTACGACGTATCGGGGCAGTGCGTCGAGGTGCCATCGGAGCCCGTGGAGAGCGGGTTCTGCAAGAAAATCAACCTCAAATCCTATCCGCTGGTCGAGCGTGGCGGCGTGGTGTGGGTCTACATGGGGCCTCCCGACCAGAGGCCTCCGGAGCCGGAGTGGGAATTCGCCACCGTCCCTGAATCGCAAAGCTACATGTCCAAGCGCGTGCAGGAGTGCAACTGGCTCCAGGCCATGGAAGGCGGCATCGATTCCAGCCACGTGTCCTTCCTTCACAGCGGCCAGCTGAACCATGACCCGTTGTTCAAGGGCGCGAAGGGCAACCAGTACAACCTGGGGGACCGCAAGCCCGTGTTCGAGGTGACGCCCAGCGCGGGCGGCCTCTTCATCGGCGCGCGCCGCAACGCGGAGGAAGGCAAGTACTACTGGCGCATCACGCCGTGGGTGATGCCCGGGTTCACCATGGTGCCGCCGCGCGGCGACCATCCGATGCACGGCCACTTCTGGGTGCCCATGGACGACGAGAACTGCATGGCATGGAGCTTCGACTACCACCCGGTGCGGCCGCTGAGCGCCGGGGAGCGCCAGGCCATGGAGGATGGCAAGGGCGTTCACGTCAAGGTCGATGCGGGTTTCCGTCCCCTGCAGAACCGCGACAACAATTACCTGATCGACCGGGATTCGCAGCGCTCCGGTCGCAATTACAGCGGCGTCGAAGGCATCGGCATGCAGGACGCCTCGTTGCAGGAAAGCATGGGGCCGATCCAGGATCGCACCCGCGAGAACCTGGTCTCGACCGACAACGGCATCATCATGGCGCGCCAGCGATTGATGAAGGCCGCGAAAGAGCTCGCGGCCAATGGCACCCTGCCCCCTGGGCGCGAGCCCTCCCACCAGCGAATCCGCTCGGTCGCGGTGGTGCTCCCGGCCGCGACCCACTTCAAGGACGGCGCGGGCGAAGCGCTGCTGGCCCGCGAGGGCGTGGCGCAGACCTCGGTCTGATCGGGAACCCATGGAAAAGGTCCTCGCCGCCGTCCGCACCGCACCGTCCACCACCGAGATCCGCGAATTCCCGATGCCGGAGGTGCCGCCGGATGGCGCGCTGCTGCGCATGGAGGTGGCGGGAATCTGCGGCACCGACGTGAAGCTCTACAAGACCCCGCCCACCAAGGCCCCGGTCATCATGGGCCACGAGAACATCGGCTACATCGCCAAGGCCGGCGCGGAGTTCACGCGCCGCAAGGGCTTCAAGGAAGGCGACCTCGTCTTCGTCGAGCATTACGTCTCCTGCGGCAAGTGCGAGTGGTGCCACCTCGGCCAGTACCGCCACTGCGAGAACACCGACTGGAGGGGCAACCCCGACGCGATCCGCTACGGCTACACCTCCGCGGAGAAGGCGCCGCACCTCTGGGGCGGCTTCGCGCAGTATGTGTATCTCCCGTGGAACGCAGTGGTCCACCACGTGCCGAAGGGCGTGACGCCGGAGCTTGCCGGACTGGTAACGCCAATGGCCAACGGCGTCGAGTGGTCGCTCTTCGATGGCGGCGTGGGCTACGACTCGACAGTGCTGATCCAGGGCCCGGGGCAACAGGGCCTGTCGCAGACCGTGATCTGCAAGCAGGCGGGGGCCGCGCTCATCATCGTCACCGGCACGGCCAAGGATGCGGCGCGCCTCGAGGTGGCGAAGCTGATGGGCGCCGACCACGTGATCGACGTGAGCAAGGAAGATCCGCTCGCTCGCATCATGGAGATCACCGGCGGCAAGGGCGTCGATGTGGTGCTCGACTGCACCGCCGGCGCGGGCACCATCCCGATCCTCCTCGGGGTGGAAGCGCTCAAGCGCAAGGGCGGCACCATCGTGATGCAGGGCGAGATGCCGGAATTCCCGAACTTCCCGATCGGCAAGGTGACGGTGAAGTTTGTGACGCTGAAGAGCGCGCGCGGCCACAGCTACAAGGCCTGCGAGCTGGCGCTCGCGCAGCTCGCCTCGCACCGCTTCCCGCTGGAGAAGGTCACCACGCACCGGTTCGGCCTGAAGGACGTCGACCTCGCCATCCGCTCGGTCGGCGGTCACGGAGTTCCCGACGTGATCCACGCCTCGCTGATGCCCTGGACGTAGGGCGATGGGTCTCTGGTCCCGTCCCGGCCCCGCCGCCACCCGGTTTTCCGAGCGGCGCGCCGATCCCCGCCGGCAGGAGGCGGTGCTGCGGCTGCTGGAGGCAACGCGCGAGCGCTTCATGCTCGAAGAATCCGACCTGGTCCTGGTGAGCGAGGATTCGAGCGGGACCCCGGGCTTCCCGCCCCTCGAGACGCGGGTGCATTTCCAGGGGGCCGACGGCGTCCCCCACCACTTCCGCGTGTTCAAGCCGGTATCCGAGGTGATTCCGGAGGACATCCCCCCCGCGTGGCTGCGCGCGTCCCTCGCGCACGGCGCGCCCGATTGCGACTGTTGCTGAAGAAAGGCGTCCCATGGCCGAAACCCGCCTCACCACGGTCACGCGCACCCAGGGCAATAACCAGCTGCTGAAGGAAGGCGCCGTGCGCCCACGGGGCTTCGAGCTCGACTTCATCGAGGTGGATCCGCTGATCGACGCGTTCCGGCGGATGGTGCGCGGGCTCGAGTTCGACGTGTCGGAAATGGCGATCACGAGTTACATCACCGCGCGCGCGCACGGCAAGAAGATGACCGCGCTGCCGATCTTCCTGATGCGGGCATTCCACCATGGCGCGACCCGGGTGAACGTGAAGGCCGGCATCCGCGAGCCGCGCGACCTCGAGGGCAAGCGCGTCGGCGTGCGTGGCTACACCGTCACCACCGGGCTCTGGGCGCGCAGCGTCCTCGCGCGCCAGTACGGCGTGGACCTCGACCGTATCACCTGGGTGTTGGCCGGGGACGAGCACGTGGCGGAGTACCGCCCGCCCGCCAACGTGGTCCCGGTCGAGAAGGGCCGCAAGCTGGCGGACCTGCTCGCCTCCGGGGAGCTGCCCGCCGCGATCGGCGTGGAGATCGACCATCCGGACGTGAAGCCGCTGATTCCGAACGCGAAGGAAGCCGGGTTCGCCGCGCTGCGCGAGCGCGGGCACTATCCGATCAACCATTTGATGGTGGTGAAGGATGAGGTACTCGAGCGCCATCCCGACGCCGCCGCAAGCCTGTTCGAAGCGTTCGCGGAGGCGAAGCGCCGCTACGTGCAGCAGCTGCGCGTCGGCAGCATCGCCACACCCACGCCGGTGGACGAGATGTACCGCCGGGTGATGGAAATCACCGGCGACGACCCCCTCCCCTACGGCATCGATCCCAACCGCGCGATGCTCGAGGAAGTGATCGCGAGCGCGGTCGAGCAGAAGATCATTCCGGAAAAAGCGGCCGTCGACGATCTCTTCGCCGAGCCCACGCGCGGCCTTGTCGGCTGACGGACCTTTATGGACCAGACCCCGGATAGACGCGTGACCCTCCCCGAGTTGCAGCTCATGAAGCAGCAGGGCCGCAAGATCGTGGGGGTGGTCGCATGGGATTTCCAGATCGCCCGCATCGCCGATCGGGCCGGGGTGGAGCTGGTGTCGGTCGGCGATTCGGTGGGCATGAACCTCTGGGGACGCAGCGATCCCGAGGACATGACGATGGACGAAATGATCCTCGTCTGCCAGGCCGTGCGCCGTGGCGTGAAGCGGGCGCTGGTGAGCTGCGACGTGCCGTACGGGCCGCTGCAGGCAGGCACTTCGGCAGCACTGGCTGCCGCGCGCCGCGTGATGAACGAAGGCGGCGCCGACATGGTAAAGCTGGATGGCGCTGCCGACTTCCCCGAAGCGGTGCGTGCGATCGCGGACGCTGGCATCCCGGTGTTCGCGCAGATGGGAATCACGCAGGGCAACGCGGCGCAGTACGGCATCGAGCACGCGAAGCTGCTGGGAGGTGCGGTCCAGGTGCCCGAGGCGATGATTTCCCGCCTGGTGGCAGAGGCAAAGCGCCTCGAAGCGGCCGGTGCCGTGATGATCGATTTCACGAGCTCGGGCCCGGTCGCCGGGCCCGCGGTGACGCAGGCCGTAGCGATCCCGGTCCTGGGCGGTCTGGGCGGGGGTCCCTGGCTCGACGGGCGCATGCGCATGGCGCACGCGGCGATCGGTTACGCCGCCAGCGCCATCGACGCGAAGCCGGAAACCTACGCGAACGTGGCCGCCATCACGCTCGAAGCGCTGAACGCTTTTGCCGAGGACGTGCGCGGCGCGCGCCAGATCAAGGGTGGCATCGCAGTGACCGCACCCAAGTAACATGGCGACTGCGACCCTCGACGGCATCGAGACACGTTACGAAGTGCTGGGCGCCGGCCCCGCGCTGCTGATGTTCTCGCCCGGCGGGTTCGACGCCACCGTGGAGAAATGGTCGACCCTCGGCGTCTACGCACGCATCAAGCCTCTCGACCACCTCGCGCAACGCTTTCAATGCATCGTCTTCGACCGGCGTGAGTGCGGCCAGTCGGGCGGACGGGTGGAGCCTTTGGGATGGCCTGACTACGTGGCACAGGGCCGCGCCCTCCTCGACCACCTCGGGATCGAGCGCGCGCACCTCATGGGGGGCTGCATGGGTTGCTCGCCCGTGACCGCGTTCGCGGTGGCGCATCCCGAACGCGTTCTGTCGATGATTCTCTACTGGCCGGTGGGCGGGGCCAAGTACCGCATCAAGGGGAAGCAGCGCTTCGCCGATCACCTGGAATTCGTGAAGCAGCACGGCCTCGCCGAAGTGGTGGCGCTGGTGCAACGCGACGGCAAGTCCTTCGGCGCCGATCCCCGCGGCGGCCCGTGGGCCTCGGTCATCAGGCGCGGGACGGCGTTCGCCGAGACGTATGCCCGTCTCGACGTGAAGGCTTATGGGGCCAGCGTAGCCGCCATGTCGGCAGGCCTGCTCGACCGCGATACCGCGCCGGGTGCGGAGCCCGAGGAGCTGCTGCGCTGCGAGATCCCCGCGCTCGTCGTTCCGGGTCGCGACGAGAGCCACGCGACCTCGGCCGCCCGCTACCTGGAGGAGTGCCTGCCCCGCTCGCAATACTGGGACGCGCCCCCCGAGGCGCAGACCGCCGAGACCGCGCCCCCGAAGCTGCTGCAGTTCCTCGAGGCCGTCGCCCGATGATCATCGACATCCACTGCCACTACACCACCGAGCCGCAGGCGCTCCTCGCCTTCCGCGACAAGCAGCTCGCGGGCCTTGCGGACCCGATGCGCAGGCCCACCACCACCGAGCTCGGCATTACCGACGAGATGCTGCTGAAGAGCGTCGAGCCACAGCTGAAGAACCAGCGCGATCGCGGCAGCGACTTGACGATCTTCTCGCCGCGAGCGGCCGGGATGGCGCACCACATCGGCACCGAGGCGGTGAGCCACGAGTGGTCGCGGATGAGCAACGACCTGGTGCACCGCATCGCGACGCTGCTGCCCGGCAATTTCGCGGCCGTGGGCCAGCTGCCCCAGCATCCGGGCGTGCCGATCGAGAATTGCATTCCCGAGCTCGAGCGCCTCGCGGGCCTGGGCTTCGTCGGCGTGAACCTGAACCCGGACCCCTCGGGCGGGCGCTGGACGGGTCCGCCCCTTTACGACCGCTACTGGTATCCAATCTACGAGAAGCTGGTGGAGCTCGAGATGCCCGCGATGATCCACGTCTCCACCTCGTGCAATCCCAATTTCCACTACACGATGGCGCATTACCTCAACGCGGACACCACCGCCTTCGTGCAGCTCATGCAGAAGAACATCTTCACCGACTTCCCGCAGTTGCGCTTCGTGATCCCGCACGGTGGCGGCGCGGCTCCCTACCACTGGGGGCGATTCCGCGGCTTCGGGGTCGACCAGGGCAAGCCGGACCTGGTGGCGAAGCTGATGCAGAACGTGTTCTTCGACACCTGCGTCTATCATCTCCCGGGCGTCGAGCTGCTCACGAAAGTGGTGCCGGTGGACAACATCCTGTTCGCCTCCGAGATGATCGGCGCGGTGAAGGGGATCGATCCGGAGACCGGGCATCATTTCGACGACACCAAGCGCTACGTGGACCAGGTGGCCGCGCTCGGCGCGGCGGACCGCCACAAGATATTCGAGGGCAACGCGCGGCGCGTCTACCCGCGCCTCGATCGCCTGCTCACGCTCCGCGGCCATCCCTGAGGGCACCCGATGCATCCGACCACCCCCCCTTCCCTTTCAGACGTGCGCCGCGACTTCGAGCGCGTGGCACCCGACGTGGTGAGCGCTGCGGGCGGCTACGCCGCATCGATCCTCGCCGACGTGGCGGGCCGGCGCGGCACCCTCGATGGACGAATCGCCCCGCTCTCCCCGCACATGCGCTGCGCCGGTCCCGCGTTCACCGTCGAGGTGCGCGCCGGGGATAACCTGATGATCCATGCCGCGATGGCGATGGCCCGCCCCGGCGACGTCCTCGTGATCGACGGCAAGGGCGACCGCACCTGCGCGCTGATGGGCTCGATCATGATCAACGCGTGCCGGAAGCTGGGTCTTGCCGGCGTGGTGATCGACGCGGCGGTGCGCGACACCGAGGAGTTGCGCGAGCTGGGATTCCCGGTCTACGCCGCGGGCGCGAATCCCAACGGCCCGACCAAATTCGTTCCCGGCCGGATCAACTGGCCGGTGAGCTGCGGCGGCATCGCGGTGGCCCCGGGCGACCTGGTGGTGGGCGATGCCGACGGGGTCGTGGTCATCGAGCGCGACAAGGCCGCCTCGCTTCTCGACGCCGCCGCTAGGAAGGTTGCCGAAGAACGCGCGCGAATCGCGGACATCGTGGCGGGAAAGAACCTTCGGCCCGCATGGCTCGAAGGGGCGCTGCGCACCGCGGGCGTGCTGCGCCAGGACGAGTCGCTGTGAGGCGGCATACTCTGGTGGATGCCGCTTGCGGCGGCGGTCGAGGAGAAACGACGTGAACGACATGGCCCGACCTTCGGACCCGGACCCGCCCTACCTCTATTCCGATTACGGCAGCACGCGGCTGCGGGCGCCACTGCAGCCGATGGTGGCGCTGCCCGCCCTGGCACAAGCGGGCGCGGGCCCCCAAATCCCCGAGGGCTTCGTGCGCGGCGGTGACAATGACCTCACCCGCGCGGGGAAAGCGACGCCGCTCGGCGAGATGATGGTTCTCACCGGCCGCATCCTCGATGTGGACGGCCGGCCCGTGCGCCGCTCGCTGGTGGAGATCTGGCAGGCGAATGCGTCGGGCCGGTACGACCATCCGGGCGACACCCACGACGCCCCGCTAGACCCGAACTTCCACGGCATCGGCCGCACGCTCACCGACGAGGAGGGCCGCTACCGTTTCCTCACCATCCGGCCGGGAGCGTACCCGTGGAAGAACCACGCGTTCGCGTGGCGCCCGCAACACATCCATTTCTCCCTGCTCGGCAACGCTCCGGTGCAGCGGCTGATCACGCAAATGTATTTTCCGGGCGATCCCCTGTTGGCACTCGATCCCGTGTACCTGAGCATCCCGGATGCCCGGGCCCGGGAAACCCTGCTCTGCCGGCTCGCCCCACGTACCGGCATCGAGGGAGTGGCGCTCGGCTACGAGTTCGACATCGTGCTGGCGGGCGCCAGCGCCACGCCGCTGGGGATCTGAGATGGCCGAGCGCTCTCCTTCGCAGACCATCGGGCCCTTCTTCCATGAGGCCATGCGCTGGGCCCGCGGCGGCGACGTCACCTTCGCCGAGCCGGGCGAGAAAGTGGTGCTCGCGGGCCGCATCGTCGATGGCGCTGGCGCGCCGGTCGCTGACGCGATGGTGGAGACATGGCAGCTCGCACCGGATGGCGGCGAACCCGGCATGGCCACCGGAAGCATGCGGCCCCACGGCTTCGGACGCGTCGAAACCGACGCCGACGGGCGCTTCCGCATCGCCACCAGCCTGCCTGGCGGCGCCGTACCGCACATTGATGTCGCCATCTTCGCCCGCGGGCTCTTGAAGCCGCTGCGCACGCGCGCCTACCTCGCGCCGATCGAGCGTGTTCGCGACGATCCCGCACTCGCCACCATCGCGGCATCGCCGCGCCTCGCCACCCTCGTGGCGCGACCCGGCGCGGGGCGCGAGTGGGCGTGGGAAGTACGCCTCCAGGGCGAGGGCGAGACGGTCTTCTTCGCCTAGATGGCCGCGAGCCTCACCGGCCGCACCCTGGAGCGCCCGGCGTTCGCCACGGCGTTCGCGGCCCCTGCCTTCCTGCGCGCCATGCTCGATTTCGAATCCGCACTCGCCACCGCGCAAGCCGAAGAGGGTCTGATTCCGGAGGCGGCCGCGCGCGAGATCCGGGCTGCCTGCGCGGTCTTCGAGGTGGACCTGGAAGCCTTCGTGGCCGAGGGCAAGCGCAGCGCCACGCTCGCGGTGCCGC
>JANMHV010000214.1:0-27305 GCA_031375445.1 Burkholderiales bacterium | reverse complement strand
CCTGCACGTTGTAGCGCAGCCCCGCCTCGGTGATCGGCTTCTCGGGCTGGAAGTCGAGAAGGTTGGCGGCGGTCACGTTCACGTCGGGGCGCTGCTTCGAGTACTGGTTGGGTCCCGGCATGTGCTTGTCGAAGACCTCCTTCGCGATCGGCACCAGGCCCGGGTGCGCGACCCAACTGCCGTCGCAGCCGTCGGTCGCCTCGCGCTCCTTGTCGGCGCGCACCTTGGCCATCGCCGCCTCATTGGCCGCGGGATCGTTCTTGATCGGGATCTGGGCCGCCATCCCCCCCATCGCGGGGGCGTTGCGCCGGTGGCAGGTCTTCACCAGCAGCAGCGCATAGGCGCGCATGAACGGCGAGGTCATCGTCACCTGCGCGCGGTCGGCGAGGCAGAAATCGCGGTGGGATCGGAATTTCTTGATGCAGGAGAAGATGTAGTCCCAGCGCCCGATGTTGAGCCCGGCGGAGTGGGTGCGCAGCTCCCACAGGATCTCGTCCATCTCGAAGGCCGCCGGGATGGTCTCGATCAGCACCGTGGCGCGCACCGAACCCTGGGGGATTCCGAGCAGCGCCTGGGCACGGGTGAAGATGTCGTTCCAGAGGCGCGCCTCGAGGTGCGACTCCATCTTCGGCAGGTAGTAGTAGGGTCCGCTGCCCCGCGCGAGGAGCTCGGCCGCGTTGTGGAAGAAGAGGAGGGCGAAGTCGAAAATCGCGCCGGAGACGGGCTTGCCGCCGAGGGTCGCGTGCTTCTCGTCCAGGTGCCAGCCGCGCGGGCGCGGGATCGGCACCGCGGTGCGCTCATTCAGCTGGTAGCGCTTCCCACCCTGCTCGAAGGTGATGGTGCGGCGCACCGCGTCGGCGATGTTGGCCTGCCCCTCGATCATCGCCTCCCACGTGGGGCAGTTGGCGTCCTCGAAGTCGGCCATGAAGGTGAGCGCGCCGCAGTTCAGCGCGTTGATCACCATCTTGCGGTCGGTGGGCCCGGTGATCTCGACGCGGCGGTCGAGGAGGTCGCGCGGCTGGTCGGCGATGGTCCACGCCGATTCGCGGATTTCGCGGGTGTGCGGGAGGAAATCGGGCATCACCCCGGCGTCGAATTCCTTCTGCCGCGCGGCGCGGGCGGCGAGCAGCTCCTGGCGGCGCGGCTCGAATTCGCGGCACAGGGTGGCCACGAACTCGAGGGCGGCCGGCGCGAGGATGCGGGCGGAATCGGGGTGGGCGGGGGCCTGGATCTGGAGGTTGCTGGCGGAGGTCTGGCTGGCCATGGCGAATATCCTTGAAATCTCAGGTTGCAGTGTATTACCTAACTCGCATACCATGAATGCCCTGAATCAATAGATCGTTTGATACCTGGAGTGATGCCATGGACCGGTTCAAGGAGCTGACGACGTTCGTCGAAGTGGCCCAGCGTGGCAGCCTCTCGGCGGCTGCCCGCGAGGAGGGCATCACCCCCGCGATGGTCGGGCGGCGCATCGACCAGCTGGAGCTGCGACTGGGCGTGAAGCTCTTCAAGCGCTCCACCCGAAAGGTCACCCTCACCCCCGAAGGCTCAACCTTCTACGAGGATTGCCACCGTTTGCTTGGAGAGCTGCGCTCCGCCGAGGACTCGCTCACCGCGGGGGTGAAGAGCGCTTCGGGACGCCTCATCGTGACCGCCCCCACTTCGTTCGGGCGCAAGCACATCGCCCCGCACCTGGCGGCCTTCATCGCCGAGCATCCCAACCTTGCGATCACGCTCCACCTGTCGGAGCGGATGGTGGATCTCAAGAACGAGCGCTTCGACCTCGCGATCCGGATCGCCGACCTGAAGAGCGCCGACCTCATCGCCGCCAAGCTCGCGCGCAACCACCGGGTGGTGTGCGGCTCGCCCGCCTACTTCAAGCGCGCCGGCAAGCCCAAGGTCCTCGCCGACCTCGCCAAGCACAACTGCCTCGTCACCAGCACCGAGGACGGCGTGGCGGACAACTGGCACTTCCAGGACAAGGGCAAGCCCGTGTCCGTGAAAGTCGCCGGCAACCTGCAGTGCAACGATGGCGAGGTGCTGACCCGCTGGTCGATTTCGGGCGAAGGCCTCGCCTGGAGGAGCGCCTGGGAAGTGAGTGAGGAAGTGAAGCGCGGCCGCCTCGCCACGGTGCTCGACGACTTCGCCTTCCCGGGCAACAACATCTACGCCGTCTACCCCGAGCGCCGGCTGCTGCCCGCCAAGGTGAAGTTCTTCATCGAGTTCCTGAGGAAGACGTTCGGAGAGACGCCGTATTGGGAATAGACCCTCTCCCCAACCCTCTCCCCGCCACGCTCCGCTCGTTGGGCGCCCGAGGGGAGAGGGAGCAAACGTGGGAAACGGTTTCGCGAACCCCGGGCGCCGGTTATCTGAACTGCTTCACCACGTGGTGCTGGCGCCGGCTCACCGGCAGCTTCTCGCCGGTGGCCTTGATCACCACCGCCCAGCCCCCCTCGGCCTCGTCGGCATTGCGCTCGAAGCCGGAGATCGCGGCGCGGGCCACCAGGCAGTTGCGGTGCACGCGCGCGAAGAGCTCCCCGAACTCCTCCTCGAGGCTGGTGAGCGACTCCTCCACCAGGAACTCGCGCTCGGCGGTGCGCACGGTCACGTACTTCAACTCGGCGCGAAGGTAGAGGATGTCGGCGATCGGGACCAGGTGGATCTTGCCGCGCTCGTGGATCGACAGGTGCCGTCGCGCCTGGTTGCTGGCGGCGTCCAGCGCCTGGCGCGTGACCGGCGTCCCGCCCCGGGCCTTGTTCAGCGCGGTCAGCAGCCGCTCGCGACGGATGGGCTTGAGCAGGTAATCGATCGCGTTCACCTCGAAGGCCTTGATGGCGTAGGCGTCGAACGCGGTGGTGAAGATGATCGCCGGGGGCTCCGCCATCCCGGCCATGTGCCGCGCCGCCTCCAGGCCGTCCATGTCGGGCATGCGGATGTCGAGGAGGACGATGTCCACCTTTTCCCGGTTCAGCGCCTCCAGCGCCTCGCGGCCGTTGCGCGCCTCCTCGACGATCGCGAGCGGGAAGGCTTCGCGGCATTCGTCCAGCAGGTCGCGCAGCCGCGAGCGCGCCGGCGCCTCGTCGTCGGCGATCAGGATCCGTGGCACTTCGGTGGCGGCGAGCGTCATGCCGGGGCCGTGAGGTAGGGGACGCGGATGGTGACACGGTAGATGCCGTCGCGCACCTCGGACTGCATGGTTGCCTCGGCGTCGTAGTGCAGTTGCAGGCGCTCGCGGATGTTGGCCGTGGCCATCCGGTTGCCGGCGGTG
The DNA here is from genome assembly GCA_031375445.1 of Burkholderiales bacterium. GTDB lineage: Bacteria > Pseudomonadota > Gammaproteobacteria > Burkholderiales > Usitatibacteraceae > Usitatibacter. The sequence goes on along the minus strand of JANMHV010000214.1, from coordinate 24,037 downwards.
GACCGCGTCACGCCCGGCAGCGGGTTGGTGAGCGTCATCACCACCTGGCGCCCCGAGGCCGTGACCTCGATCGAGATCTCGCCGCCGCCGGCCGAGGGCTCGATGCCGTGGTAGACCGCGTTTTCGACCAGGGGCTGGAGCAGGAGCGGCGGCACCAGCGCGTCGCCCGGCATGCCGTCGGTCTTCCAGGTGACGCGCAGCCGCTCGCCCAGCCTCAGGCTCTCGATCGCCAAGTACCCCCGGGTGAGCTCCACCTCGGCGGCGAGCGGCGCCAGCGTGCGGTTGTCCGCCATCAGCACGCGGAAGAGGTCGGCCATGTCTTCCAGCGCCGCCTCGGCACGGCGCGGCTCGGCGCGTATCAGCGACAGCACCGCGTTGATGCTGTTGTAGAGGAAGTGGGGGCGGATGCGCGCCTGCAGCGCCTGGATGCGGGCCTCGGCGATGGCGGGAGCCAGCGCCCGGGAGCGCAGGTCGAAGTACCCGACCGTGAAGCCGGCCACGAAAAGTGTCACCAGGGCGATGGGCGCGAACGGGACGGAGACACGGTCGGGGACGAGCGCGCCGGCCGCCACGTGCATGAAACCCGCGATCGCCACCACCAGGACGCCGACCACGGCGACCGCCGCCGGATAACGAAGGCGGTGCAGCCACCTGCGCGTGAGGCAGAGGATGCCGACGCTCGCGAGGATCACCGGCTCGCAAAACGCCGCCATCATCACGAACTCGAGCGGGACCGACTCCAGCCGGGGGGAGCGCAGCAGGGCGGCGAACAACACGAAGACGTTGGCGACGATCAGCGTGCGAAGCATGACGCCCAGGTTGCAGAAATTCGGCAACCGGATCCCCGTACCCGTCTGATTTATACTCGCCACGTCCTTCATTTGGCCATTGGCGCCGATTCCATGCAACACGACGACAAGCGCGAGCCTCCGGCAGGCAAGGCCTGGTCGGGGCGTTTCGCCGAGCCGCTCGACGCCCTCACGCAGCGTTTCAATGCCTCGATCGGCTTCGATTTCCGCCTTGCTGAGGTCGACATCCGGGGCTCGCTCGCCCACGCGCGGATGCTGGCGCGATGCAACCTGATCTCCGCGGCCGACCTGGCCGACATCGAGCGCGGCATGGCGACGATCCTCGCCGACGTTCGCGCCGGGCGCTTCGCCTGGTCGCTGGAACGCGAGGATGTCCACTTCAACATCGAGCACCGCCTGACCGAGCTGGTGGGGGACGCCGGCAAGCGCCTGCACACCGCCCGCTCGCGCAACGACCAGGTGGCCACCGACATCCGGCTATGGCTGCGCGGCGAGATCGACGGCCTCGCGGGGCTCTTGCGAAGAGTCCGGGTAGCGCTGCTCGATGAGGCTTCCCGCCACGCGGACCTGCTGATGCCGGGCTTCACGCACCTCCAGGTGGCCCAGCCGGTCACGTTTGGCCACCACCTGATGGCCTATTTCGAGATGTTCACCCGCGATGCGCAACGCCTGGCCGACTGCCGCCGGCGCGTGAACCGGCTGCCCCTGGGCGCCTCGGCGCTGGCGGGAACCAGCTTCCCCATCGACCGCGAGTCGGTGGCGAAGGAGCTGGGCTTCGACGGCGTGTGCGAGAACTCCCTGGACGCGGTGTCCGACCGGGACTTCGCGATCGAATTCCTGGCCGCCGCGGCTTTGGTCATCACCCACGTATCGCGCCTGGCCGAGGAATTGGTGATCTGGTCCAGCCCCCGCTTCGGCTTCGTGGCGATCGCCGACCGGTTCTGCACCGGCTCCTCGATCATGCCGCAGAAGAAGAATCCCGATGTCCCGGAGCTGATGCGCGGCAAGACCGGGCGCATCTTCGGCTCGCTGGTAGCGCTGCTGACCCTGATGAAGGGGCAGCCGCTCGCCTACAACAAGGACAACCAGGAGGACAAGGAGCCGCTCTTCGACACCGTCGACACGCTCACCGACGTCCTCACGCTGCTGGCGGAGATGCTGCCCGGCATCCAGCCGCGTCCCGAGCGCATGCGGGCCGCGCTGGCCGAGGGCTTCGCCACCGCCACCGACCTTGCCGACTACCTGGTGCGGCGCGGGCTGCCGTTCCGCGACGCCCACGAGGTGGTAGCGCGGGCCGTGCGCGCGGCGGAGGCTTCCGGGCGCGACCTTCCGGCGCTATCGGTAGCGCAGCTGCGTGAATTCTCGCCTCTCGTGGGCGACGACGTGGCGAGCTTCCTCACCCCGGAGGGATCGGTCGCATCCCGCCGCCACATCGGGGGTACCGCTCCCGAGGCGGTGCGCGCGGCGATCGCGCGCGCCCGCGCCCGGCTGGATGACTAGGAGACTTCCTCGGTGCGGGGCTCGTAGACGCGGCAGAGCTTGCGCGTTTCGGGGCCCGAGAGGCGGTCGCCCATCCGGCCGCACCGGTAGATGCGCTGCGACAGCTTCTGGTGCCAGCTGCAGTTGTGGCACATCCCGAACGACCCCCCCTCGTTGTCCTGCTGCAAGGTCATCAGCGCCTCGCGCAACGCGGAGGTGGCGTTGCGGATGCGGTTGGGGCTGATGTTGCGGGTGGCGTTCTGCCAGGCCAGCGCCGGCTGGGTCTCGGCGAGGAGCTGGTCGCCCGCCGAGGACAGGCGCAGCCGCACCACGCGGCGGTCCACGTCGTCCTCGAAGCGCTCGATCAGCCCACGACGGTCCAGCAGCAGCAGCGTCTGGGAGACGGTGCCCTTGGTGAGCCCGAGGTATTCCGCCAGCGCCTGGGGCGTGTTGGAATAGCGGTTGGCCTTGCTCAAGTAGGTGAGCGCCTGGAGGTGCACCGGCTGCAGCGACTCGTCGCCGCCGGCCTTGCGCAGCTCGGTGCGCATGAGATTCCCGAGCCGCTCCACCAGCTCGAGAAGGACGAGCGGATTCTTGTCCATTCGGTCCTCCGTGCGCGGTAGCCCCGCGTAACGCCATTAGTAGCGACTCGACACCGGTTTGTCAAGGATTTGACCCTGGGAATATTCGTGTCGAATCGACACGAATCCCGATTCCGGCGCTTTTGGTGCCGTTCGGCGCCGCGATTCAGCCGAAGTCGACGTCGACGCCCGACTGCAGCGCGAGGATTCGCGCGAGCGAGGCGTAGAGCTCGTCGCCGGAGCGCGTGTCGCGCCACTCGCCCTCGCGCCAGGCGAAGTGGAAGCCGCCGGAACGCGCCGCCACCCACACCTCGCGGTTGGGAGTCTGGCGATTCACGATCACGCGCGAGTCGTCGGGGCAGGTGACGGTGAGGATGCCGCCCTCGAGGTCGCCCTCGAGCGTGCCGGTGGCCTCAACGGCCGCTTCGATGCGTGCGAGCACCTGCTCGAACGCCCGGTGGAAATCCGATTCCGTCATAATGCCGGGCATGATACGCGCCCTCGCACTCGCCGCACTGCTTCTCGCCGCGGCCGCGTGCGGCCAGAAGGGCCCGCTCAAGCTCCCCGAACCTCCCGCCCCCTCCACCCCCGCGAAATGAACCCGCTCGATCGCCTCGACGGCGTGCTGCGCCTCGAGGGCGCCGCGCTTCCCGAGCTGGCGCGCCGCTTCGGCACGCCGCTCTACGTCTATTCCCGCGCCGCCATCGAGAGCGCGTTCCTCGAATTCGATCGTGGCCTCGAGGGCTCCGACCACCTCGTCTGCTACGCGGTGAAGGCCAACTCCAACCTCGCGGTGCTCGATGTCCTGGCGCGCCTCGGGGCCGGCTTCGACATCGTCTCGGGCGGCGAGCTCGCCCGCGTGCTGGCCGCCGGCGGCCGGGCCGACCGGGTGATCTTCTCCGGGGTTGGCAAGTCCGCCGCCGAGATCCGCGCGGCGCTGAAGGCGCGCATCAAGTGCTTCAACGTGGAAAGCGAGCCGGAGCTCGCGCGCCTCGACGCCATCGCCCGCGAGGAGGGCGTGATCGCCCCGGTGTCCCTGCGCATCAACCCCGACGTGGACGCGCAGACGCACCCCTACATCTCAACGGGCCTCGCCGGCAACAAGTTCGGCATCCCGCACGGGCGCGCGCTCGATGTCTACGCCCGCGCTAGCGCGCTTCCCAACCTGCGCGTGACCGGGATCGACTGCCACATCGGCTCGCAGATCCTCGAGACCGGCCCGCTCGACCAGGCGCTGGAGCGCATCCTCGACCTGGTGCAATCGCTCACGCAGGCCGGGATCCGCCTCGAGCACGTCGACCTGGGCGGGGGCATCGGCATCCGCTACCGCAACGAGGCGGTGCCCGACATCGGCGCCTATTGCCGCCGCCTCACCCAGCGCCTCGCCGGGCGCGGCATGCAGATCCTGCTGGAGCCCGGCCGCGCGATCGTCGGCGGCGCAGGCGTGCTGCTCACGCGCGTGGAGTACCTTAAGACCGACAAGGCGAAGCGCTTCGCCGTGGTGGACGCCTCGATGAGCGAGCTGCTGCGCCCCGCCCTCTACGCCGCGTGGCACGACATCGTTCCCGCGGGGGCGGCCTCGGCCGAGAGCGCCACCTACGACGTGGTGGGCCCGGTGTGCGAATCCTCCGACGTCCTCGGCACCGAGCGCACGCTCGCCATCGCCGCGGGCGACCTCCTTGCGATCCTGTCCGCCGGCGCCTACGCGATGGCGATGGCGTCCAACTACAACACCCGCCCGCGCCCCTGCGAGGTGATGGTGGACCGGGGAGAAGCGCGCGAGATCCGCGCGCGCGAGCCCCTCGAGAGCCTCTACGCGCTCGAGCGCACGCTCCCCGCGGACTAAAGCCCGATAAATCCGTCGATGCACCCGTGATTGGTGTCGACCCGATACCATTCGGTATCGAGTCGGATCAAATAGTCACGCTTGACACGAGCGTATTCCATTCCTTTGTGCCTAGAATCCGCTCACCAATCTCGTTCGATGCGAATTCGGGGAGTTGGTAGTGCGAAGGGAAGCCTCCGGGCAACCCCGAGCACGAGACAACCGTTCAACATTGAAAGGAATTGACCATGGCCACGAAGAAAAAAGCTGCCAAGAAGAAACCCGCCGCTAAGAAAAAGACCGCCAAGAAAAAAGCTGCGAAAAAGCGCGTAGCGAAGAAGAAGACATCCAAGAAGAAGGCTTCCAAGAAGAAGTCTTCCAAGAAAGCGGCAAAGAAGAAGCCGGCCAAGAAGGCGGCAAAGAAAAAGCCTGCAAAGAAGAAAGCGGCAAAGAAGTCGGCGAAGCGAAGCAGCAAGCCGATGGCGGCCCCGATGAAGCCGATGGCTCCCGCGGTCACCCCCGTCATCACGCCGCTGATCAAGCCGATGAGCTGAGAGGGCAACCTCGAAGCGTAAGGCTGGACCCGAATACGAGGCGCGACCCGACCGGTCCGCCGCGCGAAGCGGCCGCAGCACGGCCGGGTAGCGCCTCGCAAGCGGGCAACATCTCGCACCACCCCCCGGATTCAGCGGCCGAAGGCGCCCAGCGTCTCGTAGCGGCCCGTCCCACGTCGCGACTCCACCAGGGCAAACTCTTCCGCTTGCCAGGCGATGGGCTCGATCGCTTGCGGCACGACCGCGCGTTCGATGCGCCTTGCCAATGTCGCGTGGGGGGCGAACGGCCGGTCATCGAGCGTGAAGCCCCGCGATTCCAATGCCGCCTTGAGGCCCGCCGCGAGCCCCGCGAGCGCCTCCGGCATCCGGCCGGGCGCCGACCAGCCGACGCGGGCGGCGGAAAACGACCCCAGGCGATCCAGCTCCAGGCGAAAGGGCTGGACCTCGAGTTGCGTCGCCGCCGCGTGCAGCAGCGGCACCCGGGCGGCATCGACCTCGCCCAGGAAGGCGAGCGTGAGGTGGATGTTCGCCTCGGGCACGGCACGCCCGCCGCATAGGCGGACCAACTCCGCGGCCCGGGCAGCGAGCCGCGGGCGCGACGGCGCATCGGGCCACAGGGCGAAGAAGAGCCGCGCCATCCCTAGACCAGGAAGATGGTGGCGAGCCCGAGGAAAATGAAGAAGCCCATGCTGTCGGTGATGAAGGTGAGGAAGACGCTCGAGCCGATGGCGGGGTCGCGCCCGAAGCGCTCCATGGCGAGCGGCACGAAAAGCCCGGCGGTCGCTCCCACCATCAGGTTCAGCAGCATCGCCAGCGCCATCACCCCTCCGAGCGCCACGTTGCGATAGAGCGCGTAGGCGAGCAGCCCCAGCACCCCGCCCCAGACCACCCCGTTCAGCACGCTGATGCCGAGCTCCTTCACCAGCAGCCGCCGGGCGCTCGACGGGCTGATCTGCCCGAGTGCCAGGGCCCGCACGATGAGCGTGGTGGTCTGGTTGCCCGAGTTGCCGCCGATGCCCGCCACGATCGGCATCAGCGCCGCGAGCGCCGCCAGCTTCTCGATCGAGCCCTCGAAGGCTCCCACCACCCGCGAGGCCACGAACGCGGTGCAGAGGTTGAGCGCCAGCCACGGGCCGCGGTTCTTGGCGCTCGCCCACACGCTCGCGAAGGCGTCCTCCTCCTCGCGCAGGCCCACCTTGCCCAGCTCCTGCGATTCCTGCTTCTCGCGCACGTATTCGAGCACCGCGTCGACCGTGAGCCGCCCGACCACCTTGCCCCCGGAATCGGTCACCGGGGCGCACACCAGGTCGTAGCGGTCGAACGATTCGGCCGCGTCGTCGGCGTCGTCCTCGGGGCCGAACGAGATCGCCTCGCGCTCGAGGAGCCCCGCGATCTCGACGTCCGGGTCGGTCACCAGCAGGGTCTTCAACGGCAGGATGCCGCGCAGCAGGTCGTCGCGGTCGACCACGAAGATGGCGTCGGTCTGGCTCGGCAGCTCGTCGAAGCGGCGCAGGTAGCGCAGCGCCACCTCGCAGGTCACGTCCTCGCGGATGCTCACCACCTCGAAATCCATCAAGGCGCCGACAGTGCCTTCCTCATAGGAGAGTGCGGTCTGCAGCTCGGCCCGGTCCTCGAGGTCCTGGGCCTCGATGATGTCCTGCACCACCTCGTCGGGCAGGTCCGGCGCCAGGTCCGCGATCTCGTCGGCGTCCAGGTCCTGGGTCGCGGCCACGATGTCCGCGCTGTCCATGTCCGCCAGCAGCGTGTCTCGGACCGCGTCGGAGACTTCCAGCAGCACTTCGCCACGGGCGTCGTCGGGCACCAGGTCCCAGGCGATGCGCCGCGCCTCGAGGTCCAGCCCCTCGAGCACGTAGCCCACGTCGGCCGGGTGCGGGTCGGACAGGAGGGCCGCGATCTCGGCGCGCGTGGCCGCGTCCGGCGCCTCGCCTTCGCTGCGCGCGAAGAGCTCCCGCACCGCCTCCAGCTGCTCCTGCGCGCTGGCGGCCTGGGTGAGGTCGGGGTGGATGCGTGCGGCTTCGATCATGGCAATTCGGCGGCGGGCATGCGCTCGAGGATCATCTGGGTCTTGCGGTTGAGCCAGCGGGTGTTGCGATTCCTGTCGTAGAAGCGAGGGTTGGGGACCATGGCGGCGAGCCGCGCCGACGCCTCGGGCCCGAGGCTCGCCGCGCTGCCGCCGAAGTAGTGCCGCGCTGCCGCTTCCGCGCCGAAGACACCGTCACCCCATTCGATCACGTTCAGGTAGATCTCGAGAATGCGCCGCTTGTCCATCAGGTGCTCGATCATCACCGTGATGATCGCCTCCTGTCCCTTGCGCCAGGTGGAGCGGCTGGGGGAGAGGAACAGGTTCTTCGCCAGCTGCTGGGAGATGGTCGAGCCGCCGGCGACCACCTTGCCCTTCGCCTTGTTCTTCTCGAAGGCGCGCTCGATCGCCTCCCAGTCGAAGCCCTCGTGGTCGGTGAATTTCGCGTCCTCGGCCGCCACCACGGCGCGCTTGAGGTTCTGCGAGATGCGATCGTACGGCACCCACGCGTGCTTGAGCCGGGCCTCGCGGTCGGTCGCCCGCAAACGCTCGAGGCTCGCCGCCATGAAAGCCGTGGTCCCCGGCTCGTGCCCCGCCCACCACCAGATTCGCGCGAGGAAGGACAGCTGGACCGCGAGGAAGATGGCCGCCGCTGCCGCCGCGAGCCAGCCCACGAAGCGCACCACGCGCTTCATGGCGCCTCGCGCGCGCGCAGCTCCGCGAGGATCGCGGCGGTCGGGGGGCGCTTGCCGCGCCAGAGCGCGAACGACTCGGCCGCCTGCTCGACCAGCATGCCGAGTCCATCCGAAGCACGGGCACCCGCGGCACGCGCTCGCTCCACGAAGGACCGCGCGTGCGTCCCGTACGCCATGTCGTAGGCGATGTTGCCGCGGTGGATCACGCCCTCGGGCAGCACCAGGGGCTCGCCGTGCACCGAGGTCGAGGTCGCGTTGACCACGACGTCGAAGCCGGGCTCCACGGCGTCGATCGAGCACGCGCCCACCGCCCCGAACGCGGCGAAGCGCTGCGCGAGCTCGTGGGCCCGCGGGGCGGTGCGATTGGCGATCACGATCGAGGCGACACCCGCGTCCAGCAACGGCTTCGCGACACCGCGCGCCGCCCCGCCCGCGCCGACCAGCAGCACGCGCGCGCCCTCGAGGCGCACCCCGAGGTTCTCGCGCAGGTCCATCACCAGTCCCGCGCCGTCGGTGTTGTCCGCCTCGATGGCGCCGTCGCGCAGCGCGAGGAAGTTGGCCGCGCCCGCGAGCCGCGCGCGCTCGCTCGGGCGCAACGCAAAGGCGAACGCCTCGGCCTTGAAGGGCAGCGTCACATTCGCGCCGCGCCCGCCGCCTTCGAAGAAGCGCCGCGCGTGCGCGGCGAATTCTCCGCGGGGAACGAGGAGGGTGGCGTATTCGAGGCTCTCGCGCGTCTCCTCCGCGAAGCGGGCATGGATCGCCGGCGACAGGCTGTGCGAGACGGGATTGCCGATGACGACGTAACGATCCATCGGGGATGGCGGTGCGAATTGGGTTGGGGAGGCAGGCGGGCGCCGCCATCATAACGGGAGCGGCGCCCGCCACCCACCCACTTAATAGTATCGACAGGATCCACGGACCTTGCTCTATCATGGTGCGGTCAGTGGCACCCGGCACCAGGTTGGTGCCAACGCTTCACATCCGCTTCATATTTCGTAGTCATTTCAGGCTGTTGGCGGTGTACGTTCGTGGCATGTTTTTCGCTATTTCAACGCCTCGCTCGTGCCCTCCGGGCCGACCCATCCCCAAAACGGGGCAAAGCCCCACCCACAGGAGAATTCGATGGCAGCTGCCGGCGACGTGTTCAAGACAATCAAGGATAACGAGGTCAAGTTCGTCGACCTGCGCTTCACCGACACCAAGGGCAAGGAGCAGCACGTCACCGTTCCCACCAAGATGTTCGATGACAGCAAGTTCAAGGACGGCCACGCCTTCGACGGCTCGTCGATCGCCGGCTGGAAGGGGATCGAGGCTTCGGACATGCTGCTCATGCCCGACGCCGACTCCGCGCGCATGGACCCGTTCTTCGACGAGCCGACGCTCGTGATCTCCTGCGACGTGCTCGAGCCCTCGACGATGAAAGGCTACGAGCGCGACCCGCGCTCGATCGCCAAGAAGTGCGAGGCCTACCTCAAGGCGAGCGGCATCGGCGACACCGCGTACTTCGGTCCCGAGCCCGAGTTCTTCATCTTCGACGCGGTCGAGTGGAACGTGAACATGTCCGGCTCCTACGTGAAGATCACCTCGGAGGAGGCGCCGTGGTCCACCGACGCCAAGTTCGAGGGCGGCAACCTCGGCCACCGCCCGCCGGTGAAGGGCGGCTACTTCCCCGTGCCCCCGGTCGATTCGCTGCAGGACATCCGCTCGGCCATGTGCCTGGCACTCGAGGAGCAGGGCGTCGAGGTGGAAGTCCACCACCACGAGGTCGCGGCCCCCGGCCAGTGCGAGATCGGCACCAAGTTCAACACGCTGGTGAAGCGCGCCGACTGGTTGCAGATCCTCAAGTACACGGTCTGGAACGTCGCCCGCTCCTACGGCAAGACCGCGACCTTCATGCCGAAGCCGGTGGTCGGCGACAACGGCAGCGGCATGCACGTGCACCAGTCGGTGTGGAAGGGCGGGCAGAACCTGTTCGCCGGCGACGGCTACGCGGGACTCTCCGACTTCGCGCTCTACTACATCGGCGGCGTGATCAAGCACGCGAAGGCGCTGAACGCCATCACCAACCCGGGCACCAACTCGTACAAGCGCCTGGTCCCCGGCTTCGAGGCGCCGATCAACCTCGCCTACAGCGCGCGCAACCGCTCCGCCTCGTGCCGCATCCCGTTCGTATCGAGCCCCAAGGGCCGCCGCGTCGAGGTGCGCTTCCCGGATCCGACGGCGAACCCGTACCTGTGCTTCTCGGCGCTCCTGATGGCGGGACTGGACGGGGTGCAGAACAAGATCCACCCCGGCGACCCGCTCGACAAGAACCTCTACGACCTCGAGCCGGAAGAGGCGGCGAAGGTGCCGCATCCGTGCGCATCGCTCGACGAGGCCCTCGAGAGCCTCGACAAGGACCGCGAGTTCCTCACCCGCGGCGGCGTCTTCACCAACGACATGATCGATGCCTACATCACCCTCAAGTACGAGGAGGTGCAGCGCTTCCGCATGACCACGCACCCGGTGGAATTCGATATGTACTACTCGGCCTGAACCTCGATGGCGGACGAAAAGGGGCGGTCGCATCCGCCCCTTTTTTGTCCCCGCCGGCGGATGCTCTTGTGTCCGGCGCTCGCCGAAAACACAAGCTATGGGGCATCGGAGCACTCATCCCCTTGATCTCGTTGCTTTTTCCGTGAGCGCTGCCTATTCTTCCCTTCCGCTGTCGCGAAAGGGAGCACGGCATGAAGACCGTCTGGATCGCGAGCCTTGCGATCATGGCGTCGCCGTTTGCCTCCGCCCAGTCGACCATCTACAAGCATGTCGACGAGGGTGGACGCATCACCTATACCAACAAGCCGATGAAGGGCGCGGTGGCGATGGACCTGGAGCCGATCAACACGCTCCCCGTCCCGGCCGCCGTCAGCACGGCGACCGTGCGCCTCACGCCGGCGGAAAAGTCGCCGGAGCCGGCGAGGCTGGAGGTGGTGCAAAAGCCCGAGCCTGTCATCAAGGTGGAGCCGCTGCCGCGCGTGGAATCACGCACCGCGTCGGCGATGGTTCCCGCCCCGCAGGCGCTCGCCTCCGTGGAGCCCTCGATGCAGCGCCGTCGCGACGACGAGCGCCGCCGCATCCTCGAGGGGGAGCTGAAGCAGGAGGCGCAGACGCTCGAGCAGGTGCGCGCGTCGCTCTACAAGGAACAGCAGAATCCCACCCTCGTCGCGGCCGTTCGCGCCGCGCAAACAGCGAGCGATCCCACGCCCGCGCAGATGGCCGAGTTCCGCGCCAACATCGACAAGGTGTCTGGGCGCATTCGCGGCCTGCAGTCCACCGTCGCCGACCACGAGAAGAACATCGAGGCGCTCAAGAAAGAGCTCGGCGCGCTGAAGCCCTAGCCTCGCGCAGTCTCCCCCTCCGGCATTCCTCCGCCGACGCGCCAGCCTCCCCGGCTGGCGCGCTTATTGCTCCTGTCCTGCGCGTCGAATCGTGACGAACTACGCGGGCCTCGAGCTCCTCTCCACCGCCGTGCTGATGCTGGACGCCGACCTTCAGGTCACCTTCGCCAATCCGGCGGCGGAAACGCTGCTGGCGCACGGCCGCAAGCACTTCATCGGCGTGCCCTTCGAGGCCGCGCTGCCGGGCAACGAGGAGTTCGTGCAGCGCCTGGCCCAGGCCCGCGATGCCGAGACCGGCTTCAACGACAACGATCTGCTTTTGGAAGTCGATGGCTACCCGGTGCACCTGCACTGCGTCGCGAGCCCGGCGGAGACGCCCCACGCCGCGCTGGTCCTCGAGTTCCGCGAGCTGCAGCAACAGATGAAGATCGCCCGCGAGGCCAAGATCCAGGAGCAGCAGGAGGCCAACCGCGAGCTGATCCGCAACCTCGCCCACGAGATCAAGAACCCGCTCGGAGGCATCCGCGGCGCGGCGCAGCTGCTGGAGCGCGAGCTCGGCGACCCGGAGCTGCGCGAGTTCACCCAGGTGATCGTGAAGGAGACCGACCGGCTGCAGTCGCTCATGAACCGCCTGCTCACCCCCAGCCGCCTGCCGCGGGTGGAATCGGTGAACGTCCACGAGGTGACGGAGCGGGTGCGCGCGCTGCTGCTGGCCGAATTCCCCGGCGGGCTCACCCTCCGCCGCGACTACGACACGAGCCTGCCGGAGCTCACAGGCGACAAGGAGCAGCTGATCCAGGCGGTCCTCAACGTGGCCCGAAACGCCGCCCAGGCCACCGGGGGCCGGGGCGAGATCCGATTCGTCACGCGCATCGCGCTCAACGTCACCATCGCGCGCGCACGCCACCGCCAGGCGGTGGCGATCGGCATCGAGGACGATGGCCCCGGCATCCCCGCGGAGCTCTCCGACAAGGTGTTCTACCCGCTGGTGAGCGGGCGCGACGGCGGCACGGGCCTGGGCCTGTCGCTCGCGCAGAGCTTCGTTTCCCAGCACCAGGGGCTGATCGAGTTCGACAGCCGTCCGGGGCGCACCCGATTCACGCTGTTGCTGCCCATCCGCGAAAGGAACGCCCCATGACCCTCACCCCAACCCTCTCCCACGGGAGAGGGAGCGAACGTGGGACACGGTGTCGCGAAGCGGGCACCCGATGACGAACCCCGTCTGGATCCTCGACGACGCCCGCTCCCTCCGCTGGGTGTTCGAGAAGGCGCTCGCCCGCGAAGGGATCGAGCATCGGACCTTCGGCACGGTGCAGGAGGCGCTCGACAAGCTGGCGGTGGAGTCGCCGCAAGTCGTGGTGAGCGACATCCGCATGCCCGGCGCCTCCGGCCTGGAGTTCATGCAGAAGTTGAAGGCGCGCCTGCCCGCGACCCCGGTGATCATCATGACCGCCTACTCGGACCTCGAGAGCGCGGTGGCCGCGTTCCAGGGCGGCGCCTTCGAATACCTGCCGAAACCCTTCGACGTCGACCACGCGGTGGAACTGGTGCGCCGCGCGCTCGACGAAAGCCGCCGCCAGGTCGAGTCGCTCCCGGTGGATGCCCAGGCGCCGGAAATCCTCGGCCAGGCCCCGGCGATGCAGGAAGTGTTTCGCGCCATCGGGCGGCTGTCGCAATCCCACGCGACGGTGATGATCACGGGCGAATCGGGCACCGGCAAGGAGCTGGTGGCCCGCGCGCTGCATCGCCATAGCCCGCGCGCGACACGCGCCTTCATCGCCATCAACACCGCCGCGATCCCGAAGGACCTGCTGGAGAGCGAGCTCTTCGGCCACGAGCGCGGCGCCTTCACCGGCGCCCAGGCGATGCGCCGCGGGCGTTTCGAGCAGGCCGAGGGCGGCAGCCTCTTCCTGGACGAGATCGGCGACATGCCCCAGGACCTGCAGACACGGCTGCTGCGCGTGCTCTCCGACGGGCAGTTCTACCGCGTGGGCGGCCACACGCCCATGGCGGCCAACGTGCGCGTGATTGCAGCCACGCACCAGGACCTCGAGGCGCGGGTGAAGCAGGGCCTCTTCCGCGAGGACCTCTTCCACCGCCTGAACGTGATCCGGCTGCGGCTGCCGAGCCTGCGCGAGCGGCGCGAGGACATCGCGATGCTGGTGCGCCACTTCCTCGCCAAGAGCGCGCGCGACCTGGGCGTGGAGGGCAAGCGGCCCTCGGAAGGCGCGCTGCAGTTCCTCTCGACCCAGGATTGGCCAGGCAACGTGCGCCAGCTGGAGAACCTGTGCCACTGGATCACGGTGATGGCGCCGGGCCAGGTGGTGGACGTGAAGGACCTCCCGCCCGAGCTCCGCGGCGAGGGACCCTCGGGCGGCTCCGGCGACGGCGACTGGCGCCGGGTCCTCGAGCGCGAGGTAGCCGGCCGGCTCGCGCGGGGCGAGACCGGCATCGCCGACCTCCTCACGCGCGACTTCGAGTCGGTGCTGATCCTGAAGGCGCTGCAGCACACCGGCGGGCGGCGCATCGAGGCCGCGGGGCTGCTGGGCATCGGGCGCAACACGCTCACGCGGAAGGTGCAGGACCTCAAGATCGACACCAAGGACTGAACCGAACTGCACCACAAAGGACACGAAGGGACACAAAGGTCCACAAAGGAAACAGAAGCGGGTGTAGAAGCTCGAGTCCGCACCGTCAAGCCCATGGGCTTCGCTGAGCCCTATGCCCCTCGGTTTCCTTCGTGGACCTTTGTGTCCCTTCGTGTCCTTCGTGGTGCAGTTTGCAGCGCCCTTCAGCCGAGGTAGCGCTTGCCGAAATCCGCCGCTGCGAGCGCCGGGCTCTCGAGGAAGCCCTGGTACTCGTCGCAATCGAGCGCCCGCAGCGCCTCCAGCTGCGCCGTGGTTTCGACGCCCTCGGCCACCACCGAGAGCCGCAGCGAGTGCGCCATGGCGAGGATCGCCTGGATGATCGCCTCGTCGTTGGGATCCGCGCCGATGTCGCGCACGAACGAGCTGTCGATCTTGATCGCGTCCACCGGCAGCTTCTTCAGGTACGACAGCGACGAATACCCGGTGCCGAAGTCGTCGATCGCGATGCCCACGCCCAGCTCGCCCATGCGATTCAGCAGCGCCGCCTTCTCCTCGATCTCCTGCATCAGGTGGCTCTCGGTGAGCTCCAGCTCGAGGAGCCGCGGGTCCAGGCCCGAGCGCCGGAGCGACTCGGCGACCGCGGTGTAGAGGCGCTCGCCGTCCACCACCTGCTCCACGGAGAGGTTCACCGACATGCGCATCCCCGGGCGCGTGGCCTGCCACGCGGCGGCCTGCGCGCACGCGGTCTCGATGACCCACTCGCCGATCGGCACGATGAGGCCCGAATCCTCGGCCACGTCGATGAACTTGCCGGGGGGCAGCAGCCCCCGGCGCGGATGCTGCCAGCGCACCAGCGCCTCCGCCCCCACCAGCTCTCCCGTGGCAACCCGCATGCGCGGCTGGTAGTGCAGCACCAGCTCCTGGCGGCGCAGTGCCAGGCGCAGGTAGTTCTCCACCGACAGGCGCTCCTGGGCGCGCGCGTTCATCTCGCGCGAGAAGAACTGGTAGTTGTTGCGCCCCTTGCCCTTGGCGAAGTACATCGCGACGTCGGCGTTCTTCATCAGCGTGCCGCTGTCGCGGCCGTCGGCCGGATAGATGCTGATGCCGATCGAGCACGATGTGTTGAGCGTCTGTCCCTCCACCAGCATGGGAGCGGCCATCGCCTCGATCATCTTCTCGGCCACCTGCTGCGCGCCCTCGCCGCCCGAGTCGGCCAGGTTCTCGAGGATCACGGCGAACTCGTCGCCGCCCAGGCGCGCCACGGTATCGGTAGCCCGCACGCAGGCCAGCAGCCGCGAGGCCACCCCCTTCAGCAGCTCGTCGCCCACGTGGTGCCCGAGGGAATCGTTGATGTTCTTGAACCGGTCGAGGTCGATGAACATGAACGCGAACCCGGAGCCGTGGCGGGCGGCGTTCGCCACCCCCTGCTCCAGGCGGTCGTGGAGCAGCACGCGGTTGGGCAGGCCCGTCAACGCGTCGCGCGTGGCCAGGTACTCGGCGCGCTCCTCGGCGCGCTTCCTCTTGGTGATGTTGGTGGAGGTGCCGGTCATGCGGATCGCCCGCCCGGTCGCGTCCTTGTGCGTGACCTTCCCGCGCGAGTGCACCCAGATCCACTCGCCTTCGGCGTTGGGCACGCGGTACTCGCAGTCGAACTCCTCGCTCACGCCGCGGGCGGCGTTGCCGAGGGCCGCGCGGAACACCTCGCGGTCCTCGGGGTTCGTGAGCTCCAGCACCTTGTCGGAGGAGAAGGTGGACTCGCGCGGCGGGTCGCCGAGGATCTGGGCCCAGTTCTCGTTGAAGTAAACCCGTGATTGCGCGAGGTCCCAATCCCAGAGCGCCAGGTTGGAGCTCGCGAGCGCGAGGTCGAGGCGCTCCTTGGCGCGCGCCGTCTGCTGCTCCGCGCGCTTCCTCGCCGTGATGTCGCGAGCCACGCCCAGCATGTACCTCTCGCCGCCGAGGGTCACGGGCTTGCCGGTGAGCGCGAACGGCCGCACGTTGCCGGCGCGGTCGACGATTTCGGCCTCCATGGCGACCTCGCGCCCCTGGAACACCGCCGCGATGCCGGCCTCGACCTCCGCGCGGTCCCGTGGCGAGATGAAGTCGGCCGGGCGCATCGCCGCGACTTCGGCGTCGGAATAGCCGATCGCGGCGGCGAAGATCGAATTCCATCGCACCACCACGCCGCCGGCGGAGACCAGGTAGAAAGCACCCCCGAGGCTCTCGATCACGGCGCGCGAGAAGGCGCGCTCGCTTTCGAGGGCTTCCCGGGTAGCGGCGCCGCGTGCGCCCGCGCCCCCCTGCTCGCGCCGCGCCTCGAGCCGCGCGACGGCGAATCCCGCGATGTTGGCGAGGGCAGCCCGCTCTTCCGCCGTGAGGGCCCGGCTGCGCGAATCCATCACCGTGAGCGTGCCGAAGACCAGGCCGTCGCCGGCCGCCAGCGGAAGCATTGCAACCGTGCGGGCGTGGGGTGGGCCCGCCACCAGCGGGTGGCCCGCCCACTCCCCATGGGATGCATCCTCGACAAAGCGCGGCTCGCCGGACGCAGTGGTGCCGAGGCCGAACGAGCGCCCGGTCTCGAGCTGGTCGAATTCCACTCCCTGGCGCGAATGCAGCCGCTCGACGTCGCCATCGAAGAAAGAGACCCACGCGATGGGGAAACCGCCCACCTCGCGGGCGCGCCGCACCAGCTCGTCGAGCGCGGGAAGCGGCGCCGAGCCGGGGCCGACGCCATAGGCGCGCAGCCGTTCGCTCCGCGCGGCTTCCGCGGCCTGGGGTCGGGTCAGGGCCACGCTACACCGCCAGCTCGCACACCACGGGGGCGTGGTCCGAGGGGCGCTCGAGCTTGCGCGGCTCGACGTCGATCACGCACGAGCGGCAGGCCCGGGCGAGCGCCGGCGACAGCAGCACGTGGTCGATGCGCAGCCCCATCTTGCGGCGGAAGGCGTTCATCCGGTAATCCCACCACGTGAACGAGCGCTCCGGCTGCTCGAAGAGGCGGAAGGAATCGACGAAACCCAGGTCCACGAGGCACTTCAAGGCCGCACGCTCCGGCTCGCTGAAGAGCACCTGCCCGGCCCACGCCGCGGGGTCGTGCACGTCGCGATCCTCGGGAGCCACGTTGAAATCGCCCAGCACCGCGAGATGCGGGTGCGCCACGAGCTCCGAGGCGAGCCACGCCTCGAGTGCAGCGAGCCAACGCAGCTTGTACTCGTACTTTTCGGATCCCACGCTCTGCCCGTTGGGGACGTACACGCTCGCGAGGCGCACGCCGTTGAAATCCGCGGCGATTACCCGGCTCTGCTCGTCGGCGAACGCGGGGATGCCGCGGCACACGACAGCGCCCGCGACGCGCGAGAGGATGGCAACTCCGTTGTAGGTGCGCTGCCCGTGGTGGACGCTGCAGTAGCCCGCCTCGAGCAGCTCGCCGGCCGGGAAGGTCGCATCCTCGCACTTGGTTTCCTGGAGGCAGAGGGCGTCGGGCGAATGGGCCGCGAGCCAGTCGAGGAGGTGCGGGAGGCGGACCCGGAGCGAATTGACGTTCCAGGTCGCGATCTTCACTCGCGCATTACTTTGCGGCTTCGGGCGCGGGGGCGGCCGGCTGCGGATCGGGGACGGCCGGGGTGGGGGCGGGCGCACGGGCGCCCGGCGGCAGCTCGCGCGGGTAACCGGCCTCGTCGAGGGCGGATTGCCACTGCCCTTCCTCGAAGCCCTTCACGTGGGCGCCACCGACCACCAGCACCGGGATCTCGAGCTTGCCCGCCAGCTTGGTGAGCGCCTCGGCATCGGCCGCGTTGACCAGCGGATCGCGAATCCCGTAGGGAATGCCGCGCCGGCCCAGCAGGTCGCGCGCGGAGTTGCACGGCTCGCCGCATCCCGCGGCGACGTACAGCGTCACCGGCGAGCGGCGCGAGGCCACCAGCGTCGCGTAGGGAAGGTCGGGATCGACCGGGCCCTTGCCGACGCGCTTCTGCTCCACGCTCTTCGCGTCGGCGGGCGGCGGGGCGTCGCCGAAATGCACCTTGCCGTCCTTGTCGACCCAGCGATAGACGCTTGTCTGGGCGGCCGCACCCAGGGCGCAACCCAGCAGCACGGCGCTCGCGATGCCGTTCCTGATTCCCATCGTGGTCTCCCCTCGCTAGGCCGCGGCCGTCATTCCATTATGACGCAGAAGGGCGTCGATCTCGGGCTTGCGGCCGCGGAAGGCGATGAAGGATTCCAGCGCCGGGCGGCTGCCGCCCGCGGCGAGCACCTCGCGGCGGAAGCGCTCCCCGATTTCGGGATTCAACACGCCGCCCTCCTCGAAGGCGCCATAGGCGTCGGACGACAGCACCTCCGCCCACTTGTAGCTGTAATAGCCCGCGGCGTAGCCGCCGGCGAAAATGTGGGAGAACTGGTTCGGGAAGCGGTTGTACTCCGGCACCGCGAACACCGCGACGGCGCGGCGCACCTCTTCCAGCAGGCGCATCGGCGCCGCCTGCGCCGCCTTCTCCGCGTGCAGGCGCATGTCGAAGGTGGCGAACTCGAGCTGGCGCACGGTCTGCATGCCGCTCTGGAAATTCTTCGCCGCCAGCATCTTGTCGAAGAGCGCGCGCGGGATGCGCTGGCCGGTGTCGACGTGCCGCGTCATCGGCTCCACCACGTCCCACTCCCAGCAAAAGTTTTCCATGAACTGGCTGGGGAGCTCGACCGCGTCCCATTCCACGCCGTTGATGCCCGACACGCCCAGCTCGTCCACCTGGGTGAGGAGCTGGTGGAGGCCATGGCCGAACTCGTGGAACAGCGTGCTCACCTCGCCGTGGGTGAAGAGCGCGGGCTTGCCGGCCACCGGGGCCGAGAAGTTGCAGGTGAGGAAGGCGACCGGCGTCTGCACGCCCTGGGCCCGCCGCCGGCGGTTCACCGCGTCGTCCATCCAGGCGCCGCCGCGCTTGGATTCGCGCGCGTAGAGGTCGAGGTAGAAGCGGCCCACCAGCGCGCCCGCGCCATCGACGATCTCGAAGAAGCGCGCGTCGGGGTGGTAGAGCTCGGCCGTGGCCGCGCGAACCTTCACGCCGTAGATCGTCTCCACCACGCGGAAGAGGCCGGCCAGCACCTCGGTTTCCTGGAAGTACTGCTTCACTTCCTGGTCGGAGAACGAGTACCGGCGCTCGCGCAGCTTCTCGCTCGCGTAGGGCACGTCGCTCGCCGCGAGGCTCGCGAGGCCGAGCTCGGTGCGCGCGAATGCCGAGAGCTCCTCCATGTCGCGCTTCGCGAACGGGCGCGCGCGCTGGCCCAGGTCGCCGAGGAATTCGAGCGCCTCGCGCGGGGAAGCGGCCATCTTGGTGGCGAGCGACACGTCGGCGAACGACGCGTACCCGAGGAGCGAGGCCGCCTCGTGGCGCAGCTCGAGGAGGCGCGTGATGATGGCGGTGTTGTCCCACTCCGCCTTGCCGTGCTCCGAGGCGCGCGTCACGTAGGCGCGGTACATCTTCGAGCGCAGTCCCGCATGGTCGGCGTATTGCATCACCGGCATGTAGCACGGCATGTGCAACGTGAGCTTCCAGCCGGGGCGGGCATCCTTCACTGCACCGGCCCGCGCCGTGGCGAGCACGTCCTCGGGAATTCCGGCGACCTCCGCGGCATCCTCCACGTAGAGGGCGAAATCGTTGGTCGCGTCGAGCACGTTGTCGGAGAAGCGCGAGCCCAGCTTCGCGAGCTCGGCCTGGATCTCGAGGAAGCGCGCCTTCTGCGGCGGCGGCAGCTCCGCGCCCCCGAGGCGGAAGTCGCGCAGCTCGTTGTGCACGTGGCGCTGCCGGGCGGGGGCGTAGGCCGCGAACTCCCGCGACGCGGCGAGCGCCTTGAAGCCCGAGTGCAGGCGCTGGTCCTGGCCCTGCTCGGTGAAGTACTGGGTGACCTTCGGCAGCGCGGCGTTGTAGGCGTCGCGCAGCGCCGGGGAGTTGACCACCGCGTTCAGGTGGCTCACCTGCGCCCATGCGCGCGCGAGGCGCTCGTTGGCGTCGTCGAGCGGCTCGACGAAGCTCTCCCAGGTGGGGGCGGCATCGCGCGTCGCGAGGCGCTCGATGGCGGCGCGTCCCTCGGCCACGAGGACGTCGACGGCGGGCTCCACGTGCCCGGCGCGGATCGACTCGAAGCGCGGCAGGCCGGTAAAGTCCAGGAGCGGGTTGGTCATGGGGTTCTCCGTAGAAGCGTTGTGCCTAGGCGGCGTGGACGACGCGCCCGCCCACGTAGGTGCGGACCACGCGGCCGGTGAGCTCGAGGCCCTGGAAGGGCGTGTTCTTGCCCTGGCTCGCGAGGCGCGCCGGTGCCACGATCCAGGGTTCCTTCGGGTCGTAGAGGCAAAGGTCGGCGGGAGCTCCCGTGGCGAGCGTGCCGGCGGGCACGCCGAGGAGCGCCGCGGCGCGGTGCGTCACCACCGCTAGGGACGCCGCCAGGTCGAGGCCCGACTCCCTTCCCCATTGGAGTGTGAGCGGCAGCAGGAGTTCGAGCCCGGTGGCGCCCGGCTCGGCCTCGCCGAAGGGAACCTGCTTCGAATCCTCGTCGACGGGAGAATGGTCGGAGCAGACCGCGTCGATGGTGCCGTCGGCGAGGCCGCGCCGCAGCGCATCGCGGTCCGAGGGGCCGCGCAACGGCGGGCTCATGCGGCAGTTGGCGTCGAATTCTCCGAGGTCGCGGTCGCAAAGGTGCAGGTGATGGATCGCCACGTCGCAAGTGACCGGCACGCCGCGCGCCTTCGCCTCCGCCACGAGGGCCACGCCCGCGGCCGTGGAAAGCCGCGCCAGGTGCACGCGCGCCCCGGTGGCCGCGGCGAGCTCGAGCAGCGCCCGGATCGCCAGCGTCTCGGCGATGACGGGGATCGGTGCCAGGCCCAGGCGCGTGGCGACTTCTCCCTCGTGGGCGACGCCGTCCCGCGCGAGGTCCGGATCCTCGGGACGCAGCCAGACGGTGTAGCCGAAGGTGGCCGCGTAGCGCAGCGCGTTCAGCAACGTGGACAGCGACGGCAGCGGCGCATTGCCGTGGGAGAAGCCCACGCAGCCGGCCTCGGTCAACTCGGCCATCTCCGCCAGGCGCTCGCCCTTCAGGCCCACGGTGAGGGCACCCAGCGGATAGACCCGCGCGCTCTCCAGGCTCGCAGCCCGGCGCTTCAACATCTCCACCAGGCCCGGCTCGTCCAGGGGCGGGTCGGTATCGGGAGGGCAGGCGAGCGTCGTCACGCCGCCGGCCACCGCGGCGCGCATCTCGGACTCCAGTGTCGCCTTGTACTCGAACCCCGGCTCGCGCAGCCGTGCGGCGAGGTCCACGAGCCCGGGGCAGGCGACAAGGCCCTTCGCGTCGAAGGTCTCGTCGGCACGGAAGCCATCGGGACGGCCCACGCCGGCAAAGGCGCCGTCGGCGATGAAGAGGGATCCGGTCTCGTCCCGGCCGGTGGCCGGGTCCACGATCCGGGCATTCTGGATCTCGATTCGCATGGTCAATGGGGCGCCGGGGCGCCGAGGATCGACATCACCGCCATCCGCACCGCGATGCCGAAGGTCACCTGGGGCAGGATGACACTCTGCCGCCCGTCGGCCACCGGGGAGTCGATCTCCACGCCGCGGTTCATCGGGCCCGGGTGCATCACGATCGCATCGGGCTTGGCGGCCGCGAGCTTCTCCGCCGTGAGGCCGTAGCTCTTGAAGAACTCGCCCGCGGAGGGCAGCAGGGCGCCGTTCATGCGCTCGTTCTGCAGCCGCAGCATGATCACCACGTCGCAATCCTTGATCCCGCGCGCCATGTCGTGGTGCACCTCACACCCCATGCGCTCGATCTCGGCGGGCATGAGGGTGCGCGGGCCGACGACGCGCAGGTCGGGCACGCCCAGCGTCTTCAGGGCGTGGATCTGGGAGCGCGCGACGCGCGAGTGCAGCACGTCGCCGACGATGGCTACGGAGAGCGCCGAGAAGTCGCGCTTGTAGTGGCGGATGGTGTACATGTCGAGCAGCCCCTGCGTGGGGTGGGCGTGGCGCCCGTCGCCCGCGTTGATCACCGCCACCCCCGGCTTCACGTGGCGCGCGATGAGGTGCGGCGCGCCCGATTGCGAGTGCCGGACGATGAACATGTCCGCGTCCATCGCCTGCAGGTTCCACACGGTGTCCAGCAGCGTCTCGCCCTTGGTCGTCGAGGAGGCTCCCACGTTGAGGTTGATCACGTCGGCGGAGAGCCGCTTGGCCGCGATCTCGAACGTGGTGCGGGTGCGCGTGGAGTTCTCGAAGAAGACGTTGAAGATCGACTTGCCGCGCAGGATCGGGACCTTCTTCACCTCGCGCTCGGACACCGAGACAAACTGCTCCGCGGTGTCGAGGATGTGCAGGATGGTCGCCGCGGGCAGCCCCTCGGTGGTGAGGAGGTGCTTCAGCCTCCCGTCGGGATGCAGCTGCACGCTTGCCTTGGGATTCATCATGGGCGCCCCTTCAAGCTGAAGGCGAGCCGCCCGTTGTCGTTGGACAGGACCAGCTCCTCGCCCGGTTTCGCTTCCACCACGGTGCCGGTGAAATCGGCGCCCACGGGCAGCTCGCGTCCGCCGCGATCGGCGAGCACCGCCAGGCGCACCGCGCGCGGCCGGCCGAAATCGAAGATCTCGTTCAACGCGGCGCGCACGGTGCGGCCGGTATGCAGCACGTCGTCGACGATCACGACCTCGCGGCCATCGACGTCGAACGGGATCTGGCTCGCGCGCACCTCGCGATGCAGGCCGATGCGGCCGTAGTCGTCTCGATGCAGCGTGACCGCGAGGTACCCCAGCGGGGTCGCGAGGCCGAGGGCGGCATGCAGGCGCTCGGCCACCCAGGCGCCGCCGGTGTAGATGCCCACCAGGCCCGCGTCGGGCGCGATGCGCCCGCGCATCTGCGCCACGAGCTGCGCGATGAGCCTATCGGGATCGGGGAGCGAGTCGCTCATGGGCATCGGGCTCGTCGAGGAAGCTTTGCAGGATCAGGGTGGCGGCGAGCGCATCGACGTCGCCGGGACGCCGGGCGCGGGTGCCGGAGCGCTTCAGTTCCGCCTCGGCCTCCGCGGAGGTGAGGGTCTCGTCGACGAAGGCCACCGGCAGGCTGAAGCGTGCCGCGAGGCGGCGCGCGAACTTCTCGGCGAGCTTCGCCACCTCATGCTCGGCGCCGTCGGAGTGGCGCGGGCGCCCGACCACGAAAGCCGTGGGGCGCCATTCGGCCACCACTCGCCCGATCGCCTCGAAACGCGCCTCGTTGGCCTCGGCGGCGATGGTGGCGAGCGGGCTCGCGATGCCGGTGACGGTCTCGCCCACCGCGACACCGATGCGCCTGGCGCCGAAATCGAAGGCCACCAGCGTGCCCGAAATGGGCTGCGATCCCGGGGCGGCACCCTCGCTGCCGGGGCCGGGGTTCGCCATCACGCGTGCCCGGCCTCCTCCGAGAGGTTGGCGGGATTGACGCCCAGCGAATGCATCGCCGCGTCGTATCTCGCCTCGGGAGGCACGTTGAAGATGAGGTCCAGGTTCGCATGCACCGTGAGCCAGCCGTTGCGGCCGATCTCGTCCTCGAGTTGCCCGGCCGCCCAGCCGGCATAGCCCAGGGCCACCAGCTGCTCGGCCGGGCCCTCGCCGGCCGCCATCGCCTCCAGGATGTCGCGCGAGGTGGTGAGGCCCACGTCGCCCACCGGCAGCGTGGACTTCCAGTCGCCCACCGGGCGGTGCAGCACGAAGCCGTGCTCCAGCTGCACCGGGCCGCCGAAGAACACCGGCTGCTCGGCGAGCGGCGAGCGCTCGAGCGGGATCTCCACCTGGCGGAAGAGGGTCGCGAGCGTCACGTCGATGGGGCGGTTCACCACGATCCCCAGGGCGCCGCGCTCGTTGTGCTCGCAGACGAAGGTGAGGGTGCGGGAGAAATTGGGATCCGACATCGCCGGCATGGCGATGAGGAAGTGGCGGGTTAGATTGATCGTTTGCATTGGCCACCGGTCGCGTATTTTAATCCTTCGCGCGGTTTGGCTCAAATGCCCCCTGGAGGTTCCTCTTTGCCCGCCTATTCGAAAGCGCTTTTCTGGTTCCGCCGCGACCTGCGGGACGACGACAATGCCGGACT
>JANMHV010000210.1:0-27360 GCA_031375445.1 Burkholderiales bacterium | reverse complement strand
GCGACGCCTTGAACACCAGCGCCTCGAAGCCCGGCGTGATGGCGGTGCCGAGCTCGATGCTGAGCGCCTTGGCGCGCGCGATGACTTCCTGGGGGTCGGAGATGTCGGCAGGGGTGATCCTGTTCATCACCTCCGCGGCCGTGTATCCGAGCATCCGCTCGGCACCCACGTTGAAGATCTGGATGACGCCCCTGGCGTCGGTTGCGATGCTGGAAAAGTTGGCGCTGTTGAAGATCGCCTTCTGCAGCGCCCCCGCCTTGAGCAGCATCTCCTCCGACGGTCCGGCCGCAGGGTGGGGTACGCTCTCTGCGGCATCGACAGCCATCGGTACGATCTCCTGCGACATGGAAGAGGGGGGCTTCCGGGCGCGCGACAGAAGCGTTCAGACCCGTGGACGGGATCGCTCAGGCCGCGACGCGAACCTCACCCATTGCTGCCGCCATGCGCTCCACCGCCTTCTTGATGTTCTCCAGCGACGTGGCGAACGAGAGCCTCAGGCACCCCTCGGCGCCGAACGCCGAGCCCGGCACCGCGGCCACGGCCTGGGGTTGCGCCAGCAAATAGTCGCAAAGCGCGAGGTCCGTGGCAGCCGAGATGCGTCCCGCGGCATGCAGGCGACGAATCGCCTCGCTGCAATCGGGGAACGAGTAGAAGGCGCCATGAGGCATCAGCGCCTTCACGCCGGGGATGCGATTCAAGCCCTCGGTGATCACGCGGCCGCGCTCCTTGAAGGCCGCCACCATCGGGTCGATGCAGGCCTGGTCGCCGGTAAGCGCCGCTTCGGCCGCGTACTGCGAGATCGAGGTCGGGTTGGAGGTGCTGTGGGACTGCACGTTCTCCATCGCCTCGATCAGCTCCGCGGGGCCGCCGCAGTAGCCGATGCGCCAGCCGGTCATCGAGTAGGCCTTGGAGACGCCGTTCATGGTGATGGTGCGCGGGTAGAGGTCGGGGCACACGTTCAGGATGTTCACGAACTTCGAGCCGTCGAGGAGGATGTGCTCGTACATGTCGTCGGTGGCGATGACGATGCGCGGATGCTTGCGCAACACTTCGCCCAGGGCCTTCAACTCCTCGGCCGTGTAGACGCCGCCGGTGGGGTTCGAGGGGCTGTTGATCCAGATGAGGCGCGATTTCGGGGTGATCGCGGCTTCGAGCTGCCGCGGGGTGATCTTGAACCCCTGGTCGATGCCGGCCTTGATGAAGACCGGGGTCGCGTCGGCCATCATCGCCATGTCCGGGTACGACACCCAGTAAGGCGCCGGCACGATCGCTTCGTCGCCCGGGTTCAGCAGCGACATGCAGAGGTTGAACGAGGTCTGCTTGCCGCCGCAGGACACGAGGATCTGGCGCTCGGAGTACTCGAGGCCGTTCTCGGTCCTGAACTTGGCGGCGATGGCGCGGCGCAGCGAGATGGTGCCGCCCGCCGGGGTGTACTTGGTGAGGCCCTTGTTCATCGCCGCGATGGCGGCGTCCTTGATGAACTGGGGCGTGTCGAAATCGGGCTCGCCGGCGCCCATGGCGATGACATCCTTGCCCTCGCTCTTCAGCTTGGCCGCCTTGGCGGACACGGCGAGGGTGGGCGAGGCCTTGATGGCCTTCAGGCGATTGGCGGCGAACGACATGGCGGGCTCCGGAGGGGGGTGGCGGGCTCTTCCCCACCATTTTACCGCCCTGATGCGGTGCAGCATACCCATCGTTCACGGTAAAATCTCCGGTTACCCGCTCCAGGCGCCCATGGACATAATCACCTTTCCGAACAGTCCCTTCCGTTTGTACCGGCCGTTCGAGCCCGCCGGCGACCAGCCCGCCGCGATCGCCAAGCTGGTCGACGGGATCAACGACGGCCTCTCCTACCAGACGCTCCTCGGGGTGACCGGCTCGGGCAAGACCTTCACCATGGCCAACGTGATCGCGCAGATCGGGCGGCCCGCCCTGGTGATCGCCCCCAACAAGACGCTCGCCGCCCAGCTGTACTCGGAGTTCCGCGAGTTCTTCCCCGAGAACGCGGTGGAGTACTTCGTCTCCTACTACGACTACTACCAGCCCGAGGCGTACGTGCCCTCGCGCGACCTCTACATCGAGAAGGACTCGTCGATCAACGAGCACATCGAGCAGATGCGGCTGTCGGCGACGAAGAGCCTGCTGGAGAGGAAGGACGTGGTGATCGTGGCCACCGTGTCGTGCATCTACGGCATCGGCAACCCGAGCGACTACCAGGACATGCGCCAGGTGCTGCGCGAGAAGGACCCGATCGGCCAGCGCGACCTGCTGGCGCGGCTGGCGGGCATGCAGTACACCCGCAACGACATCGACTTCCGCCGCGGCACCTTCCGCGTGCGGGGCGACACCATCGACGTCTTCCCGGCGGAGAATAGCGAGCAGGCGCTGCGCATCTCGCTCTTCGACGACGTGATCGAGTCGCTGACCCTCTTCGACCCGCTCACCGGGGAGCTGCTGCACCGGCTGCCGCGCTTCACGCTCTACGCCAAGAGCCACTACGTGACGCCGCGCACCACGGTGCTGCGCGCGATCGAGGCGATCAAGATCGAGCTGCGCGAGCGCCTCGAGCAGTTCCAGAAGGAAGGCAAGCTCCTCGAGCACCAGCGCCTGCAGCAGCGCACCCACTTCGACCTCGAGATGATGAACGAGCTGGGGTTCTGCAAGGGCATCGAGAACTACACGCGTCACCTCTCGGGACGGGCACCGGGGGAACCGCCGCCGACCCTCATCGACTACCTGCCGCGCGAGGCGCTGATCGTGATCGACGAGAGCCACGTCACCATCCCGCAGGTCGGCGGCATGTTCAACGGCGACCGCGCGAGGAAGACCGTGCTGGTGGACTACGGCTTCCGGCTGCCTTCCGCCCTCGACAACCGCCCGCTCAAGTTCGAGGAGTTCGAGGGCCAGATGCGCCAGGCGGTTTTCGTCTCGGCCACACCCGCGGATTACGAGAAGAGGAACGCCGCCCAGGTGGTCGAGCAGGTCGTCCGCCCCACGGGCCTCGTCGACCCGGTGGTGATCCTGCGCCCGGCCTCCTCGCAGGTGGACGACCTGCTCTCGGAGATCAACAAGCGCGTGGCATTGAACGAGCGCGTGCTGGTGACCACCCTCACGAAGCGCATGTCCGAGGACCTTACCGACTACCTCGCCGAGCACGGCGTGAAGGTGCGCTACCTGCACTCGGACATCGATACCGTGGAGCGGGTGGAGATCCTGCGCGACCTGAGGAAGGGCCTTTTCGACGTGCTGGTCGGCATCAACCTGCTGCGCGAGGGCCTGGACATCCCCGAGGTGTCGCTGGTGGCGATCCTCGACGCGGACAAGGAGGGGTTCCTGCGCTCCGGGCGATCCCTCATCCAGACCATCGGGCGCGCGGCGCGCCACATCAACGGCACGGCGATCCTCTACGCCGACAAAGTGACCGACTCGATGAAGGCGGCGATCGAGGAGACCGAGCGCCGGCGCGTGAAGCAGACCGCGTTCAACCTCGAGCACGGCATCATCCCGAAGAGCATCTCCAAGCGCATCAAGGACATGATCGACGGCGTCTACGACATCGACGAGAAGCGCGAGTCGGCCCGCGAGACCGTGGCGGAGGCGAAGTTCGACTCGCTCTCGGAGAAGCAGCTCGACCAGCGCATACGCAAGCTGGAGAAGGAGATGCTCGATGCCGCGCGCAACCTCGAGTTCGAACGCGCCGCCGGCATGCGCGACGAGCTGAGGGTGCTGCGCGACCGCCTGATGGCGGTGGGCGGGCTCGATTGATGAAGGCGCGCGTCTCGGTGCTGGTGGTGTGCACCGGCAACATCTGCCGCTCGCCGACCGGGGAAGGCGTGCTGCGCCGGCTCGCCGAGCAGCGCGGGCTTGCCGATCACGTCGAGGTCCGCTCCGCCGGCACCCACGACTACCACGTGGGCGAGGCGCCCGACTCGCGCACAGTGAAGCACGCGCACCGCCGCGGTTACGACCTCTCCGCCCAGCGCGCGATGCAAGTTTCGAAGGCCCATTTCGAGGAGTACGACTACATCCTCGCCATGGACCGCGGCCACCTGCGCATCCTGAAGGGCCTCGCGCCGCCCGGTGCCAAGGCGCGGCTCGGGATGTTCCTCGAGGCTTCCGCGCGCTGGAAGGGCGAGGACGTGCCCGACCCTTACTACGGTGGCGCCGAGGGCTTCGACCTGGTGCTGGACATGGTGGAGGAGGCGGCCACGCGCTGGCTCGACCGCATCGAGGCGGAGCTCGACCCGGGTGCCTTCCGGCTCCAGAGCTAGCGGTGGGGCGCCGGTTCGCGGAGGCCGCTGAGCGCCTGATGGAGGAGGCGGCGGGGCACGTGAAGGAAGGGCGCCTCGATGCGGCGGCCGAAGCCTATCGTCGCGTGCTTCGCCACCAGCCCAACGAGTGGATCGTGCTCGCGCACCTGGGAGCGTGCGAGCGATTCCGCGGGCGTTGGGAAGAGGCGGAGCGCGCGCTGCTGCGAGCGCTCGTGGTGCGCCCGGAGGAGCCCGGCACGCTGAACGAGCTGGGGCTGGTGATGGCGGCTTCGGGCCGCCGCGTGGACGCGATCGCCTTCCTCGAGCGGGCGGTCCGCGCCGAGCCCCGGTTCCTCCAGGGCTGGTGCAACCTCGGCAAGATGCTCTACGTGGAGGCCCTCGAAGGCGAAGGGTCGGTGGCGCGCGCGATCGATTGCTTCGACCGCATCCTCGCCCTCGACCCGGAGCAGCATGAGTTCCGCTTCCTGCGCGATGCCCTTCGCGGTGACTCCGTGCCTGCGCCGCCCCCGGGCTACGTGGCGGCGTTCTTCGACCGGTTCGCGGCGACGTTCGACGCGAAGGTCGCGGGAAAGCTCGCCTATACCGCGCCGGAAGTCGCCGCGGGCATGTTGGGGTCCTGGCTGGCGCCGCGCCGTGCCCTGACGGTGCTGGACCTCGGCTGCGGCACCGGGTTGTCGGGCTCCATCGTGCGCGATGCCGCGGCGCACCTCGTCGGGGTGGATGTCTCGCACGGCATGTTCGAGCGCGCACGCGCGACGGGCCTCTACGATCGCCTCGAGCAAGGCGAGCTGCAGGACTTTCTGGATCGCGCCGAGCCGCAAGCCCACGACCTCGTGCTTGCCCTCGACGTGTTCATCTACGTGGGAGCCCTCGAGCGCACGGTTCCCGCCATCGCCCGCACGCTCAAGCCCGAAGGCCGCGCGATTTTCAGCGTGGAGGCCGGGGAGGGCGAGGGTTATTCGCTGTCGCGGTCAGGACGGTACGCCCACTCGCGCGCGTACGTGGAAGGCATTGCGTCTTCTGCAGGGCTTCGCCCGGTCGAGGCACGCGAATTCATGGTGCGCGAGGAAGCCGGCCGTGGGGTTCCGGCCCTGATGTTCCTGTACGAGCGGCCCTAGCGTCCGACCGGAGTGACGAGCGGCGCCGTGCCGTCGAGCGGCGACAGGATCGGCGCCGTGCCGTCGAGGGGCGACGTGATCACCGGAGCCTTCGGCGGGGACTGCGCCATCGCCCGGGAGTGCACCGCCTCGACGCGATCCATCGCCGTCTCGTCGGCAGCGCGTTTTTCCCGGACGCCATCGGCCTGTGCGGGTTGCACGGTGGGCGACGCCTTGGGGGCGGCCGCCGGGGCCGCCGGCGCGGGGATCGCGGTGAGGGCGGGATCAGCGGCGGGCCTGAAGAAGCCCGGCCCATCCTGCGGCGCGGGTCGCACCGGCACCTGGGCCACTGAAAGGGTCGCCGCGATCGCCGCGGAGATCGCGAAGGGGACGGTCATCGAACGCATGTGCATGGGAGCACCTCCATGGATACGGACCCTGGCCGCGGCCGGTCGTGCGGGAGGATGGGCCGCATGGGCTATGGGCGCCGGAGCCTGCGTCCGCGCGGCCGACCGGTCAGTGGATGTAGCGGTTACCAGCCGCCGCGCCGCACCCATTCCTCCAGCATCGGGATGCGGTCGTTGCCCCAGAAGGGCTCGCCGTCGACGATGAAGAAGGGCGAGCCGAACACCTTGCGCCCAAGCGCCGCCTCGACCTCGCCGCGCGCGCGATCCTTCACCGCCTGGTCCTCGAGGGCGGCCGAGAGCGCCGCGCCATCGATTCCCACGGATTTTGCGACCTCGACCACCACGGCGGGAGCCGAGATGTCACGGTCCTCGGCGAAGAACGCACGGTACAGCGCCTTGGCGAGCGCGCGCGCCTGCATCGGGTCGCGATCGGCGACCCAGTAGAACGCACGCACTGCCGCCACGGTGCCGATCGGAAACTTCGATGGATGCCGGTACGGCACGCCATGGAAGCCTGCCGAGCGCAGGAAGTCCCGCTTCGAGTAGTCGCCTTTCAGCGGCACATCGACGAGGGGTGTCTGCCCAGTGGCCTTGAACATCGGCCCCAGCAGGATTGGCCGCCACTGCATCGGGCGGCCGGTTCGCTTCTCCAGATCCTCCGCCAGCTGGCTCGCGATGTAGCCATAGGGAGAGGAGAACTCGAAGTAGAAGTCGATCGGCGCGCCCATGCAGGTTCAGGCGTCCTGGCGCGGCTCGCTGCCGGGCTGGGTCTCCACCAGCTTCAGCGGCTCGGCCTCGACCGAAGAAGAGCGGCGGCGACGCGGCTTGGTGCGCCGCGGCAGCTCGTCTTCGACGGGCAGGGGTTGCGCCTCGACCTGGGTCTCCACCAGTTGCAGCGAAGGCTCGTTCGCGTTCGAGCTGCCCCCGGCACGGGGACGGCGGCGAACCGGCTTGTGCGCATCCTCCTCCTCGGCATCCGAATGCTGGATGACGGGGTGGTACGCGGTCGGGGTGACCGCGGGGATGGCGGGCGGCATCGGAGGTGCCGCGGGCTGCACGTCGGCACGGGGCTCACGGGCCTCGCGAGGCTCGCGCGGGGGACGCGGTTCGCGGGGCTCGCGCTTCTCACGCGGTTCGCGCGCTTCGGTGGCTTCGCGCGGCTCGCGGGGCTCGCGAGTTTCACGCGGCTCCCGTGATTCGGTGGCCTCGCGGGGCTCACGCGCCTCGCGAGTCTCACGCGGCTCGCGGGCCTCGCTCATCGGGGACGAGTCGGAAGCGGCCTGGCGCGGTGCGTCGAAGAGCTCCTGTGTCGTTCCCCCTTCCGAGACGGCGCCTTCGCGCGGCGGACGATCGCCGCGGTCACCACGTCCACGGCGGCGGCGGCGGGTGCGGCCGGTGCCATCACCCTCGTCGTCGTGTGCTTCGGGATGCGGCGGCTGGGCCTGCATCGGTTGCTGCTGCTGCGCGGTATCCGGAGCCAGGGCTTCCGGCGCCGGACGCGGATCGCGCGGCGGTCGATCGCCACGGGGCTCGCGCGGCGGACGGTCGCCGCGGGGCTCGCGTTGCCCTTCCGGGCGTGGCTCGCGGGTCTGGGCCTGCTGGCCGTCGCCACGCGGCTCGCGGGCGGCGCCTTCTGCACCTCGTTCACGGGCGGCGCCTTCGGCACGCGGCTCGCGACCCTCGGCGCTGCGACCTTCACCACGTCCATCGCGGCGCGGCTCGCGGCTGCCTTCGCCACGATCCTGGCGCGGCGGACGCTGTTCGCCACCACCACCACCACTACGGCGCTGGGAATCACGGCCTTCACCAAGGCGGCCACCTTCACCGCGGCCACCTTCGCTGCGACCACCTTCACCACGGCCACGGCCGGCATTGCGATCGCGATCGCCGCGGCCACGGCCCTCGGGACGGCGCGCGCCATCGCGGGCGGGACGCTCTTCGAGCACCGGGGTCGGCGCCGGGCGGGGCGCCACGGGCGCGGTTTCGGCGGGCTTCTTCAGCCAGCCGAACAGCCGGTCGAGGAAGCCGGTTTGCGGGGGCGGCTCCGGCGCCCGAACCGGCGCGATGGGCGCGGGGGCGGACGGGGGCTGTGCGGCGCGACGCGCCGCGGCGGGCACGGGATCGGCGGCCATCGGCGCCGGCTGGTCGGGCGTGATGCCTTTCACCAGCGGCTCGGGTCGGGCGGGCTTCACTTCGTTGTTCTTGGTCGGCAACGCCGGGGCTTCTTCCGCCGGCGCCGTCACCATTTCGTAGCTGGGCCGCTGCTCGTCCAGCTTCTCGGCGTCGTGGCGCAGGCGCTCGACGGAATAGTTGGGGGTTTCGAGGTGCGGGTTGGGGATCAGCAGCACGTGGACCTTGAGGCGGGCCTCGATGCCGAAGATCTCGCTCCTCTTCTCGTTCAGCAGGTAGGTCGCGACGTCCACCGGAACCTGGCAATGGATGGCGGCGGTGTTTTCCTTCATCGCCTCCTCCTGCAGGATGCGCAGGACGTGCAGCGCCGTGGAGGCCGTGTCGCGGATGTAGCCGGTGCCGTGGCAGCGGGGGCAGGGCGAGTGCGTCGTCTCTTCCAGCGAGGGCTGCAGGCGCTGGCGCGAGAGCTCGAGGAGGCCGAAGCGCGAGATCTTGCCGATCTGCACCCGGGCGCGGTCGTGGCGCAGCGCATCGCGCAGGCGATTCTCGACCTCGCGCTGGTTCTTGGCGCTCTCCATGTCGATGAAGTCGATCACGATGAGGCCGCCCAGGTCGCGCAAGCGCAGCTGGCGGGCCACTTCGTCGGCCGCCTCGCAGTTGGTGTTGAACGCGGTCTGCTCGATGTCGTGGCCGCGCGTCGCGCGGGCGCTGTTCACGTCCACGGAGACCAGGGCCTCGGTGTGGTCGATCACGATGGCGCCGCCCGAGGGCAGCGTCACGTCACGGCGGTAGGCGCTCTCGATCTGGTGCTCGATCTGGAAGCGCGAGAAAAGCGGGATGTCGTCGCGGTAGTGCTTCACCTTGCCGACGTTGGCCGGCATCACGGTGGACATGAACGACAGCGCCTGGTCGTAGATCGCGGGCGTGTCGATCAGGATCTCGCCGATATCGGGCTGGAAGAGGTCGCGGATGGCGCGCACCACCAGGCTCGACTCGAGGTAGATGAGGCACGGGCCTTTCTCTTCTTCGGCTGCCTTGTGGATGGCGCCCCAGAGCTGAAGGAGATAATTCAGGTCCCACTGCATTTCCTCGGCGCTGCGGCCGATGCCCGCGGTGCGGGCGATGAGGGACATGCCTTCGGGGACCTCGAGCTGGTCCATCACTTCGCGCAGCTCGTTGCGGTCCTCGCCCTCGATGCGGCGCGAGACGCCGCCGCCCCGCGGGTTGTTGGGCATGAGGACCAGGTAGCGGCCGGCGAGGGAGACGTAGGTGGTGAGCGCGGCGCCCTTGTTGCCGCGCTCGTCCTTGTCGACCTGGACGATCATGTCGTGCCCGACCTTGAGGTGGGTCGACATCTTGGAGCGGCCGAATTCGCCGCCGTCGTTCACCATCCACTGCTTGGCGATTTCCTTGAACGGCAGGAAACCGTGGCGCTCGGCGCCATAGTCGACGAACACCGCCTCGAGGGAGGGTTCGACGCGGGTGATGACGCCCTTGTAGATGTTGCTCTTGCGTTGCTCTTTGCCGGCGGATTCGATATCGAGGTCGATCAGCTTCTGACCGTCGACGATCGCGACCCGGAGTTCTTCCGCCTGGGTCGCATTGAACAGCATGCGTTTCATTTTCTTCTCTCCCGCGCTCAGCCACGGAAGAGGGCCCCGGTCGTCCGGGGACCCGGATCGACGAGCTACTTCAGAAGTCGGTTCTTGATTGCGTCACGGAGTGAGCGAGAGGGACGATTTCTGGTTTTCTTCGTCTGGCGTCCGCGGCATGGAGCCCCGGAGGCGTGGAATTCGTGGTGCGTCGAGCGCGTGTGATTCGTTTACCATCGCCCTTGGTCTTGCAGGCGAGCGACGTTTGCCTGCTCGGGCGCCTTCAGTGGCGCCCTGGGGTGTCCCTAAGGACGGTGATTCCCACTGTGATTCCAGAAGCGCAGTGAACTGCAAGGCTGCAACCTCTGTTGGAAATCAACTACATATAAGTATACCCGGATGCCCGTCGATGACAAGGCAAATTCCCCGCCATCGCCCGCGGTGCGCTGGATCGAGGTCGCGGAGGACGAGGCCGGGCAGCGCATCGACAACTACTTGCTGGCCCGGCTGAAGGGGGTCCCGAAGAGCCGGATCTACCGCATCCTGAGGAGCGGCGAGGTGCGCATCAACAGCCGCCGCGTCGAGGCCTCCCGGAAGGTCGTGGCCGGGGACCGCATCCGGATTCCCCCGGTGCGGGTGGCCGAACGCGACGAGGATGTTCCGGCGCCGCACTTCAGGCTTCCGGTGCTGTTCGAGGACGAATTCCTGGTGGCGATCGACAAGCCCGCGGGAATCGCGGTCCATGGGGGCAGCGGCGTTTCCCACGGCGTGATCGAGTCGCTGCGCGCGATGCGGCCCCAGGCCCGGTTCCTCGAGCTGGTCCATCGCCTCGACCGGGATACTTCCGGCGTGCTGCTGGTGGCGAAGAAGCGCACGAGCCTCGTTTCGCTGCAGGAACTGATGCGCGAGCGCGCCATGGAAAAGCGCTACCTGGTGGCGGTGGCCGGGCGCTTCAGGAACGAGGTGCAGCGCGTGCGCGCGGCGCTCGCCAAGCGGGTCGACGCGGCGGGCGACAAGCGCGTTTCGGTCTCCGAGGCGGGCCAGGACGCCGAGACCATCTTCACGCGCGTGGCCCGTGGCGCTGAGTTCAGCCTCCTCGAGGCGCACATCCTCACCGGCCGCACGCACCAGATCCGCGTGCACGCCACGCACCTGAAGCACCCGGTGCTGGGCGACGACAAGTACGGCAACTTCGAGCTCAACAAGCGCCTGCGCCACGAGGGGCTGAAGCGCATGTTCCTGCACGCTCGCTCGCTCGGATTCACCCATCCCGCCACGGGCGCGGCGATGCGGCTCGAATCGCCGCTGCCCCCCGACCTGCAGGCCTTCGCCACGCGCCACCTGGGGGAACCTTGAGCTACGAGCTGGTGATCTTCGACTGGGACGGCACGCTGATGGATTCGACCGCCGTGATCGCTTCCAGCCTCCAGGCCGCCTGTGGCGACGTGGGCATCACGGTGCCGAGCCGCGAGGACGCGCTCTTCGTGATCGGCCTCAACATCGCCGACACCTTCAAGCGGGTGGCTCCCGGGCTCGACCCCGAAGGCCAGCGCGCCCTCGCCGAGCGCTACCGCCACCACTTCCTCACGCGCGAGACCGAGATGCCGCTCTACGGCGGGGTGCGCGAGATGATCGCGGACCTCCACGGGGGCGGGCGCCGGCTCGCGGTAGCTACGGGCAAGGCGCGCCGCGGGCTCGACCGCGCGCTCGACCAGACCGGCCTAAAGCCCTACTTCGAGGCCACCCGGTGTGCCGACGAGGGTTTCGCCAAGCCGCACCCGGGGATGCTGCTTACGCTGCTCGAGCTGACCGGCGTCGAGCCGGGAAGGGCGGTGATGATCGGCGACACCACCCACGACCTCGAGCTCGCCGCCAATGCAGGCGTCGATGCCGTGGCGGTTTCGTACGGGGCGCACGCGCCCGGGCTCCTCGCCACGCGCCCGGCGCGAGCGCGTTGCGACAGCGTCGCCGACCTGCACCGATGGCTCGCGACGAGCGCCTGATCTGTCCCTCGCTCGCCCTCGAGGAGGGCGGCCGGGGTGCCCGCTTCAGGGTGAATTCGCTCGAGGGCGCGGAGCGCGGCTTCGTGGTGCGCTACGACGGTGAAGCGCGCGCCTTCGTCAACCAATGCCCTCACGCCTTCACCGAGCTCGACTGGCAGCCGGGGCTGTTCTTCGACGAGGCTGGGCTATACTTGATGTGCTCTACTCACGGCGCGCTTTTCGATCCCGCGAACGGCCTCTGCATCGCGGGTCCGTGCCGCGGTGCTTCCCTCGCGAGGCTCGAGGTGCGCGAGCGTGATGGCGAGGTTCTGCTACTCGACGACCCCCCGAAGACTAGACCCGACGAAGCGCCATGACGGATCCGGCACCACCCCAATGGGAGCGCGCGGTCCTCGAGAAGGTGGCCCTGAAGGCCCTCGAGGAACAACGCCGCGCACGGCAATGGAACGCGCTTTTCCGGCTGGTCTGGTTCGGCTTCGCGCTGCTCGTCCTGGCCTCGGTGATGGGCTGGATCGGGCGCCCCGACAAGGATGGCGCCTCGGCCTCGCTCGGCCGCCACAGCGCGGTGATCGACCTGGAAGGCATCATCGGCGTCGAGTCCAAGGCCTCGGCGGAGAAGATGACGCGCGCGCTCAACCGCGCCTTCAAGGACCCCAACACCCAGGGCGTGATCCTGCGCATCAACAGCCCCGGCGGCAGCCCGGTCCAGTCGGGATACATCAACGACGAGATGCGCCGGCTGCGGGCCCGGTACCCCAACGTGCCGCTCTATGCGGTGGTGCAGGACCTGTGCGCCTCGGGCGGGTACTACGTGGCCGTGGGCGCCGACCGCATCTACGTGGACAAGGCGAGCCTGGTGGGCTCCATCGGCGTCATCATGGGCAGCTTCGGGTTCGTGGGGGCGCTGGAGAAGCTGGGCGTCGAGCGGCGCGTCTATGCGGCCGGCGACAACAAGGACTTCCTCGACCCGTTCAAGCCGGAGAACCCGGTCCATGCGGAGCACGCCAAGCGCATGGCCGCCGAGATCCACGAGCAGTTCATCCGAGTGGTGCGCCAGGGCCGTGGCCCACGCCTGAAGGAAAACCCGGACATCTTTTCCGGGCTCATCTGGACCGGCGAGAAGAGCATCGAAATGGGGCTCGCCGATGCGCTGGGCAACGCCGAGTACGTCGCGCGCGAGGTGATCAAGGCCGAGAAGCTGGTCGACTTCACCCCGGACGAGAACTACCTCGAGACCCTGTCGAAGCGCTTCGGCGCCACGGCGGGAATCGAGCTCGCCCGGGCGCTCACCCAGGCCTCCGGCGGCATCACCTCCTTCGCGCGCTAGCTCCCCCATGTCCGCCATCGCAGCGGTAAGCGCCCTCCAGGTGGATTTCCTCCGCGAGGCGTTCGAGCACGCCGCGCTGGGCCTCGCGGTGATCAAGCCCGATGGCGTCGTGATCCACGCCAACGCCGCCTTCTGCTCCATGGTGGGCCGCGCGCGCCCGGAGGTCGAGGGCCGCACCTGCCGCGACTACACCCACCCCGAGGACGCGCAGCGCGACGAGGAGCACCTGCGCAGCATTCGCGCCGGCGGCGAGGGTCCCCCCTCGCTCGACAAGCGCTTCATCCGCCGCGACGGGGAGGAGGTATGGGTGCGCTGCAGCGTGACCGTGGTGCGCAACCCCGGCGAGCCTGCGAGAGGCGTGGTGTGCGCGTTCGTGGACCTGAGCGAGCAGCGCGCCCGCGACAAGTCGCTGCACCAGACGAACGTTTTCCTGAAGACCATCGTCGAGACCTCGCCCGTGGCGATCTACACCACCGACGTGCACGGGATGATCGATTTCTGGAATCCGGCCGCCGAGCGTACCTTCGGCTTCACGCGCGAGCAGGCGATGGGCCGCCGGGCTCCCTTCGTCCCCGAGTCGCGCAGCGCCGAGGCGGCGACGTTGCGCCGGCGAGTGCTGGGGGGCGAAGTCCTGGCGGGCCTGCAGCTCGAGCGCATGCGCGCCGACGGCAGCCCGATCCACATCAACGGCGCCGCGGCTCCCCTGCGCGACGAGGAGGACCGCATCACCGGCCTCCTCGTGGCCTGCGTCGACGTGACCGCGGCCAAGCAGGCCTCCCACGACCTCGAACGCCACCTGCACTTCACCCGCGCGCTCCTCGACGCCATCCCGAGCCCGGTCTACTTCAAGGACCGGGACGGTCGCTACCAGGCCTACAACCGCGCCTGGGTGGACCTCTTCGGCCGCGGCGAGGAGGTGATCGGCCGCACCGTGGGCGAGGTGTTCGACGCCGCGTCGGCCCAGGTGCACCAGAGCCACGACAAGGGGCTCCTCGAGCGGCCCTCGTCCACCACCTACGAGATGCAGGTGCCGAGCCTGGCGGGCGAAAGCCGGCTCATGCTCTACAACAAGGTGAGCTTCGTCGACCAGGTGGGCGACGTGGCGGGGATCATCGGCGTGATGAGCGACGTCACGCGCTACAAGGAGACCGAGCGCGCGCTCGAGGCGTCCGAGGCCCGCTTCCGCGTGCTCACCGAGAGCTCGCTCGACCTCATCTCCGTGGTGGATGCGAGCGGCATCATCCAGTACCAGAGCCCGGCGGTGCGCCACCTGCTGGGCTTCGACCCCTCGGAAACGGTGGGCAAGAACGTCTTCGACATGGTCCACCAGGACGACGCCGAGCAGACCCGCGCCGCGTTCCGCCGCATCATCGAGACGCGCCGCTCGAGCGAGCCGGTGGAGTTCCGCATCCGCCATCGCGACGGCATGTGGCGCACCTTCGAGTCGCTCGGCACCGATTGCCTGGCCAATCCGCATATCCGCGGCGTGGTGTTCAACTCGCGCGACGTGACCGACCGCAAGGTGATCCAGCAGCGCATCCAGCACCTCGCGTACCACGACAACCTCACGGGGCTCCCCAACCGCTCGCTCCTGCAGGACCGCCTCGCGCACTCGATCGCCCGCGCCGAGCGCACCAGCCGCAAGGTGGCGGTGCTGTTCATCGACCTGGACAACTTCAAGAACATCAACGACACCCTCGGCCACGACGTGGGCGACGAGCTGCTGCGCCAGGTGTCGCGCCGGCTCACCGAGTGCGTGCGGCTGGAGGACACCATCGCGCGCCAGGGCGGCGACGAGTTCATCGTGCTGCTCGACAGCCTCGAGGACAGCCGCGGCGCCTCGGTCGTGGCGCAGAAGATCCTCAACTCGCTGCGGCTGCCGTTCGTCCTCGGCGGCACCGAGAACCACGTCTCGGGCTCGATCGGCATCGCCCTCTATCCCGAGGATGGTCGCGACGCCCAGACGCTGATGAAGAACGCCGACACGGCGATGTTCCACGGCAAGGGGCTCGGCAAGAACACCTACCAGTACTTCACCGGGCAGATGAACGTGGCGGTGAAGCGGCGCATGACGCTGGAAAGCGCGCTCAGGCGCGCGGTGATGCAGAAGGATTTCGTCCTGCATTACCAGCCCCAGATCGACCTGGAGACCGGCGAGATCATCGCGGTGGAAGCCCTGGTGCGCTGGAAGACCGAAGATAGCGGCACCGTGATGCCGGGCGACTTCATCCCGCTCGCCGAGGAAACGGGCCTCATCAACGAGATCGGCGAATGGGTGCTGCGCGAGGGCTGCCGCCAGGCGCGCGAGTGGCAGGACATGGGGCTCAAGGCCCGGCGCATGGCGATCAACCTCTCCGCGCGCCAGTTCAGCGACAAGGGTTTCCTCGACATGGTGACGCGGGTGCTCGCCGAGACCGGGCTCGATCCCGCGTGCCTCGAGCTCGAGATCACCGAAAGCCAGGTGATGCGCCAGACCGACGGCATGATCCAGCTGCTGAGCCGGCTTTCCGAGATGGGCGTGCAGCTCGCCATCGACGATTTCGGCACCGGCTATTCGAGCCTGTCGTACCTGAAGCGCCTGCCGATCCAGAAGTTGAAGATCGACCAGTCGTTCGTGCGCGACATCACCGTGGACCCCAACGACACCGCGATCGTGGTGGCGATCATCAACATGGCGAGGAGCCTCGAGCTCGAGACCATCGCCGAGGGCGTGGAGACGGCCGGCCAGCTGGCGCTGCTGCGCTCCAAGGGCTGCCTCGTGGGGCAGGGGTTCTATTTCTCGGCGCCGCTGCGGGCCGAGGCGATCTACCCGCTGCTCAAGCACAACAACATGTACACCCAGGCCTCAGGCAAGTAGCGCGAATATCGCCGGGCGCTTGCCGATCGCCGGCGTGCGCGACCTCCATCCCTCGATCGTGTCCATCCGGATCCACTCGCCCGGGCCGGTGAGGCTCGCCGCCACGGAAAGCCGGGTGCTCGGGCCGCAGCACTGCAGCACGTCGGCCAGCATCGCCTCGTTGCGATAGGGCGTCTCGATGAACACCTGGGTCTCGTGCCGCTGACGGGAGTGGCGCTCGAGCTCCACCAGCGCCGCGCGCCGCGCCTGCGTCTCGGCCGGCAGGTAACCCACGAAGCGGAAGCGCTGGCCGTCGAGCCCGCTGGCGGCGAGCGCCAGCAATATCGAGGAGGGCCCGACCATCGGCACCACGGCGATGCCGCGCGCATGGGCCGCGGCCACCAGGCCCGCTCCCGGATCGGCCACCGCGGGCATGCCGGCTTCGGAAAGCAGGCCCAGGTCGCCCGCGTCGAGGGGCGCCAGCAGGGCAGGGACCTGCGCAGGGGGCGTGTGTTCGTCCAGGATCGCCATCGCGATCTCGCGCATCGGGCGCGGATGGCCGCAGGCGGCCAGGAAGCGCCGGGCGGCCTTGGCGTCCTCCACCACGAAGGAGTCGAGCCGGCGCAGCGTCGCCAGCACCGGGGGCGGCAGCACCTGCGCGGGCGGCGTGTCCTCGGCGAGCCACGCCGGCAGCAGGAAGAGGCGCCCGGCCATCAGGGAACGTCGAACCCTTCGCCGCGCAGGATCGCCGCAAGCGCGATGAGCGGCAGCCCCACCAGCGCCGTGGGATCGTCGCCGCCCAGTCGGGTCAGCAGGCTGATGCCGAGACCCTCGCTCTTGGCGCTGCCGGCGCAGTCGAAGGCGGGCTCGAGCTCGAGGTAGCGGTCGATTTCCGCGTCCGTCAGGCGCCGGAACGCGACGTCCGTGGTCACCACGCGCTCGTGGCGGCGCTCTTCCCGGGCGTTCCACACGCAC
This sequence comes from Burkholderiales bacterium, assembly GCA_031375445.1. Lineage (GTDB taxonomy): Bacteria > Pseudomonadota > Gammaproteobacteria > Burkholderiales > Usitatibacteraceae > Usitatibacter. The sequence goes on along the minus strand of JANMHV010000210.1, from coordinate 10,722 downwards.
AGCGCGGTATGGAACAGCACCGTGTGCCCGCTCAGCTGTCGAAGCTGGCGGCGGGCGAGCTCCAGGGTGCCGGGCTTGTTGACCGGCATGCCGTCGAGGTCCGCCACCTGGTCGGAGCCGACGATCCACGACTTGGCGAAGCGCTTCGCCGCGGCTTCGGCCTTGGCGCGGGCGAGGCGGGCGGCGAGGAGGCGGGGCGGCTCGCCCTCCCGGGGGGTCTCGTCGACATCCGGCGACCAGCATTCGAACGGCAGGCGGAGACGCTCCAGCAACTCCCGGCGGTACCGGGAGCTCGACGCCAGGATCAGTGAATTATTATTCAAATCAAAGTTTTGTTGAATTTACCTCATCCAAAGTCTATTATACACGGCCATGGACGACGAATACCTGATCCACCCCGAGCGAATCACCGACAAGCCCCTGGTGATGGCGGGCACCTTCGTGCCCGCCGACCTGGACCGCCTCGAGGACAGCCTCGCCAACGGCGCGGGGGAGCTGCGCTACCGGATCACCGCCACCCTCGACCCGCACCGGTTCAAGCGGCTCTCATGTATAATCGAGGGCTTCGTTTTTCTAACGTGCCAGACCAGTTTAGAAGCATTCCGGCACGAAATCGCGATCTCGGATGCGATCGTTCTCGTCGACCGCGAGAGCCAGCTTCCGGCGATCGAGGCGGAAAGCGATGCGGAAGATTACCTGGTCGCGGATGAGCCCCTGGACATCCGGGACCTGGTGGAGGACGCGGTGCTCCTCGCGTTGCCGATGATTCCCCGGAAGCCCGGGGTCGAGGCAGCGAAGGGAGGGGAGGAGGGGGATGTCGAGCGGCCGTCGCCGTTCGCGGCCCTCGCGAGCCTCAAGAAGGACAAACAGACCTAGGAGATTCAAATGGCCGTACAACAGAACAAGAAGTCGCCGTCGAAGCGCGGCATGCACCGCTCGCACGACCACCTCGGCAAGCCGCCGATGGCGGTCGAGCCCACCACGGGCGAAGCGCACCTGCGCCACCACATCTCGCCGTCGGGCTACTACCGCGGCAAGAAGGTCATCCAGACCAAGGAATAAGAAGGACGATTCATTGCGCCCGACGCAATGAAAACCGTCATCGCGGTCGACGCGATGGGCGGGGACCACGGCCCTGCCGTGACCGTTCCCGCCTGCCTCGACTTCCTCGCCTCGCATCCTGGCGCCGAGCTGATGCTCGTCGGGCTTCCCGAGCCCCTCGAGCGTGAGCTCGCGCGCGCCCGTGCCGTGGGAAGACCCGGCATCACCATCGTGCCCGCCGCCGAAGTGGTGGGCATGGACGAGGACGTGCGCACCGCCATCCGCACCAAGAAGCATTCGTCGATGCGGGTCGCGATCGACCTGGTGAAGGACGGTCGCGCCCAGGCTTGCGTCTCCGCGGGCAATACCGGCGCCCTGATGGGCACCGCCAAGTTCGTGCTGAAGACCATCCCGGGCATCGACCGCCCCGCGATCTGCGCCGTCCTGCCGACCCGCAACGGGCAGGTGTACGCGCTCGACCTCGGTGCCAATGCCGACTGCACTCCCGAGCACCTGCTGCAGTTCGCGCTGATGGGCGCCACCCTGGTGCGCGCGGTCGAGGGCAAGGAGAACCCCACCGTGGGGCTGCTCAACATCGGCTCCGAGGAGATCAAGGGCAACGAGGTGGTGAAGAAGGCGGGCGAGCTGCTGCGCGCCTCCCCGATCATCAACTTCCACGGCAACGTCGAGGGCGACGACATCTACAAGGGCACCACGGACGTGGTGGTCTGCGACGGCTTCGCGGGCAACGTGGCGCTCAAGACTTCCGAGGGCCTCGCCAAGATGCTCGGCGATTTCCTGAAGGAGGAGTACAAGCGCAACGTCTTCTCCCGCATCGCCGCCCTGATTTCCCTCCCCGTCATCAAGCGCTTCCGGCGCCGCGTGGACCACCGCCGCTACAACGGCGCGGCGCTCCTGGGGCTGCGCGGCATCGTCGTGAAGAGCCACGGCTCGGCCGATCGCCTCGCCTTCGCCACCGCCCTGGGGCGCGCGGCCACCGAGGTCGAGCATGGCCTGAACGAGCGCATCGGCGTCGAAGTGGCGCGCCTGCATGCCGCGATGGCGCCGCCGCCCGCCGCGTCCGATCCGGCGCGGGCCGCGTGAGCTACGCGAGGATCACCGGCACCGGCGGATACCTCCCCGACCAGGTGCTCACCAACAAGGACCTCGAATCCCGGGTCGAGACCAGCGACGAGTGGATCGTCTCGCGCACCGGCATCCGCCAGCGCCACATCGCCGCCGAGGGCCAGTTCGTAAGCGACCTGGCGCTCGCGGCCTGCCGGCGCGCGCTCGAGGCCGCGGGGCGCACGCCCGACGACGTGGACCTGATCCTGGTGGCCACCTCGACCCCGGACATGGTGTTCCCGTCGAGCGCCTGCCTGCTGCAGGCCAAGCTCGGGGTGAAGCGCGGCGCCGCCTTCGACGTCCAGGCGGTGTGCTCGGGCTTCGTCTACGCGCTCTCCACCGCCGACCTCTACATTCGCGCCGGGCGCCATCACTGCGCCCTGGTGGTGGGCGCCGAGGTGTTCTCGCGCATCCTCGACTGGAAGGACCGCGGCACCTGCGTGCTGTTCGGCGACGGCGCGGGCGCCGTGGTGGTGGAAGCTTCGGAGACGCCCGGCATCCTCACCAGCAACCTCCATGCCGATGGCAGTTACGCCGGAATCCTCAACACCCCTGGCCACGTGTGCGCGGGCGCGGTGCAGGGGGATCCCACCCTCAAGATGGACGGCGGCGCGGTGTTCAAGCTCGCGGTGCGCGTGCTCGAGGACAGCGCCCGCGAGGCGCTCGCCGACCAGGGCCTCGCCGTGAAGGACCTGGACGCCTACATTCCGCACCAGGCCAACGTGCGCATCATCTCCCATGTCGGCAAGAAGCTCGGGCTCGAGGAGTCGAAGTGCATCGTCACCGTCGACCGCCACGCCAATACGTCGGCCGCCTCGGTGCCGCTGGCCCTCGACGTGGCGGTGCGCGACGGGCGCGTGAAGCCCGGCCACCTCGTGCTGCTGCAGGGCGTGGGCGGCGGCTTCACCTGGGGCTCCGTGCTCCTCGAATATTGAACGAGCTCACCGCATGACTCTCGCGATCGTGTTCCCAGGGCAAGGATCCCAATCGGTCGGCATGGTGAAGGGCTTCGCCGACCTTCCCATCGTCGAGGCCACGTTCCGCGAGGCGGGGGAGCTGCTGGACGTCGACTACTGGGCGATGGCGACCGAAGGCCCCCCCGAGGCGCTCAACCAGACCGTCAACACCCAGCCGCTGATGCTGATCGCCGGCGTGGCCTGCTGGCGCGCGTGGCGCGAGCGGGGCGGCCCCATGCCCGGGTTCTTCGCCGGGCACAGCCTGGGCGAATACACGGCGCTCGTCGCCGCGGGTGCGCTCAAGTTCGAGGATGCGCTGCCGCTGGTGCGCTTCCGTGCCCAGGCGATGCAGGAAGCCGTGCCGGAAGGCACCGGCGGAATCGCCGCCATCCTGGGCCTCGCCGACGACCAGCTCGCGGGCGTCTGTGCCGATGCGGCCCAGGGCGAGGTGGTCGAGCCCGCCAACCTCAATTCCCCCGGCCAGGTGGTCATCGCCGGCCATCGCGGCGCGGTGGAGCGCGGCATGGCGCTCGCGAAAGAGCGCGGCGCCAAGCGCGCCGTGATGCTCCCGATGAGCGCGCCGTCCCACTGCAGCCTCATGAAACCCGCGGCCGACCGGTTGCGCGAGCGCCTTGAAGCCATCGACATCTCGAAACCCGCGGTGCCCGTGCTCCACAACCGCTCGGTCGATTCGTACGACGACCCGCGTCGGATCCGCGCCGCTCTCGTGGAGCAGCTCGACCATCCGGTGCGCTGGATCGAGATCGTCCAGGCGCTTGCGGGCCGCGGCGTCACGCGGATCGTCGAGTGCGGTCCCGGCAAGGTGCTGGCGGGGCTGAACAAGCGCATCGCTCCCGCGGTCGAAGCCTTCGCGATCACCGACAGCGCCGCGATCGGCGCGGCGCTCCAACCCCCTCCCAAGCCCTCTCCCGCGGGAGAGGATCAACCCCGAGGCTGAACATGCTGAGCGGACAAGTAGCCCTGGTGACCGGCGCCTCGCGCGGGATCGGCGAGTGCATCGCGCTGGCACTCGCGAAGGCCGGCGCCACCGTGATCGGGACCTCGACCTCGGAGAAGGGCGCGGAAGGCATCACCCAGGCCCTGGGTGCGGCGGGCGGCAAGGGTGCGGGCAAGGTGCTCGACGTGCGCGACTCCGCCGCCTGCGCGGCCCTGGTCGAGGCGATCGCGGCGGAGCACGGCCCGGTCTCGATCCTGGTCAACAATGCCGGCGCCACCCGCGACAACCTGCTCGCGCGGATGAAGGACGAGGAGTGGGACGAGATCCAGGCCACCAACCTGAAGGCCGTGTTCGTGCTGTCGCGCGCCGTCCTGCGCGCAATGATGAAGGCGCGAACCGGGCGCATCGTGAACGTGAGCTCCGTGGTCGGCTATACCGGCAACCCGGGCCAGACCAACTACGCCGCCGCCAAGGCGGGCATGGTGGGCTTCTCCAAGTCGCTCGCCCGGGAGGTCGGCAGCCGCAACCTCACGGTGAATTGCGTGGCGCCGGGCTTCATCGAGACCGACATGACGCGTTCGCTCGCCGAGGAGCAGGTCAAGCGCCTGGTCGAAAACGTGCCCCTCGGACGCCTCGGGAGGGTGGATGATATCGCCCATGCCGTCGTGTTCCTCGCCTCGCCGCAGGCCGCCTACATCACCGGCGCGACCCTCCATGTGAACGGCGGAATGCACATGGATTGATGGTAGAATTCAGCGCTTTTTCAGCAACATCCAAACCACAGAACAAGCTTGGAGGAAGTCGATGGACAACATTGAAGCCCGCGTCAAGAAGATCGTCGCCGAACAACTCGGAGTCGCGGAAGCCGACATCAAGAACGAGTCGTCGTTCGTGGAGGACCTGGGCGCCGATTCCCTCGACAACGTCGAGCTGGTGATGGCCCTCGAGGAGGAGTTCGAGTGCGAGATTCCCGACGAGGAGGCCGAAAAGATCACCAACGTGCAGCAGGCCATCGATTACGTGAAGGGCCACGTCAAGCAGTAATCCCCCGGGACCTTCCCGCGCGCCGGTGCCCCTTCGGGCGCCGGCACTCCCCGCCAAGACCATGTCGAAACGCAGAGTCGTCGTAACCGGCCTGGGCATCGTCTCGCCAGTCGGTAACGGAATCGCCGAAGCCTGGCCCAATCTGCTCGCGGGCCGCTCCGGCGTGGGCCCGATCACGCGCTTCGACGCGGCGCTGCTGCCCACCCGCATCGCGGCCGAGGTGAAGAACTTCGACGCGAAGCAGTGGATGCACCCCAAGGAGACGCGCCGCTCCGACACCTTCATCCACTACGGCCTCGCGGCGACGCGCATGGCGCTGGATGACGCCAACTTCACCATCGACGATTCGAACGCCGAGCGCGTCGGCGTGAACGTGGGCTCGGGCATCGGCGGCCTGCCGATGATCGAGGACAACATCCGCGAGATGGTGGAGAAGGGCCCGCGCCGCATCTCGCCCTTCTTCGTGCCCGGCTCCATCATCAACATGGTCGCGGGCCTGATCTCGATCCAGTTCAAGGCCAAGGGGCCGAACGTCTCGATGGTCTCGGCGTGCACCACCAGCACCCACTGCATCGGGGAAGCGGGCCGCATCATCGAGTACGGCGACGCCGACGTGATGATCGCCGGCGGCGCCGAGGCGTGCGTGAACCTCTCCGGCGTGGGCGGCTTCTGCTCCTGCAAGGCGCTCTCGGAGAGGAACGACGACCCCGCCACGGCCTCCAGGCCGTTCGACCGCGACCGCGACGGCTTCGTGCTGGGCGAGGGCGCGGGCATCATGATCCTCGAAGAGCTGGAGCACGCGAAGCGCCGCGGCGCCCGCATTTACGCGGAGCTCGCCGGCATGGGCATGAGCGCCGACGCCAACCACATCACCGCCCCCGACATGGACGGCCCGCGCCGCGCCATGCTGGCGGCGCTGCGCAATGCCGGGGCCAACGCCACCGACATCCAGTACATCAACGCCCACGGCACCTCCACCCCGCTGGGGGATGCCAACGAGACCGGGGCGATCAAGGCCGCCCTCGGCGACCATGCCTACAAGGTCGCCGTGAACTCCACCAAGTCGATGCACGGCCACCTGCTGGGCGCGGCCGGCGGCGTCGAGGCGGTGATTACCGCGCTCGCCGTGCACCATCAGGTGTCGCCGCCGACCATCAACATCATCACGCTCGACCCGGCATGCGACCTGGATTACGTGCCCGGCACCGCGCGCGACATGAAGATCGAGCTGGCGCTCTCGAACTCCTTCGGCTTCGGCGGCACCAACGGAACGCTCGCGTTCCGCCGCTTCCACTGACGAGCGCGACGGCGTCGTGGAGGCGGGCACGGTCCTCGTCGACGGCGAGCTTCGCGACTCCATCGCGGCCTCCGACCGCGGCCTCGCCTTCGGCGACGGCGTCTTCCGAACGTTGCGGGTGCAGGGCGGGCGGCCCCTCAACTGGGCGCGCCACCACGAGCGCCTCGCCTCCGACTGCCGCCTGCTGCGGCTTCCCGTTCCCGAATCCGCACAGCTGCTCCACGAGCTTGGCCGCGTGGCACCGGGAGACGCGATCGCCAAGATCCTGGTCACGCGCGGCGCGTCGGGCCGCGGCTATGCTCCGGGCGCCGGAATGCGCGCCACGCGCATCGTGATGGCGTTTCCTCCCCCGTCCCACCCGCCGGAGCGCGCCGAGGCGGGTGTGCGCGTGCGACGCTGCCATCTCGTGCTCTCGGAGCAGCCGCGCTTCGCGGGCGCCAAGACCCTGAACCGGCTGGAGAACGTTCTCGCCCGCGCCGAGTGGGACGACGATTCGATCCACGAAGGACTCCTCTGCGACGCGGCGGGTCGCGTGGTGGAGGGGACGATGAGCAACGTGTTCGTGGTTCGCGGCGGTGCCGTGGTGACGCCGCGCCTCGATCGCTGCGGGGTCGCCGGGGCGCAAAGGTCGCGCGTGCTGGCATTGCTCGCGCGGTCCGGGATCGCCTGCAAGGAATCCGACATTCCCTACGCGGGCCTCGCGGCAGCCGACGAGGTATTCCTCACCAACAGTGTCATCGGCGCCTGGCCGGTGGCGAGCCTCGAAACGCGCACCTGGGCTCCGGGACCCGTCACTCGCCTCGCGCAACGCCTGATGCGGGAAGACGATGCGCGCGCTTAAGTGGGTCGTGGTACTCGCGATCGTCGCGGCCGGGGCCGCGGCGGGATGGTTCTGGCACTTCAGCAGCGCCGTGCTCACGCCGTCACCGGCGCCGATGGATTTCACGGTGAAGAGCGGTGCCAGCGTGAAGGCGGTATCGCGCCAGCTCGCCGAGGCGGGCCTGATGCCGGACCCGTGGAGCCTGTGGGTGCTGGCGCGCCTCACCGGGCGCGAGACCATCCAGGCCGGCACCTACCGCCTGGACAAGCCCCTTACGCCTCCCGAGCTCCTCGAGAAGCTCGCGCGCGGCGACGTGGTCCTGCTCGAGACCCGCTTCATCGAGGGCACGACGCTCAAGCAGTGGCTCGCGACCCTCGCCGCCCAGCCCAACGTGCGCCAGACGCTCGCCGGCAAGGGCGAGGCCGAGGTGCGCCGGCTTCTCGGCATCACCGAGGGCTCGACCGAAGGGTGGCTCTTTCCCGATACCTATCGATTCGCGCCGGGCGTGACCGACGTGGAAATCCTGAAGCGCGCCCACGCCGCGATGAAGAAGAAGCTCGCGCAGGCCTGGGAGGCGCGCGACCCCCAGGTGCCGTTGAAGACCCCCTACGAGGCGCTGATCCTCGCCTCGATCGTGGAGAAGGAAACCGGCGCCGCGGTGGAGCGGCCGCTGGTCGCCTCGGTCTTCGCCAATCGCATCCGCCTGGGCATGCGCCTGCAGACCGATCCCACCGTGATCTACGGCATCGGGGCCGCCTACGACGGCAACATCCGCAAGCGCGACCTCACCACCGATACGCCCTGGAACACCTATACGCGCGACGGCCTGCCGCCCACCCCGATCGCGATGCCGGGCGCGGGGTCGCTCGCCGCCGCCACCAAGCCCGCCACGAGCGAGTTCCTGTACTTCGTCGGCAAGGGCGACGGCACCCACCAGTTCTCGCGCTCGCTCGAGGAGCACAATCGCGCCGTGGCCAAGTGGCAGCTCAAGCGATGACGCGCGGACGATTCATCACCTTCGAGGGCATCGATGGCGCGGGCAAGTCCTCGCACCTCGACCACGTCTGCGACCTGGTTCGCGCCGCGGGGCACCGGGTCGACAAGACCCTCGAGCCCGGCGGCACGCCGTTCGGCGCGAGGCTCCGGGAGGTGATCCTTTCCCGGCCCGCCCCGGCGCTGGCGGAGGCGCTGGCCGTCTTCGCCGCGCGCGCCGCCCACATGGAAGAGAGGATCCTTCCCGCGCTCGACGCCGGCACCTGGGTCGTCTGCGACCGGTTCACCGATTCCACCTACGCGTACCAGTGCGGCGGGAAAGGACTGGACCCCGCTGCAGTCCGAACCCTCGAACGCCTGGTGCACCCCTGCCTGCAGCCCGACCTCACGTTGTTGTTCGACCTCGATCCCGCCGTCGCCGCCGAACGGCAGTTGGCGCAGGGCCGGGCCCCCGATGCGTTCGAGTCCCGCTCCCGGGAGTACTTCACGCGCGTGCGCGACGCGTACCTCGAGCGCGCCCGGGAGTCGATCACGCGTTTTCGCCTGATCGATGCGTCGCAGCCGTTCGAGGCGGTGCGCTCGGCGGTCGACCTCGCATTCCGGAGCGCCTTTCCTTGAAGCCGTTCCCCTGGCACGAGGAGGCGCTGAAGCGCATCGCCGCGGACCGCGAGCACATGCCCCACGCGCTGCTGGTGCAGGGCCGTGCGGGCATCGGCAAGGTGGAGTTCGCGCGCGCCCTGGGTGCCGCGGTGCTCTGCGAAGCGCCCGTCGCGAGTCTCGCCTGCGGCACGTGCCCGTCGTGCCACTGGCTTTCCCAGGGAAACCACCCGGACTTCCGCGAGATCGTGCCCGAGGCCTCCGCCGAGGAGGGCGACGAAGTGGAGACCGACGCCAAGGAAAAGGCGAAGAGCGTCTTCATCAAGATCGACCAGGTGCGCGCGGTCGCCGATTTCCTCACGCTGTCCACGCACCGTGCGGGCTTCCGCGTGCTCCTCATGCATCCGGCCGAATCGATGCATCCCAACGCCGCCAATGCGCTGCTGAAGTCGCTCGAGGAGCCGCCCCCTGCCACGCTGATCGTGCTGGTGAGCGACCAGCCGGCCCGGCTCCTCGCGACCATCCGCAGCCGTTGCCGCACGCTTTCGCTGCCCACTCCTTCCCGGGAAGCGGCGCTCGCCTGGCTGGAAACGCAGGACCTCGATAACGCCCCTGACGCGCTGGCGGCTGCCGGCGGCGCGCCGCTGCTCGCGGTGGAGCTCGCGCAACCGGAGGAGGCGGAGTTCCGGCGCCGGCTGGTGGCCGAGCTGTCGCGGCCTTCCGGCGTCGATATGCTGGGATACGCGGGCAGCATCGACCGGGCGAGCGTCGAGCGTTTCCTGCGCGGCATGCAAACCTGGGTCCACGACCTCCTGCGGGCGCGGCTCGCGGGCGACGTTCGCCACCACGTCGCGGAGGCCACGACGCTCAAGGCCCGCGCCCGCGGCGCCGATGTCGACGCGCTGCTGGATCTCGATCGCGAGCTTGCGGCCGCCCGCCGCCTCGCCTCCCATCCGCTCAACCCGCGGCTGGTGGCCGAGCATTTGCTCATGGCATACAATCGGGCGATCAAGCCATGAACGACGTCGTCGCCGAAATCGCCAACCGGCCGGGAGTCTTCAACCTCGTGATCCGGTCCAAGGCCGCGCTGTACGCGGCGTGGATTCCCCTGTTGAAGGGCGGCGGCATCTTCCTGCCGAGCAACCGCACCCACAACATGGGCGAGGAGGTGCTGATCCTCCTGTCGCTCCTCGACGAGCCCAACAAGATCCCGCTGCAGGGCACCGTAGCGTGGATCAACCCGGCGCACGCCGCGGGCAATCGTCCCCAGGGCATCGGCGTCCAGCTCCAGGACAGCGAGCCGGGGCGCGAGCTGAAAAAACGGGTCGAAGGGTTGCTGGCTGGCGCCCTCAACTCCTCCCGACCCACCCACACGATCTAGCAGCGTTTACTGCACCTGGCTGTAGCGCCCGCGCGAGCGCACCTCGTACGTGGCCGACAGCACGCGGTTGTTGCGTTCGTTGAGGACGCACTCGTAGCCGATGGGCCGTGACTCGGCCCGGTTGCGCGCCCACGCCTCGCCCTTCACTCGCTCGCGGTTGCCACCCATGTCTTCGCGGACCGGCACGGTGGTGAACTCGAGATAGGCGTCGCCCTCGCGATTGCGAGAGAGGAATTCGCCCCGCACGCGGTCCTGGCATGCGCGCGTCTCGTCGAAGTAGGGGTAGGGATCGCCGGAGGCCACGGGAGCCACGCGCGTCGCGTCGGCATTGCGCCAGGCGACCACGAGCTCGTAGGTCTCGCCGCCATTCTGCGGGTCGTCGATGGTCACGGCGCCGGTGAAGTTGTTGCGGCGGGTGGGCTGCTCGACATCGAATACCGAACCCCGCCCGCGCTCCAATGCCACGTTGAAGTCTTCCACGCGGCCGAACGGCATGGCCTCGCCCGCATG
>JANMHV010000203.1:0-14965 GCA_031375445.1 Burkholderiales bacterium | reverse complement strand
GGCTCGCTCTTGCCGGTGATGTTGACGATGCGCCCCCAGCCCGCCGCCACCATCTGCGGCAGCAGCCGGTGGGTGAGCTGCCGGTGGCGCGTGAAGTTGAGGGTGAGCGCCTCGTGCCACTGCGCCTCCGTACCCTCCATGCCGAAAGCGCGGCTGCCGCCCGCGTTGTTGATGAGGATCGCGATCGGCCCCAGGGGCGCGATGCCGCCGGCGATCGCCTCCACATAGCCCTCGTCCATGGCGTCGTGCACGACGATGGCGGGGCGCGCGGCGCCGAGGGCCACGATCTCGCCAGCGAGGGCCTCCAACTCGGTCCCACGCCGCCCGGTGATCGCGAGCCGCGCGCCCTCGCGGGCGAGCCCGATGGCGATGGCGCGCCCGATCCCCGCGCTGGCACCCGTCACCAGCGCCGCGCGTCCTTCAAGTTGCAGGTCCAGGGTGGCCTCCTCAGTAGACGACTTCGACGTTCTTCTCGTCGAGCCACTGCGCGAGGGAATCGAGCAGCGGCGCCGACACCTTGACGCGCCACGCCTCGGGGAGCCGGATGTCGCACTGCCCCCCGTCGTTGCGGTAGCGGATTGCGACATGGCACTGGCCGCCCGCGAACTGGGTGAGCACGGTCTTGAGTTTCGCCGCGTCCGCCTGCCCGTTCATGTAGAGGCGCAGCAGCCGAGCATGGGCACCCCGCACTTCGGCGAGGTCCATCACCTCGTCGGCGGTGATCCTCAGGCCCCCGGAGAAATCGTCCTGCTGCACCTTGCCGCGGACGATCACCACCTGGTCTTCCTGGATCACCGCACGCTTGGCGTGGAAGAGCTCGCCGAACACGACCACCTCCACCCGCGCGCTGCCGTCATCGAGGGTCAGCACCGCCATGCGCCCGCGCCGCGAGTTGCGCATGGTGACGCCGTAGATCACACCGGCGAGCGTGGTGGGCTCGTATTGCGGGACGAGGTTGGCGAGCGGCGTGCGCGCGAAGCGGCGCAGCTCCTCGCGATAGGCGTTGAACGGGTGGCCCGAAAGATAGAAGCCGAGGCTCTGCTTCTCGTTCAGGAGCCGCTCGCGCTCGGACCACGGGGCGGCGCGCACCATCTCGAAGGGCTCGGGCGTGCCGGCGGCCCCACCGAAGAGGCTGGTCTGGGCGGCGAAATGCTCGCCGCGGTCGGCCGCCTCGATCGCGTTGCCGAGGGATGCGAGGACACTCGCGCGATTCGCGTCGATGGCATCGAATGCCCCGGCGCGGATCAGCGCCTCCATCGCCCGGCGGTTCACCACGCGCCGGTCGACGCGGCGGCACAGGTCCGCGATGCCCTGGAACGGGCCCGCCGCCTCGCGCGCCGCCACGATGTTCTGGATCGCCTGCTCGCCGGTGCCCTTCACCGCCCCCAGGCCGTAGCGGATGCGCTTCGCGTCCAGCGGGACGAAGCGGTAACCCGAGGCGTTCACGTCGGGCGGCAGGATCTCGAGGCCCTGCTCCACCGCGTCGTCATGGAAGAGCTGCACCTTGTCGGTGTCGCCCATCACCGCCGAAAGGTTGGCGGCCATGAAGGCGGCGAGCTTGTGGGTCTTCAAGTACGCCGTGTGGTAGGCCACCAGCGCGTAGGCCGCGGCGTGGGACTTGTTGAAGCCGTACCCCGCGAACTTCTCCATCAGGTCGAAGATCTCGTCGGCCTTCACGGGCGTGAGCCCGTTCTTCGCCGCACCCTCCTTGAAGATCTCGCGCTGCTGGGCCATCTCCTCGGGCTTCTTCTTGCCCATGGCACGCCGCAGCAGGTCGGCGCCGCCAAGCGAGTAGCCGCCCAGCACCTGCGCGATCTGCATCACCTGCTCCTGGTACACCATGATCCCGTAGGTGGGGCCCACGATGGGCTCGAGCCGCGGGTCGGGGAAGACCACGCGCTGGCGCCCGTGCTTCCTCTCGATGAAATCGGGGATCAAGTCCATCGGGCCGGGGCGGTAGAGCGCCACCAGCGCGATGATCTCCTCGAACTTGTCGGGCTTCAACTTCTTCAGCAGGTCCTTCATGCCGCGCGATTCCAGCTGGAACACGGCGGTGGCGTTGCCCTTGGACAGCAGCTGGTAGGTCGCGCGGTCGTCGAGCGGCACCTTTTCCAGGTCGAACTCGGCGTCGCCCAGCAGGCGCACGTAGCGCACCGCCCAGTCGAGGATCGTGAGCGTGGTGAGCCCGAGGAAGTCGAACTTGACCAGGCCCGCGGCCTCCACGTCGTCCTTGTCGAACTGGCTCACCATCGAGGTGGAGCCCTCGGCGCTGTAGAGGGGTGTGAAGTCGGTGAGCTTGCCGGGCGCGATCAGCACGCCTCCCGCGTGCATGCCGACGTTGCGCGCGAGGCCCTCCAGGGAGAGTGCCAGGCCCATCAGCCGGGCCACCTCCTCCTGCCCGTCCACCAGGGCCTTCAACTGCGGCTCGGCCACCAGCGCCTTCTCGAGCGTCATGCCAATCTCGAACGGGATCAGCTTCGCGATCCGGTCGACCTCGCCGTAGGGCATGGAGAGGACGCGGCCCACGTCCCGCACCACCGCCTTGGCCGCCATGGTGCCGAAGGTGGCGATCTGCGACACGCTCTGGGCGCCGTACTTGTCCTTCACGTAGTCGATCACCCGGTCGCGCCCGTCCTGGCAGAAGTCGATGTCGAAGTCCGGCATCGACACGCGCTCTGGATTCAGGAACCGCTCGAACAGGAGGTCGTAGCGCAGCGGATCCAGGTCGGTGATGCCGAGCGAGTAGGCGACGAGGGAGCCCGCGCCGGAGCCGCGGCCCGGCCCCACCGGCACGCCGTGGGTCTTGGCCCAGCCGATGAAGTCGGCCACGATGAGGAAGTAGCCGGGAAAGCCCATCTGGATGATGGTCGCCGCCTCGAACTCGAGCCGCGCCTCGTAGCGGGCACGGGAGGCCTCGCGCACCGTCGCATCGGGGTAGAGCGCCTCGAGGCGGCGCGCGAGCCCGCGGCGGGCGGCATCGCGCAGGTAATCCTCGATGGTCTCGCCGTTGGGCGTGGGGAAGTTCGGCAGCCGGCTCTTGCCGAGCGTGAACTCGAAGGCGCAGCGCCGGGCGATCTCCACCGAGTTCTCCAGCGCCTCCGGCAGGTCGGCGAAGAGCTCCGCCATCTCCGCCTGGGTCTTGAAGTACTGCTGCGGCGAGAATTCGCGCGGGCGGCGATTGTCGCCGAGCACGTAGCCCTGGGCGATGCAAACGCGCGCTTCGTGCGCCTGGAAGTGTTCGGGCTTCACGAACTGCACCGGATGGGTAGCCACCACCGGCAACTCCAGCTCGGCCGCGAGCGAGGTGATCGCCGCCACCGCCGCGCGCTCGCGCGCCGGATCCACCCGCTGCACCTCGAGATACAGGGCGCCGGGAAAATCCCGCGCCCAGTCGAGCGCCAGCGCGTGCGCCTGGGGCTTGTTGCCCGCCGCCAGCGCCTGGCCCACGTCGCTCTGCTCGCTCGCGAGCGCGATGAGGCCCGCGAGGCCCTGGAGCCATTCGCGCCGGACCTCGGCCCGTCCCCGCCAATGGTTCTCGGCATGGGCGCGGGTGAGCAGCTCGCACAGGTGCAGGTACCCGGTGTGGTCGCGCGCGAGGAACGTCACGCGCCCGGCGGCGTCGCGGTTGCGCTCGTTGGTGATCCAGAGGTCGCACCCGATGATCGGCTGCACCCCGGCGGCGCGCGCGGCGGTGAAGAACTTGATGGCGCCGAAGAGGTTGGAGGCGTCGGTGATGGCGAGCGCGGGCATGCCGTCCGCGGCCGCGGCCTTGACCGCGTCGTCGACGCGCGCCATGCCGTCGACGATCGAATACTCGGTATGGAGGCGGAGGTGGACGAAGCGGGGTGCGGTCATGCTGCTCGAAGCGCGGGCGGCGAGCCCCACTTCTACCCGCGCCGGTCGGCGAAGAATCGCCGCAACGCGGCCCCGCATTCGTCGGCGAGCAACCCGCCCGAGAAAACGCCGTGATGGTTCCAATGGGCGATGGCGGGAAGGTCCACGATGCTGCCGCAGGCGCCGGTCTTGGGATCGCGGGCCCCGTACACCACCCGGGAGACGCGCGCATGGACCAGGGCGCCCACGCACATGGCGCAGGGCTCGAGCGTCACGTACAGCTCGCAGCCGGGCAGGCGGTAGTTGCCGAGGGCCGCGGCCGCCTCGCGCAGGACCACGATCTCCGCGTGCGCGGTGGGATCGGAGGTCGAGATCGGGCGGTTCCAGCCGCGGGCAACGATGGCGCCATCGCGCACCAGCACCGCGCCGACGGGCACCTCCCCCGCGGCCGCGGCCTTCGCGGCCTCGTCGAGGGCCGCGCGCATGAGTTCTTCGGGCATCATTGGGCGATTATTACCCGAGGAGACGACAGACATGATGCGTGGCATCCCGCTGGCCTTTGCCGCAGCGATGTTGGCCGCAGTTCCCGCCGTGGCGCAGGACTGGCCCGCGAAGCCGATCAAGATGATCGTGCCGTTCCCGCCCGGCGGTGGCACCGACACGGTGGCGCGTCCGCTCGCCGCCAAGCTCGCCACGGTCCTCGGCCAGCAGATCGTGATCGACAATCGCGGCGGCGCGGGCGGCACCATCGGCGCCGCGGTGGCGGCGAAATCGCCCCCCGACGGTTACACGATCCTGCTCTATTCGGTGCACGGCGCCGTGGCGGCTTCCGCGTACAAGGGCCTCGCCTACGACATCGAGCGCGACCTGGTGCCCGTCACCACCGCCGCGATCTTCCCCGACGTGCTGGTGGCCGCCAAGCGCGTTCCGGCCACGACACTTACCGAGCTGATCGCCTTCGCGAAGGCCAACCCGGGCAAGATCAACTGCGGCTCGGCCGGCAACGGCACCTCGCGCCACCTCTCGTGCGAAATGTTCAGCCTCGCCGCGGGCATCACGGCGACCCACGTCCCCTACAAGGGCACGGGCCCCGCGACCACGGCGCTCCTCGCCGGCGAGATCGACTACATCTTCGAGGCGCTGGGCAGCGCCTCGTCGTACATCCGCGCGGGTTCCGTGAGGCCCATCGTCGTCACCTCGGCGAAGCGCTCGCCCTCCTTTCCCGAGATCCCCACCGCGATGGAGTCGGGACTGGGGAGCTTCGAGATCACGTCGTGGTACGGCCTGTGGGTACCTGCGGGCACTCCGCGGCCCATCGTGCAGAAGCTGCAGGCCGCGGTCGCGAAAGTGTTCGAGGATCCCGAGATGAAGGAAACCTGGTTCCGCCTCGGGGCCGAGGCGGGTGGGTCGAGCTCCGAGGAGTTCCGCGACCTGGTGAGCCGCGACGTCGCCAAATGGGCGAAGGTGGTGCGGGAAGCGAAAGTGAGCGTCGAGTAGGCGGGGTCAGCCGCGCTTGCGAAAAACCACGAGGTGCTGCCACGGCAGGGTGCCCAGGGTGCGCTCCCACACCAGCGCGTGCACCGCGGCTTCGCGCTTCACCTGGGCCTCGCTCATCTTGTGCAGCTCCTTGATCGGCACTCGCGGATCCTCGGCGCGGTACTCGACGAACACGAGCCTCCCCCCCGGCTTGAGGGCGAGCACGATGCTGGCCAGCATCTCGTAGGGAAACTCCAGCTCGTGGTAGACGTCCACCATGACAGCCAGGTCCACGGACGACGCTGCCAGCCCGACGTCGTCCTTGGCGCCCAGCGAGGGCTGGATCTGCGTGAGGCCGCCCCGCTGCACGGTGCTTTTCAGCATCGCCACCATTTCGGGCTGGACGTCGACAGCGAGTACCTTGCCACCGGGTGTCACGGCCGGGGCCATGCGCCTGGCCAGGTAACCCGTGCCCGCGCCGACATCGGCCACCACCATGCCGGGCTTCAGCTGGAGTGCCGCCACCAGCAGGTCGGTACGCTCTTCGCGCTCGCGCTCTTCGCGTTCGAGCCACGCCGCGCCCTGCCAGCCCATGACGCCGGCGATGTCGCGACCCATGTAGCGTTTGCCGATGCCATCGGCGCCGGGGGCGACGCGGGTGTAGCGCTCGACGGGGTTGCGTGTTTCGGCGTACGCGAGCGCTGCCTGGAGCAACAGCACGGCACCCAGCAAAGTGGCGGACAGGCTTCGCGCGCCTGGACTCCTCATGGCAGCGCCAACCAGATCTCGTTGCGACGCATGAACCACGGCGTGAAGGGCGAGTTATAACGAGCCAGCACCGGCTCGCCTTGTGTTGCCACGCCCATCGTTGCCAGTGCCGCCTTCAACTGCCCGAGGTGCCCGAGATAGTTGGGCTGCGACCAGGTGCCCGAGTAGCGGATGACCGCCCAGCCGCCGGAGGACACCTCACGCAGTTGCACGCGTGGATCCATCGGCTCGGGTGCCGTCGCCAGCGTCACCCCCTTGGGCAGGACAAACTGCACCCGGATGCCGCCGGCCACCGCGGCCTGGGTCACGGGGGCGGTCATGTCCATCCGCACCGGCGCAGCGGTTTGCGTGACCGGCGCCGTCATCGCGAACTTCTTCTGGCCCTTGTTGTTGCCGAAGATGTAGCCGGCCAGGATGGGGAAGGCCTGCCTGCCCGCGTCTTCGGCCGTGGTGTCCAGCACCACCTCGGCCACGACGTAGGGCGCGTACCGGCGCAGCTCCACGTTGTCGAGCTGCCTCACGACCTCGTAGTCGGGTTCTTCGATCGCTTGGCTGGACAACGGCATGGCGGCGAGTGTGAGAAGCAGCAGGAAGCGGAGCATGGACAGGGTACAGGCCAGGGGGCAGGTGGGGGCGGGACGGTGCCGCGAATCAGTATCCGCCGACTCAGGCTCGGCCGGGTCGACGGCTCGCCTTGGACGGCATCGCCGGCGAAGGCAGCATCAGGCCTTCGTGCAGGGCCACATGTTCGAGTGCCGCCTCGAAACGAGCGCGCGAAGCGGCTGCGACTTGCCCCAAGTAGGCGTGCAACTCGGCGTCGGCGGCGCTGCGGTGCTCACACTCCACGCTGTAGGCCTCGAAGTGCGACAGTTGCACCAGCAGCTCTGCCACGTGGCGCGGGCACTCGCAGGCGATGGTCGAGGACTGCAGCGCGAAGTCGGCCAGCACCCCATCGTCCCAGCGGCGCGGCGGCACGGGCCCGGTCGAGCCCTCGGTCGGGCCCGCAGCGGGGCGCGGCGCCACGATCGCCATTGAAATCCCCTGCAACCATTGCGCGACCACCACATCGGGCTGCGGCTCCCGCAACAGCGCCATGCCGGCCGTTGCCAACGCCTCGCACACGGGGTCGGCGGCAAAACCGTAGAGCACCGCCTTCGGCAACCCCGCGAAGGCCGGCGCCGCCGCTTCGATGGACGCGAGCCACCCCTCGTGCAATTGGGGTTCGTGAATCAGGAGGGCGTCGACGTCGGCGCTGCGCAATAGGGCTTGGGCCTGCGCGGCGTCCTCGAACGGCCCCAGCAGCACCAAAGGCCGGCCAAGCCGGCGCAACAGCGCGGGCCGCTTCAACCGGCTACCCAGCGCAGTACCAATCACCGCGAGCCGCCAGGCTCGAACGGGCGGCGAATGGGCGGCATTCGGGCGCTCGCCCTTGCCTGCTGTCGCCAGCGCGTGCACATGCGTGGAGGCCACGCGCTGCAGCTGCGGCAAGTCCAGCGGCGCCAGGCTTCCGATGGCGTGACCGAGGTCCGTCAGTCGCTTGACCAGCACCAACCGCCGCACATCGTCCGGAGAATAAAGACGCTGGCCGCTCGGCGACAGCCTGGGCTTGGTGAGCTTGTAGCGCCGCTCCCAGACGCGCAGCGTCGCCACGGGCATTTGCAACATCCGCGCCACCGCCCCGCTGCGGTGCAACGTCGAGACTCCATCGCCTTCCGGCCGCTGGATCATAGGTATAGAGAGCTTTTTCTTGACCATCCAGGGTTAGTATGAAGCCGATTTGACGCGGAATCCAGATATTTAATGAAACTTAATGGCGCGGTGAACTGCTAATGAATCGGAGACGCGGTATTATCTTGGGCATGTCGAACAGCAGATTCCAGCGCGTCGCGGTGATCGGTGCCGGCATTGCCGGGGCGGCTTGCGCACGCACTTTGTTGCTGGCCGGGCGCTCGGTACACGTCTTCGATAAATCCCGCGGACCGGGCGGGCGATTGGCCACACGGCGCGTCGAATGGGTCGATCGAAGCGGGCAAGACCGCTCCACGCGGCTCGACCACGGCGCCGTCAGCATCACGGCTCACTCCGCCGCCTTCCAAGGCTTCATCGACCAAGCCGTGCACGCGGGCTGGCTGGCCGAGTGGATGCCGACCCTGGCCGCCGGCAGTCTGCAGCCAGAGGACGACGGTCGGCACTATGTACCCACTCCGGATATGCCCGCCCTGTGCCGCCGGCTGCTGGATGGAGCACCTGCCACCTGGTCCTCTGCCGTCGAAAGCCTGCATCGGGGCCCGCTCGGCTGGCAGGTGCAAGCCGGGGGCGAGCGCCACGATGCGCCGTTCGACGCCGTCGTCCTGGCGCTGCCACCCGCACAGGCCGCGACCTTGCTCGGAGCGCACCGTGCCGACTGGGCGCGGCAGGCTTCCATCGCCCCGATGCAGCCGTGCTGGACACTGATGGGTGTCGCACACGCCCCGGAACCCGCGCCGGGTTGGGACCTGGCTCAGCCGCCTGCGGGGCCGTTGGCCTGCGTGCTGCGCAATGACGCGCGTCCAGCGCGGGAGCGCGCTCCCGGGCAGGCGCATTGGGTCGTGCACGCCGCAGCGGACTGGAGCCACCAGCACCTCGAACAACCGGCGGCGTGGGTCCAGCAGCAGTTGCAGGACGCACTCGCCGAGTACCTGGGCTGGCCGGTTGATTGGCTCCACTGCGTGGCTCACCGCTGGCGCTACGCGCTGCCACCAGCGCAACGGGTTGCACCCGTCGAGTCGTGCTGGTGGGACGCTACCCGGGGCTTGGGTGTCTGCGGAGACTTCCTCGCCGGATCCGGTGCCGAGGGAGCATGGTGGTCCGCTCGATCGATCTGCGCCGAGTTGTTGCGGCCTGCGTGTGATGCGCCGGCTGCGTTCACCGCACTCGCCGCCCATGAAGCGGCCCGTCTCCCGGCGGCGCGCTCCGTCCCTTGACCTACCTTTCTCTCCACCTCACCACCCACACAAGGATCTCCAAATGAATCGCCCCCTCACCCGCCGCGTGTTTCTGATGACCCTTGCCGCCTCCAGCGCCGCGCTCGCCACCGGCGCCCGGGCCCAGGCTGTCGTCGACGAAAAGGATCCCCAGGCCGCAGCGCTCGGCTACGTCGCCGACGCCAAGCGCGTCGACGTGAAGAAGTACCCGAAATTCGCCGCCGGCCAGAACTGCTCCAACTGTGCGCTCTACCAGGGGAAGGCCACCGACAAGGTGGGCGGCTGTCCGCTGTTCGCCGGCAAGCAGGTGGCCGGGCCCGGATGGTGCAGCGCCTGGGCGAAGAAGGGCTGAAACTCCACCACAGGACTTCGCGATGACAGCGCGCAATGCGGGCTTTCGCGGTAACAAGGCCGCATTGCCGAGCAAGCCCTGTGCGGGCTGCGGCCGTGCGATGAGCTGGCGGCGCAAGTGGGCGAGCAACTGGGCCGAGGTGAAGTACTGCTCCGACGCCTGCCGGCGCAACAAGCCCGCGCGTGCCTGAGCTTCGTTCCCTGATCGTCGTGCTGGGCGACCAGCTCGACCTCGAGGCATCGGCGTTCGACGGTTTCGATGCCGATCTCGATGCCGTGTGGATGGCGGAGGTGGACGAGGAGTCGACCCACGTCTGGTCGAGCAAGCCACGCATCGTGATGTTCCTGGCGGCGATGCGCCACTTCGCGCTCGCCCTGCGTGCCGCCGGCCGCACGCTGCACTACACCCGCCTGGGCGACCCCGAAAACCGCGGCAGTCTCGGCGCGCAGCTGCACGCCGATATCCTGCGCCTGCGCCCTGGTCGCCTCGTGATGACCGCTCCGGGCGACTGGCGCGTGCTGCAGGCGATCAAAGGCGTGGCCGGCGCCAGCAACCTGCCGCTGGACATTCGCGAGGACCGCCACTTCTTCACCGGCATCCGCGAGTTCGCGGCCCATGCCAAAGGCCGCAAGTCGCTCCGCATGGAATATTTCTATCGCGAGCAGCGCAAGCGTCACCACGTGTTGATGCAGGGCGATGGCGGGAAAGGTGTCGAGCCGGTGGGCGGGCAGTGGAACTTCGACGCCGAGAACCGCGAGGCCTTCGGCGCGGCCGGCCCGGGCGCCGTGCCGCCGCGCGTTTCGTTCGAACCCGACGCCGTCACACGCGAGGTGATCGCGCTCGTCGACACCCGCTTCGCGCAACACCCCGGCCGCCTGGAGAGCTTCGCCTGGCCCGTTACCCGCGCACAGGCCTTGCGGTCCATGCGCGCCTTCATCGCGGACCGGCTGCCGCTCTTCGGGCGCTACCAGGATGCCATGTGGCCGGGCGACCCCTGGCTCCATCACTCGCACCTGTCGGCGGCGCTGAACCTGAAACTGCTGAACCCGCGCGAGGTGGTGGCCGCAGCTGAAGCGGCAAACCGCACAGGCCATGCGCCGCTCGCCAGCGTCGAAGGCTTCATCCGCCAGATTCTCGGCTGGCGCGAATACGTGCGCGGCATCTACTGGACCCAGATGCCGGGCTACGCGGAACGCAACGCGCTCGATGCCCAGCAGGACCTTCCGGCGTGGTACTGGACGGGTGCCACCGACATGGCGTGCTTGCGCGATGCGCTCGCGCAGACGCTCACCCACGGCTACGCCAACCACATCCAGCGCCTGATGGTCACGGGCCTCTACGCGTTGATGCTGGGCGTGCAGCCGAAGCAGGTTCATGCCTGGTACCTGGCGGTGTATGTCGACGCGGTCGAATGGGTCGAGTTGCCCAACACCCTGGGCATGAGCCAATACGCCGACGGCGGCGTGATGGGCAGCAAGCCCTATATCGCCACCGGCAAGTACATCCAGCGCATGAGCCCGCACTGCAAAAGCTGCCGTTACGACCCCGCGCAGCGCACCGGCGAGAACGCATGTCCGTTCACCACGTTGTACTGGGACTTCCTGATGCGGCACGAGGCGGCGCTCGCCGGCAACCCGCGCATGTCGCTGCAGGTGAAGAACGTGGCGCGGCTCTCCGAGGAGCAGAAGCAGGCGATCCAGGCGCGCGCGGTGTCGATCCGCCGCGGCGAGGTCGGAGTGGCGGTGGAGGTCGAGCGGGATGGTTGAGCCCACCCTCGCGGCGGCACATGCCCGCATCGACGCCGTGAGGCCTGCCGCCTACGCGCGCACTCGCAACGCGCTTGACGGTGCCGTGAGCGGCCTGTCGCCGTACATCACGCACGGCTTTGTTTCACTCGCCGACGTCGTGGCGGGCGTAGCCTCGCGCCATCCGCTCGACGTGCAGCACAAGTTCGTCTACGAACTCGGCTGGCGCGCCTACTTCCGCCATGTGTGGCGACACCGCGGCGAGGGCATCCTGAGCTCGTTGCATGCAGGCCCGCTGACCGACGATGGATACGTTCGCATGCTCCCGGAAGACATCCGCCAGGGGTGCACCGGGGTGCCGGTCGTGGACGAGGCGGTGCGTGCGCTGTATGCCACCGGCACGCTCCACAATCATGCCCGCATGTGGCTGGCGAGTTATCTGGTGCACGTGCGCAAGGTGCACTGGCGGTCCGGCGCCGATTGGTTGTATGGCCACCTGCTCGACGGCGATCTCGCCAGCAACCACCTCAGCTGGCAGTGGGTGGCCGCCACCGGCAGCAGCAAGCCCTACCTCTTCAATGCCGACAACGTGCGCCGCTATGCGCCCGCCTCGTGGCACAGCCCGGGCACGGTGATCGATACGTCCTACGAGCGGCTCGACCGGATGGCGCGCGAGCCCACGCGGCGACAAGACGTTCGCGATGCGTCACCCGGCACGGTGAAGCGGATCGAGCCGGTCGCCGGATCCGAGCCGCCACCCGGACTTGGCGTGACGGCCCCCGATGCTTCCGTGGTCAAGGGCCGCAACGTCTGGCTCGTGCACCCCTGGAGCCTGGGCGCGCTTCCAACGCTGCCGGCCGATACGCTGGTGATCGGCGTCTTCGTGGCCGACTTCCACCGCGCCTGGCCATGGAACGAACGGCGCTGGCACTTCGTCGGGAGCCGCATGGCCGAAATCACCGCCCTGCGCTGGCATGGCGATGCCGACACCATCGGCAGCGCCCTGGCGGCTGCCCGAAGCGCGCGCAGCATCGAAGAGCCCCACCTCGCACCCTGGTTGGCTCGCTGGGCCGAGTGTGAAGCCGCGAGCGCATTGTTTCCGCACGTCGATGGGCGCTGCGATTCCTTCTCGCAATGGTGGACCCGGACCTCGCACGGCCTTGGATCGGCCGCGGACCTGCTGGCCCTCAACGAAGGGACCGCGCGGTGACCGAACCCGCTGCGGAGCCGGCGTCGCTGACCGTGCTGTATGACGGCGCGTGCCCCCTGTGCCGCCGCGAGATCGGCGTCTATCGCAACCTGCGGTCGGAGGAGCCCGTGTGTTTTCTCGACGTCAACGAGACCGCGTTGCCCTTGCCGCCCGGCACCACCCGCGAGCAGCTGCTGGCGCGCTTCCACGTGCGCGACCGCGACGGTCAGCTGCTCAGCGGCGCCCAGGCGTTCCTCGCGTTGTGGGCAGCGCTGCCCGGCTGGCGCTGGCTGGCGCTGCTCGGCCGCGTTCCGGGCGCCTCCTGGGTCATGGAGCGTGCCTACCGTCTCTTCCTGCGAGGGCGGCCAACGCTGCAGCGACGGGCCTCGCGCATGAAGCGTCCCGACCCACCCCATTGATCTCTTCCACTTCATTTTCGGAGCACCGACCATGACTGCGATCGCCCTCATCACCGGTGCCAGCGGCGGCATCGGCCGCGCCCTGGCCCGCCAGCTGCAAGCCCAGGGCTGCCGTGTGGCCGCCGTGGGACGCGATGCCAATCGCCTGGCCGATGTGGAGGCCGCCGTGCGCATCGCCGCCGATACCACCACTGCCGAGGGCGCCACGCTGGCCATTGCCGCATGCCGGGAAGCTCTCGGCGCTGCACCGACGCTGCTGGCGCACTGTGTAGGCAGCACGCTGATCGCGCCGCTGCATCGCACCCGCCTCGAAGCATACCGGGACGTGATGCGCGTGAACCTCGACAGCGCCGTGTTCGTGTTGCAGGCCTGGATCGCGGCGCTGGACGCAAGTCCGGGCGCCGCCGTGTTCGCGAGTTCGGTGGTGGCGCGCATCGGTGTGGCGAATCACGAGGCCATCGCCGCAGCCAAGGGCGGAGTCGAAGCGCTGGTGCGCAGCGCCGCGGCCACCTATGCGGTACAGGGGCTGCGCATCAACGCCGTTGCTCCAGGCCTGACCGAAACGCCGTTGACGGCCGGCATGTTGAAGATGCCCGCGATGCGCGAGGGGGCCGCGCGCCAGTACCCTCTGGGCGGTGTGCAGACCGCCGACCAGGTGGCCAACGTGATGGCCTGGCTCCTCGGCGACGGGGCGGCTCGCCTCACCGGGCAGGTGATTGCGGTGGACGGCGGCTTCACCACCGTGCGCCCTCTCGTCAAATGACCGCCCTCTTTCGGATGCTCCCCGAACGACGCCGGATCATTCCCACTCGATCGTCGCGGGCGGCTTCGAGGAGATGTCGTAGGTCACGCGGTTGATGCCGCGCACCTCGTTGATGATGCGCGAGGACACACGTCCCAGCAGGTCGTAGGGAAGCGGCGCCCAGTGGGCGGTCATGAAATCCGTGGTTTCCACCGCCCGCAGCGCCACGACGAAATCGTAGGTGCGCCCGTCTCCCATCACGCCGACGGAACGCACCGGCAGGAAGACCGCGAACGCCTGGGCGGTCAAGTCGTACCAGGTGACGCCGTCAGCGTTGGTGGCACGGCGAAGCTCCTCGATGAAGATGGCGTCCGCGCGTCGCAGCAGCTCGGCGTACTCGCGCTTCACCTCGCCCAGGATGCGCACGCCCAGGCCCGGCCCCGGGAACGGGTGGCGATAGACCATCTCGCGCGGCAGGCCCAGCTCCACGCCCAGCAGCCGTACCTCGTCCTTGAAGAGCTCGCGCAGCGGCTCGAGGAGCTTGAGATGCAGCGACTCCGGCAGCCCGCCCACGTTGTGGTGCGACTTGATCGTGACCGCCTTGCCGGTCTTGGCCCCCGCGCTCTCGATCACGTCGGGATAGATGGTGCCCTGCGCGAGCCATTTCGCGGCCGGCAGCTTCTTCGCCTCGCGCTGGAACACCTCGACGAAGAGGCGCCCGATGATCTTGCGTTTCTGCTCGGGGTCGGCGACGCCGGCGAGCTCGCGATAGAACTCGTCGGCCGCGTTCACGCGATCGACCTTCACGCCCAGGTGCTTCGCGAAGGTCTCCATCACCTGGTCGCCCTCGTCCAGGCGCAGCAGGCCCGTGTCGACGAAGATGCAGGTGAGCTGGTCGCCGATGGCCTTGTGGATGAGCGCCGCGGCGACCGACGAATCGACGCCGCCGGACAGGCCCAGGATCACTTCGTCGCGCCCGACCTGCTCGCGGATCCTCGCCACCGCCGTGGGCACGAAGGTGGGCATGTTCCACGACGGCCCCACGCCGCAGATCTCGTGCACGAAGCGGGTGTAGATGGCGCGCCCCTGCTTCGTATGGGTGACCTCGGGATGGAACTGCACCGCGTAGAAGCCCCGCGCCTCGTCGGCCATGCCGGCAATGGGACAGGCCTCGTTGGAGGCGATCACCTTGAAGCCCGGCGGGAGCGCGGTGACCTTGTCGCCGTGGCTCATCCAGACCTTGAGCATGCCGTGACTCTTGCCCTCCGGTCCGGGCACGTTGAAGTCTTCGATGCCCTTGAGCAGCGCCGTGTGACCCCGGGCGCGCACCTCGGCATAGCCGAACTCGCGCGAGTTGGAGCCTTCGACCTTGCCGCCGAGCTGCTGCGCCATGGTCTGCATGCCGTAGCAGATGCCCAGCACCGGGATGCCCAGCTCGTACACCACATCGGGCGCCTTGTCGTCCACCTCGTACACG
>JANMHV010000201.1:0-2275 GCA_031375445.1 Burkholderiales bacterium | reverse complement strand
AAGCAAGGGTGGGATAGCCGCAGATGGGTCCGCAGATAGGCGCGGATGAGGACTTGTGGGGCGGTAAATGGGTGACACCGTGCGCATATTCGACACCTCCGCTTTGCCGATGAAACTCTCTTTTCCATCCGCGTCCATCCGCGGACCCATCTGCGGCCATCTGCGTCTCCCCAATTCCGCTCCCTACTTCCGCGCCGGCGGCAATTCGATGCCCGGGAAAATCTTGATCACCGCCGCATCATCCTCGCGCCCGTGACCCGCGGAAGACGCCTGCATGAACATCTGATGCGCGGTGGAAGCAAGGGGCAGCGGAAACTTGGATCCCCGCGCGGTATCGAGCACGATCCCCAGGTCCTTCACGAAGATGTCCACGGCCGAGAACGGGGTGTAGTCGCCGGAGAGCACGTGGGGCATGCGGTTCTCGAACATCCAGCTGTTGCCCGCGCTGTTCGTGATCACCTCGAAGATTTTTTCGGGTGCCACGCCGGCGCGGATGCCCAGCGCCATCGCCTCGGCTGCGGCCGCGATGTGCACGCCGGCCAGCAGCTGGTTCACGATCTTCACCGTGCTGCCGGGGCCCGCGCGGTCGCCGAGGCGATAGACCTTGGCGGCCATGGATTCCAGCACGGTCCCGCATTTCGCGTAGGCCTCGGGGCGGCCCGCGGTCATCATCGTGATCTGCCCCGCGGCGGCCTTCGCGGCGCCGCCGGAGATCGGCGCGTCGAGATAGAGGAGCCCCATCGCCTCGAGCCGCGCTTCGAGGGCGATCGACCACTTGGGGTCGACCGTCGAGCACATCACGAAGACGCTGCCGGGCCGCATCGCCGCCGCCGCACCCCCGGCGCCGAAGAGCACCTGCTCGGTCTGCTCGGCGTTCACCACCACGCAGACCACGATGTCGCAGGCGCTCGCCACCGCGGCGGGGTTGGCGCATGCGGTGCCGCCCCCGGCCGCGAAATCGCGCGCCGCCTCGGCACGCACGTCGCACACGTGCAGGTCATGCCCGGCGCGCCGCAGCGAATCGGCCATGCCGCGTCCCATGGCGCCCAGCCCGATCAGGCCGATTTTCATTTTAGCTTCGCCAGGTCGATCCTGAAGATGAACGGGAAGCGCGTCTCCCAGTGCAGGTACTTGCGCGTGCCCGACTCCGAGAGTCCCCACAGCTGTCCCGTCGAATCCACCGTGAGGTCCTCCAGCCCCGCCACCATCTCGTGCTCGGCGAGCACCTTGCCCTGGCGGTCGAGGCGATAGAGCTTGCCGAACTTCCCGCTGGAGGCCGACACCCAGAGGTTGCCCTGCTGGTCGAAGGCGGCCCCCTGGGCCTCGAGCGGCACCGGGATCGATTCGACCGCGCGATCCTCCTTCACCGTCTGCCCGTCGTAGTCGTCGAAGAGTTTCGGGTCGAGGCGGAACATGCGCGCCTTGGGCTGCTCCCTGGTCCAGGTCCCGATCCAGAAATCGCGGCCGTCGTACGTGGCATAGGAGCCGCGCAGCTCGCCCGTGATCTTTACCGCCTTCATGGCACCCTCGGCCTTGCCGCTCGCGAGCGCGCGGGCGATGTCGATACGGAAGACGTGGCGGGTGTCGGCGAGGAACAGCATGCCGTTGCCGAGGTAGGCGAGCCCGCCGGAGTGCGTGCAGGTGCCTTCGGGCAGGCCAAAGGAGCCGGCATCCTTGCCGGTCGCTGCCTCGATGCGGAATACGCGGCACGGACCGGTGTTGGACTTCAAGTCGGGCTTGGGCAGGTAGCTGCTCACGAAGAGGTAGCCGTCGCCCGCGGTGAGGCCCTGGGGCACGTAGCCTTCGTCGAGGCCCGGGGTCCAGATGCGGTTCGAAAGCGCGGCCGCGTTGGGCACGGCTTCGGTGACGGCCTCGAGGTAGGTGGGCCTGGTGCCGAGGACCTGCGAAGTGGCGACGGAGGCGCAGCCCGCGAGGGCAAGCGCCGCGAGGGCGGCGGCGAGTTTCGGTTCCATGGGGGCGCGAGGGCGGTGGGAGCGATATCTTAGCGCGCCGCAGGCCTATGCCATCTCGGGCGCCAGGAGCTCGAAGGCCCTCTCGTACGGGACGGCGGGACCCGCGGCGGGCGGAAGCCCCGCCTTGCGCGACCAGGCCTCGATCTCCTCGCGGATCGGCTGGGTGCAGGTGGGCTCGGCGAGGAGGGCCGCCACCGTCCGCGCCATTTCCTCCGGGGGCGGCGCCCCCGGCAGGAGGGCCGCCACGCGCAGCGCGAAAAACGCCGCCTGCATGCGGCGGAAGCCCAGGTCCTGGCCACGGG
>JANMHV010000158.1:0-6598 GCA_031375445.1 Burkholderiales bacterium | reverse complement strand
CTTCCCCCGTCCATGTCGACCGCCACTCCCTGATTAAGAGTTGGCCGACGACATGGACACGGAGAGACCGGGAAAGGCCTTGCGGGACCTGATTGGGAGGCCGTGGAGTGTCGCTCGCAAGATTGCCGCTCGAATAGCTATCTATTCCCGCCCATTGCTGAAGAGACGGCCGGCTCAATCAGGTCCCGCGGCCTTCGCCCGGGCGCTAAGCAGGCAGCTACGTTAGGCCTTCGCCGCCCGTCAGGACTTCCGCCGCTCCGTGCGGCCGTCCCAGCGATCGGCATTCGCGGGAGCGGTCGCGGGCGCCTGCGAAGACCCACCCCGCACCGCGATGGTCCCGCCGCGATTCAATGCGTCGAAGTCGGCGCGGAAGGGTGCATCGCCCGCCCCTTCGCGCGTGAACACGACCCGCTTGTCCCGGCCGGGCACTACGTGGAAGTAGTTGTCATCGGGCACGAATCCGGGCGACGTCACGGCGAGCGACTGCAGGAATGCGTCGGTCGAGACGGTCACCGCCACGCGGCCGTCGGGCAGGGCCTCGACCCGCGTGTCGATGGCCGCGGCAGGCTGGGTGACCAGCCCGTAACCCAGGGGGAAGAAGCAGTCCTCGCCCAGCACGGCACCGGGGTCGGTGCGCACGAGGCGGACGGCGACAACGTCGTGTTTGGCGGGTCCGAAGCGGTAGGCATGGGTCGAGTCGGTGAAATGGCCCACGAGCCGGTCCACGCTGACGGAGAGGGTGCAGTGGGGCGCCAGGCGCACGGGTGCGGCGGTCGATCCCGCCGTGACCCGCCCTCCACGCAGCATCACGATCTCGACCTGCGCGTCGAGCATCTCCGCGGCGTCGTTCACGACCTGGAGGCCGAGCCCGTCGAGCCCCTCGTCGGTGAGGTGCACGGTTTGCGGGGCCCACGCGCGGCGCAGGTGCCAGTAGGCGGCCTTGGGCGCGCCGGTGCTGTCGACGATGCCCCAGCCGGCGCCCGGCCAGAGGTCGCGGAAGAACCACACCAGCGCGCCGCCGCAGCCGTTGGTCGGGGCGCGCCATTCGGCGAACGTGCGGCGCATCACCTCGCCGGTCACGGCGCGCGAGAGCGCGTAGTAGCGCTCCAGGTCCTCGCTGCGCAGCGCCACCGGGTCCACGCGATACAGCTCGCGCAGGTAATGGTCGCGGATGTCCTCGAAGTCCCAGCCGGCGCCGTTGTCCCGCGGCACGCGCGCCTTCCATTTGGGGTGGTGCGGCGGCGGCGTGGGCGACCCTTCCATGGCGAGCGCGATGGCAGCGGGCTCGGGAATATTGGAAAAGCCGAGGCACTCGGTGGTGAAGCGCACGCGCGCGGTGCGCACGTCGGAGAGCGGGCGGCGATAGGCCCCCACCCCGTAATAGTGGGAAACGCCGGTGGAGACGTGGAACGGCAGCGCGCCGCCCCAC
This sequence comes from Burkholderiales bacterium, assembly GCA_031375445.1. Lineage (GTDB taxonomy): Bacteria > Pseudomonadota > Gammaproteobacteria > Burkholderiales > Usitatibacteraceae > Usitatibacter. Next base: position 5,169 of record JANMHV010000158.1, on the reverse strand, counting down.
GGCGTCGAGGGAAAACAGGGCACGCCGCGATGCTGCTCGTTCACGAAGCGCGGCAGCGTCTCGGTGAAGAAGGCGTGGGTCCACTGGTCCTCGGGGAGTCCCAGCATCGCGGCCTGTTGCGCGATCTCGCTGCCGCCGCAGTAGGCCGCGATGCACGGATGGCGCTGAAGCCGCGAGAGCTGGTAGCGGACCTCGCCCTCGGCCTCGGCGAGGAAGGCCGCGTCCCCCCACGGGTAATCCATGTTGGCGAACATCATGTCCTGCCACACCAGGATGCCGAGCTCGTCGCAGAGCGAATAGAAGGCATCGCACTCGTAGGCCATGGTGCCGCCCACGCGCAGCATGTTGAGGCCGGCGTCGCGCGCCAGGGTGAGCGTGCGTCGCAGCGCGGCCGGATCCGCCCGCAGCGCCAGGATGTCCATGGTGGTCCACACCGCACCGCGGCAGAACACCGGCACGCCGTTCACGCGGAAGCGCACGGCGCCATCGGTGTCGTCGAGGACGATCTCGCGGAACCCGATCGGGCCCAGCGGCAGCCGCGTGCTCTCCCCGGCGACGATGAGCTCGAGCGCGCACGCAACGAGGCTCGGCGTGCCATGGGTGTGGGGCGACCACAGCGGCGCGCCGGGCACCACGGCATCGGCGGCGAGGGACCCGTTCTCGACTTGCGCCTCGACGGCCGTGTCGCCCACCCACAGCCGCGCCGATTCGACCGCGCCGCCGAAGGCATCGAGGTGCGCCCGCAAGCGCACGTGGCCGGTGGTACCGGTTGCATGGGCCTGCAGGTCGAGCGCCATCACTTCGACCCGCTCGTGGGTCTCGAGGGCCACCGGCAGGTACGGTCCCACGGCGGTGATGTCCGGCGTCCACCCCGGGATGCGGCCGAGGAGTGTCGTCCGGAACCAGCGCAGGTTCTGGTGCGAGATGAGCGCCGTGCGCCAGCGGGGGCGGGGGCGGCGAGTTTCGAGCGCCGCGTCGAGGGACGCGAAGCGGATGGCGAGGTGGTTCACGTCCTTCAGGCGCGCCTTCACGTCGACGCGATGGACGATGAACATGTAGCGCGAAACGAGGATGCGCTCGCCGATGAGCCACACTTCGGCGAGGGTCGCGAGGCCGTCGAGGCGGAGGATGTGGCGCTGTGACCGTCTCCCCGGCCCCTGCTGCGAGTCGGACCCTCTCCCCGGCCCTCTCCCAGGGGAGAGGGAGGATTCCGCGAGGGTGAATGTCGTCCGGTACCACCAGTCGTCCGCGTCGTAGTGCCCGGGTGCGGCGAGATCGCGGTGCAGCGCCGAGGCCACCGTGCCGGGCACCGGCGCATCGCGCCAAATCGCGTGGGCGCTGGCGAGGTCCTGGGGCTGCAGGCACGCGCCCGCCGGCAGGCGCGCGAGCTGCCAGCCGTCGTGCAGCCAGGTGGTGCGGGTGGCGAGGCTCATGCGAAGCGGGACCGCAAGGCCTCCATGCCGCGCTGCCACTGGTGCCCCATGGCATCGAGGGCGGCCAGGTCCAGGGGCTTCGCGCGCGCCATCGAGCGCGCGAGCTGGAACTGGAACGCCTTGGCGGCCTGGGCGATGTCGCCGAACGGCGCGGCGAGGCCCTGCGCCTCGGCAAGCCCCTCGGCGGCGAGCCATTCGAGGTAGGAGGCGGCCAGCTCGAAGCACGCGCCGTACTGGCGAAGCGTGGCGAATGAATAGGCGTGGAAGCGCCCGATGTCGGCCGCCATCAGCCACTCGAGGTCGCGCTCGAAGCGCTCGCGGAAGCGCGGGAACGGATTGCTTCGGGGAGAGCGCTCCAGCTGGCGGCGCAGCACCCGCGTCGAGGCGTCCACCAGCGCCTCGTTGCGCGGCGCCTCGAAGTTGGCGCGCCACTTCACGTACTCGACGTACGGCGGTAGCACCCGGTCATGGGGCGCGCCCGCGGTCTGGAGCACCTCGCGGAAGTCCTCCCCCTCGAGGGAGAAGTAGCCCGCGTTGTGGAAATAGCCGAGGCGCTCGTTTTTCAGGTCGATCGAGTTCACCGCGACCGTGGTCTTGCTGCGCGCCGTGCGATAGGCCGAGCCGCCGGTGTCGGGCAGGTACCAGGCGTCGAGCTCCACCAGCACCGGGCGCCCCATCTCCACCTGCTCGGCGATATGGTCGGCGAGCGGCCGCCACAGGGCGAGCTCCTGCACATCCATGCCGTAGAGCGTGTCGAGGTCCGCCTGGGGGGGCTTGAAGAAAGTCCACTGATCACCCTCGAAATCGATGGCGAGCGTGTACGGCAGCATCGCGAGCGGCTCGTGGCCGAGGCCATGGATCACCTCGATCCACAGGTCGGTGTAGCAGTTGGTCTCCGGCCACACACGGCCCTCGCCGTGGAGGGCGTGGCGTTGGTAGGTGGAGGGGTCGAGCGGCGCGATGCGCAGCTCGCGCGATTCAGACGGCCAGCACATCGCGCACTTCCCGGGGCCACGCCGCGAGCTTGAGGCCGTGGGTCTTGAACAGGGCGAGTGCCACGCGCTCGAGCCCGAACCCCACGCAGGCGCTGTGGGCCACGGCGCCGTCGGAGGAGCGAATGTCGAAGGCGACGCCGAAATGGTCGAGGTGGCAGTTGGCCGAGCCGATGGCCGTGGGCTTTTCGGTGGAGCAGATCGGCACCACGAATTCGTACTTCAGGTTCTGCTCGACCTGGATCGCCTTCTGGATCTTGCCGCCGCGGCCGAAGAAGGGGTCGTTGGCGACCACGCGCTCGGTCATGAGGCCGACGGACTCGAAGATCTCCTGGCCTTTCTCGAGCCAGTAGCCGCGATGCTCCATCGCCTCGTCGGGCGTGCCCAGGCGCACGAACTCGTGCATGCGGAAGATCTGCATCCTCGCCGGGTCATCGGAGGGCTCGTGGCGGAATGCGAAGCCCTGCAGGTCGACGCGGCGGCCGCCCTCGGGGAGCGTCCCGGTGGCGGTCGGGTAGAGCGGGTAGCAGATGGCCGGCGTCATCATCACCTGCGCGGGTACCAGGTCGCGGCTCCAGTCCGCGCCTTCCTCGAACTTGCCGATCATCGCGCGGTGCTCGCGGTCGCTGCCGGTGAAGGTGTGCACCGAGCCCATCAGGTCCGGGAAGTTGCGGATGTGGTCGATCTTCGCGTAGTGCGCGCGGGGGAAGATGGGCGGGAAGCGCATCACTTCCGGCTGGAGCCTGGCCCCTTCGCGCGTCACCAGCGCGTCGAAGCGCTCGATCACGCGCTCGAAGTCGCCGCCCCGCGCCCACAGGCCACGCACGCCCATGGAGACGAGGAGGCCTTCGGCGACGAGCTGCTCGCGGAAGCTGCGATAGGCGGAATCGGCGGGCTCGGAGTAGAGGGTCGTATCGACGTCGGCGGAGGGCATCACGCACATGGGCTAGGCCTCCCGGAGGCCCACGTGCATCGTGGCGTTCTGGCCCAGGATGCGGTCGTTGTTCACCATCAGCGCGGCACCCGTCGCGTCGCGAAGGTGGCGGCCGAGCGACAGCTTCGAATCGTTTCGGTAGCCCTGGATGCCGCAGATCAGCATCGCGCGCTGCACGATCTCGATCACCATTTCCGAGGCGGTCAATTTCAGGTTATTGACCCGGATGGCGAAGGCGAAGCCGCTGAAGCCCTCCGGATCGTTGGCCTCGAGGAGGCGCTGGTAATCCTGGAGTGTCGCCTGCACGGTGCCCTTCATCGTGTTCAGCACCAGGTCGGCTTCGGCGAGCCGGGTGGCCGAGATCGGGGTCACGCCCGGGTTCTTGCGCGCCTCGGCGCGAACCGCCTGGCGCGCGCGATGGAGCGCGTCGTGGGCGAGCCCGGTCCACAGCGACGCCCAGACGATGTGGGCGGTGGGGTGCTGGGTGCGCGAATGGATCTCGGCGTAGGGGGTGGTGAAGATCTGGGACGCGTTGCCGATGGACTTCAGCTCGAAGCCCGGGCTGCAGGTACCGCGGAAGCCCAGCGTGTTCCACTCGGAAAGGCGGCGCAGCATCGCGTCTTCCTTGCGCACCAGCACCAGCACCTGGTCGCTCGTGGCGGCGTCCTCGGATTTGCGGCAGGTGACGAGGATCGAGTCGGCCTGCTCGCCATAGGAAATCACCGGCGCCTGCTTCTCGAGGATGAAGTGGTCGTCCACCACGCGGACGGCACAGATGGAGGAGCGCACGTCGCCGCCGATGCCGAGCTCGGTGGTTGCCGACGCCACCAGGCGCTGGCGGCTGGAGAGCTCGCGGGCGTAGTCGCGGAAAAAAGGAGTCTCGAGGCCGTGGTGCACGATGCAGGCCACTTGAATCTGGTGCATCGCGAAGATCATGGCCGTGGAGGCGCAGTAGCGGCCCAGCGCCTCGCAGAGTGCTGCCACCTGCGAGATGTCCAGCCCCATGCCGCCGAACTCCGGGGGCACGTAGCAGGAGAGGAGCTTCCCGGCGCGCAGCGCCTCGAACGACTCGATGGGGAAGCGCGCGTCGCGGTCGACCGCCTCGGCGGCCGGCGCGATCACGTCGCGGCCGATGCCGTGCACGCGCTCCAGCAGTGCCGCGAAATCCGAGGGGGCCACGGGGGCAGGAGCGATCCCGCGGCGCGCCACGCTCACTGGGCCACCTGGGCCGCTTGGGTCTCGGGATTCGCGTGCGGGGACTCCGGGCCCTTGAGCTGCTCGATGGCCTCCGACAGCGAGCGCAGGCTGCCGAAGGTCTTGCGGCCCAGCATCCGGTCGGTGAACTCGCAGTCGAAGTGGTCCTCGAGGGCGAGCATCAGGTTCACCGTGGACAGCGACGTGAGGCCGGCCTGGTACAGGTCGGTGTCGAGGTCCAGGGTGGCGGCATCCACGAGGAGCCGGCCGTGCTCGGCGACGATCGCCCGAATCTGCTCTGGGTACATGGGTTCACTTCTCCATTTGGAACGAAGGCTTGTTGGACGATGTTGCCGCTCCAATGGGAAGAGAGAGGTGATGTCGCAATGGGCCAGACGGAGTATCGGGTGCCGATACGACTTGCGCGCGTGTAGGAAATCTCTGGCGCGAGTGGGGAAATCTCTTTGGTTGAAAAGACCAGGGCGGGGGATGGGGATGAATGGGATGAAGGGGATGAATGGGATAAAAACAAGTGAGGTGTTCACCCGCATATCCCGACCACCTCGAGAATCACGCACAAACAAAAACATCCCATTCATCCCCTTCATCCCATTCA
>JANMHV010000153.1:0-3767 GCA_031375445.1 Burkholderiales bacterium | reverse complement strand
CGACCGTCGTGGCGCGGCACAAGTCCTCGAGCGCCAGGTTCTCGTCGGCGCGCTTGGCGTTGGACTCCTCGATCGTGCGCGGCCCGGCCCCGTACAGCACCACGGGGATGCCCGCGGCCGAATAGTGGCGCGCATCGGTGTAGAGCGGCACGCCGGCGGCGGGGATCGGCTCGCCGAAGATCCGCTCGCCGTGGCGCTGCAGCGCCGCCACCAGCCGCTCGTGGCCCGCGATCGGACGCAACGGGTCGGCCAGCAGCAGGCGGCGCAGCTCGAGCGCGATGCCGGGATGCTTCTTCACCGACGCCTCGATGGCGCGGTTCAGGTCGGCTTCCACCTGCGCGGGAATTTCCTCGGGAATGATGCGGCGGTCGATCCGGAACATCGCCACCTCGGGCACCACGTTGGTGTGCATGCCGCCGTCGATGCGGCCCACGTTGAGCGTGGGATGCGTGATGCCCGGCGTGGTCGAGCGGGATTGCGCAAGTGCCGGGGCCCCGGCGTAGAGATCGGACAGGACGCCCACCGCGGCGCGAATCGCGTCGATGCCGGTCTGCGGAATCCCGGCGTGGGCCGCCTTCCCCCGCAGCCGGGCCTCCATTTGCAGGCAGCCGTTGTGCGCCGTCACGATCCCGTACGAGAACCCGGCGCAGATCGCGAAATCGGGGCGCGAGATGCCGCGCTCCAGCAGCCAGCGCGGCCCCACCTCCCCACCCACCTCCTCGTCGTAGGTGAAGTGCAGCTCGACCGCGCCGCGCAGTGACGGACCATCGGAGAGCGCGCGCAATGCCGCGAGCGCATAGGCATAGGTCGAGAAATCGGATTTCGACACCGCGACCCCACGCCCGTACATGCAACCGCCGTGCACCAGCGCCCCGTAAGGCGCGCGGGTCCAGCCGTCGCCCGGCGGCACCACGTCTCCGTGCGCGTTGAGCGCCACCGTCGGCCCCGGGCCGAAGCGATGCCGCACCACTAGGTTGGTGACCGTGGCGAGGCCGACCGCGGCCACCTGGCCCGCCGGCACCTCGTGGCGCTCGACCTCGAAGCCCATGGCGCCAAGCAACTGCGCGGCACGGCGCGCGTGGGGGGCGTTGTCGCCCGGGGGCGTGTCGCTCGGCACCTTCACCAGCTCGGCGAGGAAAGCGACCGCCTCGCTGTGACGGGCGTCCAGCCACTTCTCCAGGTTCTCGTGACGGGCGGTCATGCGAGCTCCTCGAGATATCGCAACAGGACCTCGGTCGCGATGTCGGCATCCTCCGCCGAGAGCGTCTCGCGCGGGCTGTGGCTGACACCGCCGTTGCCGCAGCGCACGAACATCATGGCAATCGGCGCCAATCCCGCGAACTGCATCGTGTCATGGCCCGCGCCGCTGGGCAGGTGGCGCACCGGCAGGCCATGCGCCTCGATCGCCCGCGCGAGGGCCGCCCGCTCCGCCGCGTCGCACTGAGCCGCCGCCATCTCCTGCAGCAAGTTCCATTCGATGGCCACACCGCGCGCCCCGGCGATGGCGCGGCATGTGGCCTCGATCGCGCCCGCCGCGGCGCGGCGCGCGGCGTCGTCTCCCGAGCGCACGTCGATGGTGAACTCGACCCGCCCCGGAATCACATTGATGGCGCCGCCCGCCGCCACTGCGAGCTTGCCCACGGTGCCGACCAGTCGCCCGGCGCTGGCACGGCAGTGGCGCTCGACCTCGAGCACCATCTCGGCGGCGGCGGTGAGGGCATCGTGGCGCAGCGCCATCGGCACGGTGCCCGCATGCCCCTCCTCGCCCCGCAGCGCCACGCGCACCCGAGTCGAGCCCGCGATGGCTGTTACCACTCCCACCGCGAACCCCTCGTCCAGCAGCACCGGGCCCTGCTCGATGTGGGTCTCGACGAAGACGCGCACGTGTTTCGGGTCGCGCTTGAGGGAAGGCACCGCCTCCGGATCGCCGCCGAAGGCGCGCAGGGCGTCGCCAAGCGGAACGCCCGCGGCATCGCGGATCGCGAAGGTACTGGCGTCGAGCTTTCCGGTGAGCGCCTTGCTGCCCATCATCGAGGTGCCGAAGCGCACGCCCTCCTCGTCGCCGAAGGCGATCACCTCGATCGGGAACGGCAGCCGTCGCCCGGCGCGATGCAGTTCTTCCACGCAGGCGATGGGTGCCAGGATGCCGAAGAGGCCGTCGTACTTGCCGGCGTCGATCACCGAATCCATGTGCGAGCCGGTGAGGATGGCTGGCGCTCCGGGGCGCGAGCCGGGGTAGCGCCCCACCACGTTGCCCAGCGCGTCGTAGTCGGCCTCCATCCCGGCCTCGCGCATCCAGGCGCGGATGTGGTCGCCGGCCTCGCGGTGCTGCGGCGTGAGGTAGCTCCGCGCCACCATGCCGGGGCGCTCGGTGATGGCGCCCAGGGTCTCGGCCCGCTCGAGGATGCGGGGACCGAATCGCAGCGCCGCCGTCATCGCAGCGCCTCGAGGCGGAAGCGCGCGATCCGCCCGATTTCGGCGAGCGCCGTCGCCACCTCTTCCTCGGGCGTGTGGGCCAGGCGCGCCCCCATGCGCTCGATGATCGCCGCCCAGTCGAGGCCCTTCACCGCGACGATGAAGGGAAAGCCGAACTTCTCGCGGTACTGCGCGTTCAACGCCTGCATGTGGGACTTCTCCTCGGCGGTGCAGCGATCCAGCCCCGCGGAACGCTGCTCGGAGCGGGAGCTTTCGGTGAGTGTCGTCGCCGCGAGCTTGCCGGCGAGCTCCGGATGCGCGCGGATCAAGGTCATCTGCTCCTCGGGCGCGGCGTCGAGCACCGCAGCCTGCATCGCACCGTGAAGCGCGTCGAGGCCGGCGTAAGGGCGCGCGGCGTACACGCGCTCGGCGACCCAGGGGGAGTGCTCGTAGATCGACCCCAGGCGCAAGACGAAGTCATCGCGGGTCGCGTCGTTCAACGCCTCCACCACGCTCATTCCGGGACGGCCGCATGGGGGTGGCGCTCGATCCAGTGCCGGGCGATCTCCACGCGCCGGCAGATCCACACCTTCTCGTGCGACTGCACGTGGTCGAGGAAATGCGCGAGGGCGGCGAGGCGCGCGGGGCGCCCGGCAAGCCGGCAATGCAACCCGATGGAGAGCATCTTCGGCGCCTCCTCGCCCTCGGCGTAAAGAACGTCGAACGCATCGCGAAGGTAAGCGAAGAACTGCTCGCCGGTGTTGAAGCCTTGGGGAGTCGCGAAGCGCATGTCGTTGGTGTCGAGAGTGTAGGGGACGATCAGCTGCGGCTTGCCGGCGGCCATTTCCCAATAGGGCAGGTCATCGGCGTAGGAGTCGGCGTCGTAGAGGAAGCCGCCGTATTCGGCCACCAGCCTGCGCGTGTTCTCGCTGGTGCGGCCGGTGTACCAGCCCAGCGGCCGCTCGCCGGTGATTTCACGCAGGCTTTCGACCGCGCGCGCGATGTGCTCGCGCTCCTCGGCTTCCGCCATGCCGTGGTAGTTGATCCAGCGCCAGCCATGGGAGGCGATCTCGTGGCCTGCCTCGACGAAGGCCGCCGCGGCCTCGCGATTTTTTTCCAGCGCCATGGCGACGGCGAATACCGTGAGCGGCAGGTCGCGATCGGCGAAGAGTCGCAGCAGCCGCCACACGCCCGCGCGGCTACCGTACTCGTAGAGCGACTCCATGCTCATGTGGCGCGCCTTCAGGTACGGCTGCGCGCCCACGATCTCGGAAAGGAAAACCTCCGAGGCGGCGTCGCCATGGAGGACGGAGCTCTCGGCCCCTTCCTCATAGTTGAGGACGAACTGCAGC
>JANMHV010000101.1:0-10382 GCA_031375445.1 Burkholderiales bacterium | reverse complement strand
TCAAGCGGATATTGCCGCTGCTATCGAGTGTGAAAACCAACCGGGAGCACGCTTTCGAGGCCTTGGTCGTCACTCACATCGATGCCGATCACATCGGCGGCGTCCTTCCCATCTTGGAACACCCTGAGTTGCCGAAGCTCTTTGGGGATATCTGGTTTAACGGCCGGAATCACCTCATTAAAGGCAGCGGCTTGTCACCGTTCGGGGCCAAGCAAGGCGAGCGTCTCTCGCGTGCATTGATCGATCGGAGGCTGCCTTGGAACAAGGCATTCGACGGAGAAGCAATCGTCACAGGAAAGAACAATGCGCCCCTTGTGCCCCGGCAGAGCTTACCTGGGGGACTGAAGTGCACCATTCTGTCCCCGTCGCCAGCCCAGCTCGGGAGACTTCTACCAAAGTGGGACAAGGAGGTCCGAGAGGCGGGACTCGTGAAGGGCGAGGCCGCCGCCAAGCCTAAGAAGATTCCCGGCCTTCAAGGATTCGGCGCTATCAATCTGCAGACACTGGCGAACCGCGCCTTCACCGAAGACCGCGCCGAAGCAAATGGCAGCTCGATCGCCATGCTTCTCGAATACAAGAAGCACCGTGTGCTGTTAGGAGCCGATGCCTATCCAAGCGTGCTTTTGAATGCGATAGAGCACATCGCTACTGGGGAAGCCAAACTGCCGGTGAGCGTGTTCAAGCTTCCGCACCATTCAAGCCGAGCAAACGTATCAAAGGAGCTCATCGCAAAGGTCCCGGCCGTCGCATACATTGTTTCGACTAATGGCAACCAATTCGCTCATCCAGACCAGGAGGCCGTGGCTCGAGCCATCACCGCGGAGGCGACGTATCCCCGAATGGTTGCGTTCAACTACGACAACAAGCTGACTCGCTTCTGGGAGACGCGCGGAGGTGCCCATAAGTGCGACGTTTACTACGGGAATGCAGCGGGGATAAAACTGCCGATGGCTGTCGACTAGGCGCATGCCTTTCTGCGACTTCCTCCGGGGTTTTTCGCTAGGGGCGGCTGTCTGAGCTAGTTCCCTTCGCTGAAACTGCGGTATCGGCGAAGCGATCCATCGTCTCTATCAATAAAGACCAGTCGCACGTGTGCACGTCACAGGCAATTTTCACGATATAGCCCGACTCAAACGCTTGCAGAGTCGTCAGCCCGAAAGCAGGCGACTTCAGAAGGGCTAATGCAGTCGGCTTGCTCACCCGCTCGCGCGTCAATTTGATCCACTGACCCACCCGCATCCCCGCCGGTGCAAGGCAACTGTTATGCCCCCCGCCTGAGGGTCTGCTCGCACGCGGCCACCAATTCAGCGCCGGTCTTCTTCATGGCGTGCGCAAGGTTGAGGACCGTCTCAAGGCGGGCGCCATGCTTGCCTGTCTCAAGCCGCGCGAGTGACGTGAGGCTTATCCCCGCGCGGTGAGCTAATTCGTCCTGGGTCAACTGGACCTCACCCCGGAGGCGGCGCAAGGCCATGCCAAACGCTTGGGCTGGGGTGAGGGATGGATGCCGGGGCATTAGGACAATGTCGGCCCAGCCCGTCGTTTACGCCATAACGTTAACGTTATAAGAAGTGGTAACTGCCGAAGGAATTCGTGGTACAAATGCCTATCCAACAGGGCTTGGCGCCGTAGTAGAGCAACTCTACCCAAGTGATCGTAAGTCACGGATTGTTAGGGGACTGTTAGCGCAGCGGCTAGTTGGCGCCGTTCCCCTTCCTCTCCACCATTTCATTCGGTAAAGGACTGAAGGCGCAAGCTTTCCGGTTCCTCACGGGCCAAGGCCAGCACCCACTGGCCGCACGAGTGGCTCCCACCGGCCCTCACCGCAAGCGCAAGCGGCTCGGCGCTACCCGCGGGACCCGGTTTCAACGAACAGACTGCTCATGGCGGCGCCGAGCGACGGGCACTCCACCCGCGTCGCGGCGCCGAGCGCGGCAAGCGGCCGATGCAGGAGCTTGTTGGTGAGGCCCAGGCTCAACGCCTCCAGCACACGCATCGGATCTTCGCCGCGCGCCAGGCGCCGGCGCGCACGCGCAAGCTCGATCTCGCCGTCATGCTCGGCCGCGGAGCGCATCTGGCGGATCGCCGGAACCATGGCGCGGGCATCGAGCCAGTCGCGGAACTGCGCCACGCGGCGCTCGATGATCGCCTCGGCCTCGAGCTCGCCGAGGGCGGTACCCGAACGCACTTGCCTGGCGGCCGCGAAGGAATGCTGGAAGAGGCGGTCCAGGTGGCCGCCCAGGGTCCCCGAGGCGCTCGCGAGCAGCAGCGCGCGCTTGACCTGGCCGAGGATCTGCGGCTCCCCCACCACCATCGAGTCCAGCCCGCAGGCAACACGGAACGCGTGGCGGGCAACGGCTTCCCCGCTGTGGGTATATAGATGGGGCGCCAACTCTGGAAGGCGCCGCGAAGCCAATTGGTCGAGGCAAGCGGTGGCACGCTCGAGCGTGCCCCGGTCGGGGCCGCGCAGGTAGATCTCGGACCGATTGCGGGTCGAGACCAGCACGACTTCCTCGGCGCCTGAATCCTTCTTGATCAGGGACACGGCGTCGGCCTGCACCGCGAGCGGGAATGCCACCGCCTCCCGTACGCCGGCGGGCGCGGTGCGGTGGTTCAGTCCCACGGCGAAGATCGGCATATGCATTCGTCCGCGCGGATGCCGCGCATGACGGCCATTGTTCCGGCCCTGGGGCCGGCAGGTTTGATGCCGGTCAAGCCCGCGCTCCCGCCTTTCTCGCATCGCGACTGCTTCGAACTCGAAGGCCCTGCCTTTCGATGTCCTTTGACCTATGTCAACTGTCAGGCTTCGAGGGCCGGGCAGGATCGAGCCGTTGGACTCCGGCTGCGGGGGCGGCAGCGTGGCGGCCTTGCCGGGGACGCACCGAGACGAAAAATGGGGAGTGCGAATGCGATTCCAATCCTGCCTTGCCACCGCCGCGGTCGCACTGGCCGCCGCCCTCCTGGCGCCGCACGCAATGGCACAGCGGCCAGCCGAAACCCCGGTCTGCGCCAACTGTCATGAGCAGTCCCACAAGTCGATAGAGCTCACGCACCATGGCGCGAAGAACGACGCCGCGGGAAGCATGTGCCAGTCGTGCCACGGGGATGCCAGCGCGCACCTGAAGGACCCGTCGGCGAACAAGATGCCGAAAAAGTTCGCCAAGGGCGTCTCCGCCGCCGAAAAGGACGCCACTTGCATGACGTGCCACTCGGGCAGCCGGCACCTGGCCTTCTGGGAATCCGGGAAGCATGCCAAGAACGAGGTGTCGTGCAGCAATTGCCACAACATCCACGGCAAGGAAGGCAAGCCCGCGGTGGCTCCTTTTACCACCACCTCGCGCGCGCTCGAAGCGGACACCTGCGGCACCTGCCACAAGCAGGTCCGCAACGCCACCCTCAAGACTTCGCACCATCCGATCATCGAAGGCAAGGTCACCTGTTCCGACTGCCACAACCCGCACGGCGCGTTGACTCCGGCCATGCTCAAGCACGAGACCGTCAACCAGCAGTGCTTCTCTTGCCACGCCGACAAGCGCGGGCCGTTCGTCTTCGGGCATCCGCCGGTGGAGGAGAACTGCCTCACCTGCCACACCCCCCATGGCTCCGCCCACGCGAAGCTCCTCAACGAAAAGGCGCCTAACCTGTGCCAGGACTGCCACGTCACCGGGCGCCATCCGACCGCGTTCTACGGGTCGCTCCAGGGGTGGAACCTGCCGAGCGGCGCGACCAATCCGGCGGTCAGCACGCGCTTCATCGCGCGCGGCTGCCTCAACTGCCACAACTCCATCCACGGCTCGAATGCGCCCGCGAACCGTGGCCGCTTCTTCATCCGCTAGGGGAACGATCATGGGCAAGAAGATTCTGGCGCTGCTGATCGCTCACCTGTTCGCCATCCCGGCCTGGGCGCAGAGCGACGTGTTCCGGGTGCAGGGCTCGGTAAGCGTCGGTGGAATCGCCGTCGATGACGGCGACGCGGCCAACGGGGCCAAGCTCCACGAGTACCGCGACCTGTCCAATGGCCTCCTCACGGGCATCGACCTGAGGGGGCGCAGCAGCCGCTACTGGCTCGACTTCTTCGGCGAGAACCTGGGCCGCGACGACACCTACGCGAGCCTGCGCGGCGGGATGTACGACGTTTTCAAATACCGCTTCTCCAGCGACTCGCTGCGCCACAATTTCCTTTTCAACGGCCGCACGCCCTATGCGGGTGCCGGCGGTCCGGCGCAGACGGCGACATTCCCGCAGCTCGACCCGAATACCTGGAATTCGCTCGACGTGGGCTACAAGCGCCGCAACGACGCCGGCTACTTCGAGCTGCAGGCCCTCTCGCCATGGTACTTCCGTGCCGATGCCAACCAGGTGACCTCGAGCGGGAGCAAGATCGGCTCCTCCTCGCAAGGCCTGAGCCCCGGCAACGGCTTCGTCGATCTCGCCTTCCCCGTCGAATACAGGACGCGCAACGCCACGTTCGAGACCGGATACAACTCGAAGACCGTCCATGCGGCGCTTTCCTGGATGACGAGCAAGTTCGAGAACGAAAACGAGAGCGTCACCTGGACCAACGGCTTTTTGGCCAACGGCATCGACCGCTCCTTCCTTGGCGCCGGCAACGAGTATTCGCGGCTCGCCGGCAACGTCACTTTCCGCCGGCTGCCGCTGGGCTCCACGCTGGCGCTTCGCTTCACGCGCGACGAGCTGGAAAGCGACGTGGGCCTCGCGACCACGGTGCTCAACACGGCCGGCGCGATCGCGCAGACCAACCCGAACGTCTCCACCTTCCAGGGCCGGATCGAGAACCGGACCTTCAGCGCGGCGCTCGCCTCGGCTCCGATGCGCAGCCTGGACACGCGCCTCTACTACAACCGCAACGAGCGCAACGACAAATCCACGCACGTCGAGTTCTCGGGCGCGCTTGGTACGTTCGATAACGAGCCGTTCTCCTACAAGAAGGACCGTTACGGCTTCGACGCCTTCTATCGAATCAACCGCGGCAACCGCCTGGGCGCGGGTTTCGAGATCCTCGATACCAAGCGCGAGGGCCGCTTCGACTTCGACGACAGCGAGGACCAGCGCTGGTTCGTCGAGTGGAAGAACACGAGCATGGACGAGCTTGCGGCACGGCTGAAGTACACCCGGCTCGAGCGCGATTCGAACTTCCTGCTGGCGGGCTCGGGCACCGGCACCGGCGACGTCAACTACATGAATCGCTACCTCACCGCCTTCGACGTCTCGAACCTCGAGCAGGACCAGCTGAAGGTCACGCTCGACTACAGCCCGTTGCCGCTGTTCGACGTGTCGTTCGAGGGCATCCTCAAGCGCAACAAATTCAAGGACAACACGCTCGGCCGGCTGAAGGACGATCGGCGCGAGATCTACGTGAGCGCGTCCTATGGGGAGCCGGGCGGTCCCCGGCTCACGGTCTTCGGCGACGCCGAGCTGATCAAGTACGACTCGCGCCACCGCGTGGCGACCGGAACCGCGGTGGGCGCCTATGATCCGTTCGCCCCGCCCACCGGGACCGCCTATAACTGGGAAGGGCAGGTGAAGGACCGCAACTGGGCCGCCGGGCTGGCGCTGCACTGGCCGCTCATGGAAAGGCTCACCCTGAAGGCCTCGGCGATCTACTACAAGACCGACGGTTCGGTGGACCTGGCGCTGCAGGAAGGGGTGCCCGCCTCGGTGGTGCGGCCCGTGCCGCTCGACCTTTGGGACGACTCCAGGCGCACTTCGCTCACCATCCGCGCCGACTATGCACTCGGCAAGTCGTGGATGGTCACCGGCGGCTATGCCTACGAGAAGTTCGAGTACCGCGACGCGCAGACCGACGGGTATCGCTACACCGTTCCGGCGGCCAATCGCGCCGACAGCTACGTGAACGGCTACTTCGCCAACCCGCAGTACACCGCGCACATCGTCTACGCCCTTGTGACCTACCGCTTCTGAGCCCGTTCGCGACCACTATCCTGCTGGTCGTCGCGCTCGCGAGCTTCGCCTGGCTCGCGGCACGCAAGCTCTCGATCGTCGCCAGCCTCCAGCCCGAGGCTCGCTGGGACCATCCGGGGGCGCGCCTGCGCTCCCTGCTGGTCAATGGAATCCTGCAGTCGCGCATGGTGCGGGGCGAATGGCGGCCCGGCCTCATGCACGGGGTCATTTTCCTGGGCTTCATGTCGCTGCTCGCGCGCAAGGTGCAGCTCCTGGCCATCGGCTACGACGAGACCGTGACCTTTCCGGGCCTGGCGGGCGGCCTGTTCGCCGCATTCAAGGACGGCGTGGAACTGGCCGTGCTGGCCGCCTGCGGCTACGCGCTCTACCGGCGCCTCGCGCTGAAGCCGGCGCGCCTCGAGGGCAACCGCGAGGCGCTGCTGATCCTCGGGCTGATCACGGTCATCATGGTCACGGATTTCGCCTTCGACGGCTTCCGCTTCGCGCTGCTCGCCGCCGCGAATCCGGCGATCGCCCACGAGCGCGCCTTCGCCTTCGTGGGCGATGCGCTCGCCGGCATGCTCCTGGACTCTCCGCCGGCGTTCCTCGCGGCCGGCTACCACATCAGCTACTGGCTGCAGATGGTGGTGGTGCTTTCCTTCCTGGTGATCCTGCCGCTGGGGGAGCATTTCCACATCGTGACGGCGCTGCCGGCGCTCTTCTTCCGCCGCGGCCATCCCTGCAATGCGGTGCCGGCGGTGGATCTCGAGCGGGCCATGTCGGGCGACGACGACGCGGAAATGCGCATCGGCGTGCGCACCGCGCTGGACCTCACCTGGAAGGAAGGCCTGGACGCGTTCACCTGCACCGAGTGCGGGCGCTGCAAGGATGCCTGCCCCACGTTCCTCACCGGAAAGCCGCTGTCGCTCAAGTGGGTCAACGACAGCGTGAAGCACCACCTGCTCGCCAGCCGTGAGGCCATCGTGGTCCACAAGGACCAGGCACTGGCGCCGCTGGTGCCGGGTGTCATCAGCGAGGAAGCGCTCTGGGCGTGCACCACCTGCGGGTACTGCGAGGCAGCCTGCCCCATCGAGCTCGAGCACCTGCCGAAGTTCTTCCGCCTGCGCCAGCAGCGGGTGATGATGGAAGGTGCCTTTCCCCACGAGCTGCGGCGCGTGTTCGACGCCTACGAGGTGCAGGGAAATCCCTGGGGCCTGCCGGCGGACACGCGCGGGGACTGGGCTCGCGCCGGGGGCGTGCCGATCCTTCGCGGCGCCCAGGACGCGCTCGGCATCGACTACCTGTTCTACGTCGGATCGGCGGAGTCGTTCGATGCCCGCGGGCAGAAGATCGCCGCCGCGTTCGCGCGCATCCTGCGGGCGGCCGGCGTGAAGTTCGCGATCCTCGGCGCCCGGGAGGGCTCCACGGGTGAGTGCGTGCGGCGCGCCGGCAACGAGATGCTGTTCCAGCAGCTCGCCCGCGGCCTGGTCGCGACGCTCTCGGAGTTCGGCATCCGCCGCATCGTCACCTGCGACCCGCATGCCTTCAATTCGCTGAAGAACGAGTACCCCGCTTTCGGCGGCCACTACGAGGTCCTGCATCACACCCAGCTCATCGCCCGGCTCATCGACGAGGGGCGCATCCGGCTGCGGCCCGCCTTCGAACGGGTCATCTATCACGAGCCCTGCTACCTGGCCCGGCACAACGGCGAGTACGAAGCGCCGCGCGCCATCCTGCGCCACCTTGCGAAGGACGCCCCGCTCGAGTTCGAGCTGAGCCGCGACAGGGCGATGTGCTGTGGCGCCGGGGGCGGGCGCATGTGGATGGACGAGAAGATCGGCACCCGCATCAACGTGAAGCGTGTCGAGCAGGCATTGCCGCGCGATCCCGCCATCATCGCCACGGCGTGCCCCTACTGCGCCGTGATGATCTCCGACGGCACCAAGGAGCTCGGCAACGACGACCGCATCGCCACCCGCGACATCGCGGAGCTGGTCGACGAGGCGATGCAGCGCCAGGGAGGGTCTGACCCTCCCTAGTAGCGTCCGTGCTGCTTGTAGATGTAGTTGGCGAGCTCCACGGATTGCATCGAGAGCCGCCGCTGGATCTCGTGCACCGTGCGCACGATCGCGCGCATCACGCGATAGACGATCTCGGGATGGGTCGACAGCAGGGCTTCGAGCCGCTCGCGCTCCAGGCTCAGGACGCGCGTGGGCCCGGCTGCCACCAGGCAGGCGTAGTGGGGGGTATCGTCGAGGAAGCTCAGCTCGCCCGCGAAGTCCCCCGCCACGAGCGTGAAGAGCGTCACGGGATCGGCTGATTCGGCGTCGCGGATCACGCCGAGGCTGCCGCTCAGGACCACATACAGGTGGCTGTCGGACTTTCCCGCCGCGACCAGAACCTCGCCCTTCGCGAGGTCGCGATGGGTTACATGGCCGGCGAGAGTCGCCACCTGCGATTCGGTGAGTTCCCGGCCGAGCCTCGAGCCCTGCAAGGCGGAGACAGCTGCGAAGTCTTCGGTCACCACGTCCCTCCGTACGCGCTAGTGCGCTGATTGTTCGGCGCGGCGCGCGAACGCGTCGACCAGGGTGCCCGCGACGGAGTCGAGCACGCGTCCCGCCAGCAGCCCCTGGAGAGTGCCGTCGATCTCATATCGCAACATGAATTCGACGCGGCACGCGCCGGGGCCGAGGTCGCGCAGGCGCCATTCGCCCTCGAACCGCCTGAACGGGCCATCCTCGAAGCCCACCGCCATCCAGTGCGGCCGCATCTTGGGATTGCGGGTGGTGAACTGGAAGCGCGCGCCGTGGTAGTCCACGCCGATCCTGGCGACCACCAGGGTGTCGTCCCGCGCGAGGATGGTCGCATCGGCGCACCAGGGCATGAACTCCGGGTAGTGCTCGGCGGCCTCGATCAGGTCGAACATCGCCGCGGAAGGCCGGTCCATCAACGCCGACTTGCGGATTTCCATGTTTCCCACACTGCTCCGGCGGATCGCCGGGGATTTGACCTGCGTCAAGGCCCGTCGAAATGGTCACGACATGATCGGTACAATCGCCGGACGAGCGCGCTCGTCCCCAACCACTGCGGGAGCCACACCATGAAGAGCACTTTCGTCATCGCAGTCGCATTGGCCGCACTGGCCGCCTCCGCAGGCGCAGGCGCGTCGGAAGAGCTGGCGAAGAAGAGCGGCTGCCTCGGCTGCCACAACGTGCAGGGAGCCAAGAAGATGGGGGCCTCGTTCAAGGATCTCTCCGCCAAGCACAAGGACAAGGTCGGGGCCGAAGCCGCCCTCATCGAAAAGCTCACCGGCGCCAAGGGCCATCCCGGGGTGAAGGCCAGCCCGGACGAGGTGAAGACCCTGGTCCAATGGGTCCTCGCCATGTAGGGGGGGGTCACTCCGCGGGGGCGGTGTGCGCGATTCCCTTGTGGCAGTCGATGCAGGTCGCCTTGCCCTCGAGCACCTGCTGATGCATCGGCTGCACGAAATCCTTCTGCTTGGCCACCACCGCCGGCGTGAACTGGTGGCAGCCGCGGCAGGCGCGTGAATCGTTGGCCTTGTACTCCTCCCAGACCAGCTTCGCCATCCGCGGGCGCTCCTTTTCGAACTTCGCCTCGGTGGAGATGATCCCGCGCACCTCCTGCACCACGTCCTTGATGCCGGCCTTCGTCTTGTAGACGAGGAGCTCGGGATATTGCTTCGGGATGTGGCAGTCGTGGCATCCGGCGACCACGCCGGTGCGGTTGGCATGATGGCCGCTCGCCTTGTGCTCGCGCGCCACCCATTGCATCGAATGGCAGGCGCTGCCGCAGAACTCGTCGGTGCCGGTCACCGCGACCATGACCTGGGTTCCGATCGTGGCGGCGGCACCGGCCGCGACCCCGAGGCCGAGCAGGGTGAGGATCGACCAGCGCGCGCTGGGCGAGGAGATCCACCGCCACGTCCGTTTCAGGAAATTCGGTTCGCCGGGTTCGGAAGCCATCGTGGGTATCCCTTGTGCCTATCAGGCACCCTAAGGCCCCATCGGCCGCGGGACTTGATGCAGGTCAACGCCGCCGCGTTCTACGCCGCGGCCGGCTCCCAGGTTTCGTTCGCATGCCGCAACAGGCCCGGGTCGGCGGCGCAACGGCCGATGAACTCACGCACCTCGAGGCTGCGCCAGGCTTGCCGGTAGGCCTGCCATGCCGCGTCGAGGGAATCGCGGCGCAGGTCCGCCGGCGCGAAGGGCAGGGCATTGAGGAGCTTCACCTTGCCGTTCGGGACCACGAGCAGCATCGCCTGGGGGCTCTCCAGGCGTGCCTTCAGCTCCGCCAGGATGTCCCACGGGTAGATCGAGAGCGCGACCGGCGAGCCGAGCGCCGCCACCCGGCTGCTCAGCGACTCGGCGGCGCGGCGCCACTGCTCCCCGGTCGGCGCGATCCGATCCCAGTCCTGCGCCGCGCGTCCCAGGCGCATCAGCGGC
>JANMHV010000093.1:0-5992 GCA_031375445.1 Burkholderiales bacterium | reverse complement strand
CCCTATCTGCTGACCGTGGTGCTGCTCGCCGCCTTCATCGGCCGCAACGTGTCGCCCCAGGCGCTGGGCCGCCCCTACGTGAAGGAACGCTGAGCGATGGCTTCCCCCCTTTCCCCCGATTCGATCGAACGCCTGCACTCGGCGGCGCGCGAGGCCCATGGCCACGCCCACGCGCCCTACTCGCGCTTCCGCGTCGGCGCCGCGGTGCTGGACGAGCAAGGCGGCATCCACGCCGGCTGCAACGTCGAGAACGCCGCCTACCCGCTCGGCACCTGCGCCGAAGCGCTCGCCATCGCGACGATGGTGCGCGAAGGCGGCCGCGAGGTCCGCGCGCTGCTGGTGCTCGGCGATGGCGAGGCGCTGGTCACGCCTTGCGGCGGCTGCCGCCAGCGGCTGCGCGAGTTCGCCGCTCCCGATACGCCGGTGCTCGTCGCCGATCGCGAGCGCGTCCGTGCGCAATTCACCCTCGACCAACTGTTGCCCGCGAGTTTCGGGCCCGAGAACCTGGCCTGATGATTGCCACCTTCCACGAAACCGTGTCCCACGTTTGCTCCCTCTCCCCTGGGAGAGGGTTGGGGAGAGGGTTACGATGACCGCAAATTTCGAAAACGCCCTCGCCACGCTGCGCGGCCGCGCCCCATCGGCACGTCCCCGCATCGCAGTGGTCCTGGGATCCGGCTGGGGCGGGCTCATCGACCACGTGGCAGAGCCGCTGCGCGTGCCCTACGCCGATCTGGTGGGCTTCCCCCAGGCGGGGGTCGCGGGGCATGCGGGCGAGCTCCTCCTCGGGCGCATCGGCACGCAGGAGGTCGCCGTGATGAGCGGGCGCAAGCACGCCTATGAAGATGGCGACGTGAAGGCGATGCAGGTGCCGCTGATGGCGCTCCGCGCCCTGGGCTGCGAGGCACTGGTGCAAACCAACGCCGCCGGCAGCCTCGATCCGCGCATGCCTCCCGGGAGCCTCATGGTTCTCACCGACCACATCAACATGCCGCAGCGCTCACCCCTCGTCGGCGAGGCGGGATCCGAGCGCTTCGTCGACATGGTGCGCGCCTACGATCCGGCCCTGCGCGCGAGCGCCATGGCCGTGGCCAAGCGCACCGGCGTGGATCTGCACCAGGGCGTGTACCTCTGGTGCCTGGGACCGCAGTTCGAGACCGCCGCCGAGATCCGCATGTTTCGATTGCTGGGCGCCGATGCCGTCGGCATGAGCACCGTGCCGGAGACGATCCTCGCGCGCCGGGCCGGCATGCGGGTGCTTGCCATTTCCCTCATGACCAATATGGCGGCGGGGCTTTCGGAGGAAAATCTGAGCCACGCGCACACGCTCGCCACCGCGGGCCGTGCCAAGGACATGGCGAGCCGGCTCCTCGCCGACGTCATCAAGGAGATCACCCCATGACCGCGAAACCCAACCTCACGCTGGTGATGCCGCGCCCGGTGCCCGCGGGGCCCGTGGATCGCAATCCCGGCACCCCCCTCGACCTCGACATCGTTCGGACGCTGCGCGTGAACCGCAGCGCCGTGGAGCGCCGCGCGGCCACCCTCGGCACCCGCAGGACGGTCAAGAAGGAATGGCAGGCCGCCTGGCTGCTGCGCGCGATCACGCTGATGGATCTCACCACGCTCTCCGGCGACGACACGCCGGGCAACGTGCGCCGGCTCTGCGCCAAGGCGCGCAACCCGCTGCGCGCGGACCTGGTCGAGGCGCTCGGCGTGAAGGAGCTCGACATCAAGGTGGGCGCGGTGTGCGTGTACCACGCGCTGGTGCCGACCGCGGTCGATGCCCTCGAAGGCTCCGGCATTCCCGTGGCCGCGGTCTCCACGGGCTTTCCCGCGGGCCTCTCGCCGGTCGAGCAGCGCGTGGAGGAGATCCGCGCGAGTGTCGCCGCCGGGGCGCACGAGATCGACATCGTGATCACGCGCTCGCACGTCCTCACCGGCAACTACGAAGCGCTCTACGACGAGGTGAAGCGCTTCCGCGAGGCGTGCGGAGAAGCGCACATGAAGGCGATCCTCGCCACCGGCGAGCTGGCGACCCTCGGCAACGTGGCGCGCGCCTCCATGGTGGCGATGCAGGCGGGTGCGGACTTCATCAAGACCTCCACCGGCAAGGAAGGGGTGAACGCCACGATCCCGTTCGGCGTGGTGATGTGCCGGATGATCCGCGAGTACTTCGAGCAGACCGGCTACGCCGTGGGCTTCAAGCCCGCGGGGGGCATCCGCACCGCCAAGACCGCGCTCGAGTTCCTGTACCTGATGAAGGAGGAGTTGGGCGACCGGTGGCTCCGGGCGGATCTCTTCCGCTTCGGGGCCTCGGCGCTGCTCACCGACATCGAGCGCCAGCTCGAGCACTACGTCACCAACCGCTACTCGGCAGCGCATCGCCACCCGATGCCCTGAACGCCATGGCCACGAAAGTCGCAGAGATCTTCAGGACGATGGAATACGGCCCCGCGCCGGAGAGCGACAAGGACGCGCTCGCCTGGCTCGGGAAACGCAACGGCACTTTCGGCCATTACATCGGCGGGAAGTGGACCGAGCCCGGCAAGACCTTCGAGGTCGCGAACCCCGCCACCGGGAAGCCGATCGCGAAAGTGGCCGACGGCACGAAAGCCGAGGTGAATGCGGCGGTCGACGCGGCGAAAGGTGCGCTCCCCGGCTGGAAGGGCCTGGCGCCCCACGCCCGCGCGCGTTACCTCTATGCGCTGGCCCGGGGAGTGCAGAAGCACTCGCGGCTCCTCGCGGTCCTCGAATCCATGGATAACGGCAAGTCGATCCGCGAAACGCGCGACATCGACGTGCCCCTGGTGGCGCGGCACTTCTACCACCACGCCGGCTGGGCGCAGCTGCTCGATACCGAGTTCCCCGGGCACGAGGCCATCGGCGTCGTGGGCCAGATCATCCCGTGGAATTTCCCGCTGCTGATGCTCGCGTGGAAGATCGCCCCGGCGATCGCCGCGGGCAACACGGTGATCTTGAAGCCCGCGGAATTCACGCCGCTCACCGCGCTCGCCTTCGCCGAGATCGCCCACGAGGCGGGCATTCCCCCGGGCGTCATCAACATCGTGAATGGCCACGGCGAGACCGGGGCCGCGCTGGTGGAGCACCCCGACGTCGACAAGATCGCGTTCACGGGATCCACCGAGGTCGGCCGCATCATCCGCAAGGCGACCGCGGGCACGGGCAAGAAGCTGTCGCTCGAGCTCGGCGGCAAGAGCCCCTTCATCGTCTACGAGGACGCCGACCTCGACAGCGTGGTCGAGGGCGTGGTGGACGCCATCTGGTTCAACCAGGGCCAGGTGTGCTGCGCCGGCTCGCGGCTTCTCGTGCAGGAGGGCATCGCCAGCCGCCTCGTCTCCAAGCTGCGCGCGCGGATGGAAAAGCTGCGAGTAGGCTCCCCTCTCGACAAGGCGATCGACATGGGCGCCATCGTGGCGCCGGTGCAGCTGGAGCGCATCCGGGGACTCGTGCAGCAGGGCGTCGATGAGGGTGCGACGATGTGGCAGCCCTCCTGGGCCTGCCCCACCGAGGGCTCGTTCTATCCGCCCACGCTCTTCACCGACGTGCAGCCCTCGTCCACCATCGCGCAGGTCGAGATCTTCGGCCCGGTGCTGGTGGCGATGACCTTCCGCACGCCGGATGAATCGGTCGCGATCGCCAACAACACGCCCTACGGCCTCGCCGCGAGCGTCTGGACCGAGAGCATCAACCTGGCGCTCGACATCGCACCCAGGATCAAGGCGGGTGTGGTGTGGATCAACTCCACCAACCTCTTCGACGCCGCCGCGGGCTTCGGCGGTTATCGCGAGTCCGGCTTCGGGCGCGAGGGCGGGCGCGAGGGCATGTGGGAGTACTTGAAACGCCACGTTGCTGCGCCCCGTGTCGTCAAGGAGTCCAAGGGCACGAAGGCAGCGGCGGAGCGAAGGGCGCAGTCGAGTGATGCGGACGGCGGCATGCCGGCCCTCGATCGCACGCCCAAGCTCTTCATCGGCGGCAAGCAGGCGCGCCCCGACGGCGCCTACACGCGGCGCATCGTGAGCCCCAGCGGGGACGCGGTTGGAGAGACACCCGAAGGCAATCGCAAGGACCTGCGCAACGCGGTGGAAGCGGCCCACGCGGCCAAGGGCTGGGGTCGCGCCACGGGGCACAACCGCGCGCAGATCCTCTACTACATCGCCGAGAACCTGGCGACTCGCGCCGCCGAGTTCGCCGCGCGCATCGACATCATGACGGAGTGCGGCGGCAAGCGCGCGCGCCAGGAGGTCGAGGCCGCAATCGCGCGCCTCTTCACCTACGGCGCGTGGGCCGACAAGTACGACGGCGCGGTGCACAGCGTGCCGATCCGCGGTGTCGCGATCGCCATGAACGAGCCGATCGGCGTGATGGGGATCGCCTGCGACGACCATCACCCGCTGCTGGGCCTGGTTTCCCTCGTGGCTCCGGCGATCGCGATGGGCAACACCACCATCGTGATCCCGTCGCAATCGCATCCGCTCGCCGCAACCGACCTCTACTCGGTCTTCGAGACCTCGGACCTCCCCGCCGGCGTCGTCAACATCGTGACCGGCGAGCGCGACCCGCTGGCGAAGGTGCTCGCCGAGCACGACGACGTGGAAGCGATGTGGTACTTCGGCACCCAGGCGGGGGCGAAGGCCGTGGAGCTCGCATCGGCGGCCAACATGAAGCGCACCTGGGCCTCGTGGGACGCGCGCGACTGGCTCGATCGCGAGAGCGGCGAGGGACGCGAGTTCCTGCGCGCCGCCACCCAGGTGAAAAACGTCTGGGTCCCCTACGGAGAATAGATGCTGGCCCAGGAAATCATCCGCCGGAAGCGCGACGGGCACCCGCTCGATCGGGTGCACATCGACGCCTTCGTGCGCGGGCTGGTGGACCAGAGCTGGAGCGACGCCCAGGCCGCCGCCATGGCGATGGCGCTCTTCCTCGAGGGGATGTCCCACGACGAGACCATCGCCCTCACCGAGGCGATGACACGGTCGGGCACCATCCTCGACTGGAAGGGGCGCTTCGACGGCCCGACCCTCGACAAGCATTCCACCGGCGGGGTGGGCGACAAGGTGAGCCTGGTGCTGGCGCCGGTCGTAGCCGCCTGCGGCGGCATCGTGCCGATGATCTCGGGGCGCGGCCTCGGCCACACCGGCGGCACGCTCGACAAGCTGGATTCGGTGCCGGGCTATCGCACGATCGTGGGCCGCGAACAGCTCGAGCGCGCGCTGCGCGAGGCGGGCTGCGCGATCGTCGGCGCCTCAGCCGAGGTGGCCCCGGCGGACCGTCGCCTCTACGCGATCCGGGACGTGACCGCCACGGTGGAATCGATCCCCCTCATCTGCGCCAGCATCCTGTCGAAGAAACTCGCCGCGGGGCTCGACGCCATGGTGCTCGACATCAAGGTGGGCAACGGCGCCTTCGCGACCGACCTCTCGTTCGCGCGCTCGCTCGCCACCTCGCTGCACGACGTGGCGTCCGCCGCGGGCCTGCCGAATTGCGCCTGGATCACGGACATGAACCAGGTGCTGGGCCACAGCTGCGGCAACGCGGTGGAGATCCTGGAGTCGGTGCGCTTCCTGCGCGGGGAAGAGCGCGATCCGCGGCTGCTCGAGCTGACGCGCGGCCTCGGGGCCGAGATGCTGCTGATGGGGGGAATCGAGTCCACACTCGAGGCAGCCCGGGTCCGGATCGACCGGGCCCTCGACGACGGCTCGGCGCTCGAGCGATTCGCGCGAATGATCGCGGCCCTCGGCGGCGCATCGGATTTCGTGGACAAGGCGAGCCACCTCCTGCCCAGCGCCCCGGTGGTCCGCCCGCTCAAGTCGCTGCGCTCCGGCTGGGTGCATGAGATCGCGACCCGGGAAGTGGGCCTCGCCTGCATCGTGCTCGGCGGCGGGCGCCACAAGTCGGGAGATGCGGTCGATCCCCGCGTAGGTTTCACCGGAGTGGCGGGGCGCGGCGACCGGATCGAAGCGGGCGGGAC
>JANMHV010000086.1:0-20956 GCA_031375445.1 Burkholderiales bacterium | reverse complement strand
GAGGCGCGTCGCGGTGGCCGCATGCGAGCAGAGCGGGCGCAACCGGGTGCCCGACGTGCGCCCCACGCTCGCCTTCCAGGCATGGATCGCGGAGCCCGCGAGCCTGCCGCGCTGGATGCTGGCGCCGGGCGGCGAGCCGCTGGCCGCGCGGGGCGCGCCCCCGCCGGAGCTGGAGCTCGTGGTCGGCCCCGAGGGGGGGCTTTCCGATCGCGAGCTCGACCTCGCCCAGACTCGCAACTTCATCCCCGTGGGCCTCGGCCCGCGGGTGCTTCGCACCGAGACGGCGCCCCTGGCGGCGCTGGCCGCGCTGCACGCCCTGTGGGGCGACTTCCGAATGTAGAATGCGGCTCCTCCGGACCGCCTCGCCATGCCGCCGCGCACCCCCGCCCTCAAGACCGAAGCCTTCGTGAAATGGTTTCGGGCCGCCACGCCCTATATCCACCGCTGGGGCGGGGCGACTTTCGTCATCGCCTTCGGCGGCGAGGTGCTGGCCGACGGCGAATTCACGCAGCTCACCCACGACATCAACGTGCTGGAAAGCCTCGAGGTGCGCGTGGTGCTGGTGCACGGCACCCGCCCGCAGATCGAGGAGCAGATGCGCCAGCATGGCGTGACCCCGCGCTACGAGCACAATCGCCGCGTGACCGACGCCCAGGCGCTCGCCTGCGTGAAGGAGGCCAACGGAATCGTGCGGGTGGAGATGGAGGCGCTGCTCTCGATGGAGCTCGCCAACAGTCCCATGTGGGGCGCCGACATCCGCGTCTCCTCGGGCAACTTCGTAACCGCGAAGCCCGTGGGTGTCGTGAACGGCGTGGACTTCCAGCACACGGGCGAAGTGCGCAAGATCGACGCCGAGGGCATCCGGCGGCGCCTCGACGACCACGAGGTGGTGCTGATCTCGCCCATCGGCTTCTCGCCCACCGGCGACGTGTTCAACTGCACCCTCGAGGACGTGGCCACCTCCACCGCGGTGGCGCTCGGGGCCGACAAGCTGATCTTCCTCACCGAGACGGCCGGGGCGCTCGATGCGAAGGGAAAGCTGATCTCCGAGCTCACCGTGAAGCAGGCCCGCGAGCTGATCGGAGCCAACCACCTGCCGGAGGACGTGCAGATCTACCTGCCGTTCACCGTGAAGGCGTGTTCCGCCGGGGTCAAGCGCTCGCACCTCATCAGCCGCCACGTCGACGGCGCGCTCCTGATCGAGCTTTTCACCCACCACGGCATCGGCACCATGGTGGTCCCCGAGTCGCCGGAGCGGCTGCGCGACGCCACCGCCGAGGACATCCCGGGCATCCTGCAGATCCTGGAGCCCCTCGAGCAGCAAGGCGTGCTGGTGAAGCGCGACCGCGAGCAGCTGGAGCGCGAGATCGGGCACTTCTTCGTGATCGAGTCCGAGGGGAACATCCTCGGCTGCGCGGCACTCTATCCGTTTCCGGCGCAGAAGACGGCGGAGCTGGCGGCGGTGGCAGTCAACCCGTTCCACCGCGACGGCGGGCGCGGCGAGCGGCTGCTGGCCTTCGGGGAGGCGCGTGCGCGCGCTCTCGGACTCAAGTCGCTGTTCGTGCTGTCGACGCGCACCACCCACTGGTTCATCGAGCGCGGCTTCGTCGAAAGCGACACGGCACGGCTGCCGGAGAAGAAGCAGGCGCTGTACAACTTCGAGCGGCGCTCGAAGGTCTTCCTAAAGGAGCTCTAGCGATGGCGCGAATGATCCAGTGCATCAAGTTGAAGCGCGAGGCCGAAGGCCTCGATTTCCCGCCCTATCCCGGCGAGCTCGGCAAGCGGCTCTGGGAGAGCGCTTCCAAGGAGGCGTGGAAGGGCTGGCTCGAGCACCAGAAGATGCTGGTGAACGAGAACCGGCTGAACCTCTCCGACGCGAAGGCGCGCAAGTACCTCGAGGAGCAGATGCGCAAGCACTTCTTCGGCGAGGGCGCCGACCTGGCGATGGGGTACGTGCCCAAGGAGTAGGCTCGGCCCG
Organism: Burkholderiales bacterium; assembly: GCA_031375445.1. Lineage (GTDB taxonomy): Bacteria > Pseudomonadota > Gammaproteobacteria > Burkholderiales > Usitatibacteraceae > Usitatibacter. The sequence goes on along the minus strand of JANMHV010000086.1, from coordinate 18,978 downwards.
GCCCCGGGCTCAGGCGAGGAACATGCGGTAGGCGGGGTTGCGCGACTCGTCCGTGTGGTCGTAGCCCAGCTCGCGCAGGAACCGGCGGAACGACGCCCGGTCGCGTTCCGGCACCTGCAGCCCCACCAGAACCCGGCCCACGTCGGCGCCATGGTTGCGGTAGTGGAACAGCGAGATGTTCCACCCGGTGCCCATGTGCTCCAGGAAGTTCATCAGCGCGCCCGGGCGCTCCGGGAACTCGAAGCGGTAGAGCATCTCGCGCCCGCCTTCGGGCGCGCGCCCGCCCACCAGGTGGCGCACGTGCAGCTTGGCGAGCTCGTTGTCGGTCAAGTCGGTGGCCTTCAATCCACGGCCGCGCAGCTGCCCCACCACGCGCTCCGTCTCCTCGCGGCCGGCGACCGTGAGGCCGAGGAACACGTGGGCATCGGAGCCCGGGGCACAGCGGTAGTTGAATTCGGTGACGCTGCGCTTGCCCAGCAGCGCGCAGAGTGCCCGGAAGCTGCCGGGCTTCTCGGGGATGGTGACCGCGAGCACCGCCTCGCGATGCTCGCCCAGCTCGGCGCGCTCGGCGACGAAGCGCAGGCGATCGAAGTTCATGTTGGCGCCGCAGGCGATCGCCACCAGGGTCTTGCCCTTCGCCCGGCGCCGCTCCACCCAGCGCTTGATGCCGGCGAGCGCCAGCGCCCCCGCGGGCTCCACCACCGTGCGCGTCTCCTCGAAGGTGTCCTTGATCGCGGCACAGATCTCGTCGGTGTCCACCAGCACCATGCCGTCGACCAGCTCGCGGCAGAGGCGGAAGGTCTCGCGGCCCACCTGCTTCACCGCGACCCCGTCGGCGAAGATGTTCACGTGGGGCAGCGTCACGCGGCGCCCGGCGGCGAGGGAGCGTTCCATCGCGTTGGAATCCACCGGCTGCACGCCGATCACGAGCGTGCGCGGCGAGATGCGCTTCACGTAGGCCGCGATGCCGGCGATGAGGCCGCCGCCGCCCACGGGCACGAAGATCGCGTCGATCGGGGCCGGGTGCTGGCGCAGCACTTCCATCGCGATGGTGCCCTGCCCCGCGATCACCAGCGGGTCGTCGTAGGGGTGCACGAACGTGAGCTTGTGGCGGCGGGCGAGCGCCTTCGCGTGCAGCGCCGCCTCGTGGTAGCTGTCGCCCTTCAGCTCCACCTTGGCGCCCCGGGCGCTCACGGCGGCGATCTTGATGCGCGGCGTGGTCACCGGCATCACGATGGTGGCCTTGGCCCCGAGGCGCTGGGCGGCCAGCGCCACGCCCTGCGCGTGGTTGCCCGCCGAGGCGCAGATCACGCCGCGGGCCAGCTGCGCGGGGCTCAAGTGCGCCATCTTGTTGTAGGCGCCGCGCAGCTTGAAGGAGAACACCGGCTGCTTGTCCTCGCGCTTCAACCATACGGTGTTGCCCAGGCGCCGCGACATGGCGGGAGCCGCGTCCAGGGGGCTCTCGATCGCCACGTCGTAGACGCGGGCGGTGAGGATCTTCTCGAGGTAGTCGGGGGTCTTCATGGGAGGGCGAAAGCATACTGTATCCTCGCGCCATGGACGCCAATGCGCTCAAGAAAGCGGCGGCCGAGGCCGCCCTGCAATACGTCGAGGACGACACCGTGGTCGGCGTTGGCACCGGTTCGACGGTCAATTACTTCATCGATGCCCTGGCCTCGCGCCGGGCGCGCATCGAGGCCGCCGTGGCGAGCTCGGAGGCGAGCGCCCAGCGCCTGCGCGCCCTGCAGATCCCGGTGCGCGAGCTGAACGACACCGACGGCTGCGACATCTACGTCGATGGCGCCGACGAGGTCACCGAGCACCTCGCCATGATCAAGGGCGGGGGTGCGGCGCTCACCCGGGAGAAGATCGTGGCGCAGGCAAGCAAGCGGTTCGTCTGCATCGCCGACGCCTCCAAGCTGGTGCCGGTGCTGGGCAAGTTTCCCCTGCCGGTGGAGGTGATCCCGATGGCGCGCAGCTTCGTCGCCCGCGAGCTCGTGAAGCTGGGCGGCATGCCCTACCTGCGAACCGGGGTTACCACCGACAACGGAAACCTGGTCCTGGACGTTAAGGGCCTGCACATCGTGGATCCGGTGGCGCTGGAAACCGCGATCAACCAGATTCCCGGGGTGGTGACCAACGGCATCTTCGCCCGCCGGCCCGCCGACGTGCTGCTGCTGGCCGAGGCCGGGGGCGTGCGCACCCTGCTGCGCCCCGCGTGAGCGCCCGGACCATCCCCGCAACGCAACTGTCCAGGAGGACGCCTTGAGACCCAACCGCTGCATCGCCCTCGCCGTGACGGCGCTTTTCGTGACCGCCCCGCAAGCGCAGACGCTGTTCAAGTGCGTGCAGGAGGGCAAGACCGTCTACCAGTCGGAGCCCTGCCCGTCGCGCGCGAGCCAGAGCGAGATTCGCGCGCCGGGCGCGCCCCCCGCGGCAACCCCCGAGCCCGCTCCGGATGCCAAGGCGGCACCGGCCGCCGCCGCCAAAACCGACGCCAAGCGGGTGCCGAAGGACGAGCGCGATTTCATCGTTGACACCGTGGCCGCCTATACGAGCTGCCTCGAGGGCGAGCCCGGCTACGCCGAGCGCCTGGCCGCCGGCTTCGAAGGCTGGCGGATGCGCTTTTCCGACAACCTCGACCGCTTCAACCAGGACCCGGAGTCCACCGCGGCGTTGAATGCGCGGCTGGCGGCCGATCGGGTGAAGCAGCAGGGCGACCCGGCAGTGGCCAAGTCGATCCGGCTGGAGCTCTGCGCGCTCGCCGCCAACCGGCTGCGGCCGGTGCCCGCTCCGCAGTAGGGTGCAACACGGCTGTGCAAAAATGAAAAGGGCCGGTGCCTTGCGGCCCGGCCCTGGATATTGGTGCTGTTGAGAGGAGTCGAACCTCCGACCTACTGATTACGAATCAGTTGCTCTACCAACTGAGCTACAACAGCGAAGCCGGTCATTATACAAAAAAGAAGGCCGGGACGCCGTCCCGGCCTTCTTCGCCTTGCGCCTTCCCGTCTAGCGTTCGCCCATCGGGTACCAGTAGAGCCGCGAGCGGATCTGCCGGATCGGGATGATCGGCTCCTGGGCGCAGATACCCGAGCACTGGGTGCCTTCCAGGTTCACGCCGCCGATCAGCACGCTGATGGTCTTGGTGCCGCCGCCGGGAAGCGCCACCGGCACGGTCCCGACCACCGGGGAAGGCGGCAGCCCCCCGCCGGTGAAGACGCCGCTGCGATCGCCGCCGCAGAGCGCCCCGGAGCCGACCACGCCCGCAGCGCTGAGCAGGTTCACCGCGTAGCCGTTGGCCTGCCCCAGGTTCACCGCGCAGGTGCCGGGCGCGCTCGCCACCGGCCGGTTGGTGCTGAAGAACACCGTGCCGCCGAAGATCACCGCCGAGGTCACCGTCTGCTCCCCGGTGCCGGCCGTGAGGTTCATGCGCCAGCCCGCCTTGGTGCCGTCGGGCAGGGTGGCGCACGTGGTCGGAGTCGAGAAGTCCTGCAGCACCGGTCCGTCGAGGTCCACCGATCCGGGCGCGAACTTGTCGATGAACATGTAGAAGCGGTTCTGCACCGGCGTCACGTACGGGTAGTTGGTGATGAGCGGGCGCTCGCGGTCGCCGCTGCCCAGCGCCAGGTGCACGTTCTCGCCGATCATCAGCGCCGCGGGACCGAACATGAACTTGCGGTTGCCGGCCGCGGTGCCCGCGACCTTCGTGATGGTCCAGCTGCCCGCCGCCCTCGACGCCTTGGTGACCGGGTCGATGAAGTCGATGCGGTAGATCGAGCCCCCCATGTCGGCGGCGTAGGCGTAGTCCACCTTGCCGTCGAGGTCGCGGTCGACCAGCGTCACGTCGGCAACCACCGAGCGCAGCGTGTCGAACTGCTGCAGGATCGCGCCGTTGGCCGCATTGATGATGTAGACCTTCTTGCCCTTGGCGCCTGCGCCGCAGGTGCTGACCGCCGCGTCCACGTCGTCGCAGTTGTCGTAGCCGCCGCCCATCACGATCACGGGATCGGCACCCGCGTTGAAGCCCTTGATGAACGCCGGGTTGGGCGCGGAGAAGGTCTGGCCGAGTCCGTCCCAGCCGGCGGCGCAACCGAGGTCGTCGGTGATGTTGGGGCAGCCCTTGGACCACATCAGTACCGGCACCGCCGCGGTCACGTTGAACGCGTAGATCATCCGACCGCCGCGACGCATCGTCGGGAAGATCCAGACCTTGGTGTTGTCGGCGTTCTGGTAGAGGCCCGCGGAGCCGTCGAAGAAGTAGTCCTTCTTCTTGGCGCCCGGCAGTAGCGGGATGTTCGGGTAGCTGATGGTCGGCGAGTTGTCGTAGAGGCGCTTCAACTTCGAGTGGTGCTCCGGGGCCACGAAGGCCCAGAGCTCCTTGCCGGTGGCGCCCTCGACGGCCTTGAAGGTACCGTCGTTGTCGCCGTAGTACACCACCACCTTGCGGCTGCCGCCGAAGTTGACCGGCAGCGGGCGCGAGTGCGCGATGTCGCCGTGGATCGAGGGACGCGGCTCGGTGAGGTTCCCGTTGCCGTTCTCATCCTGGTTGTCGGCGCCGCGCGCCCACGCGATCAGGTCAGGGTTCGTGAGCACGGTCATGCCCGTGCGCGTGAAGGGGGCGCTGACGTTATCGAAGTTCACCATCGTGCCGGCGCAGGTGCCGGCGCAGGTGTAGATGGTGCGGTTCACCGAGAAGGGCGCCGTGGCCGCGAGGTCGTTGCCGCGACGAAGAACCACCGCCGCTCCGCCCTTTTCCACCACCGCGCCATCGGGAAGGTCGGAAGACAAGCTGGTGCCGGCAGTGGTGCAGCTGCCGAGACTGTCGGTAGACCAGTCCCAGTAGGTGCCGGTGTCTTTGTTCCAGAAGCTCCGGGCGCAGGCCTGCACGAATCCCGTGGAGGGCGCGATCGCCTCGTTGCCGACGGCGTCGGCAAGCTTGGCGTCGTCACCGAAGAGCGCGATCTGGAATTGCTTGAGGTTGCCGTACCAGCGCGGGCGCGCGTCCGGGTCCGGGCGGAACATGCCGATGAACACCTGGTTCTCGTTCTGCGACCGGTTGGTGGCGTTGATCGGCAGCGACGCGGAGGCGAATACCGAGTTGACCGCCTGGATCTCGACGATGATTTCGCGCAGGGCCGCGATGATCGCCGCCTCGTTCTTGGCCTGGAAGTAGCGGCCGTTGCCGTACTTCGCCATCGCCTTCAACAGTGCCGTCTGGTCGGCGCTCGGCTGGTTCAGGAACACGTCGATGGTGTAGGTGTAAATCGACTGCTTGCCGAGTGCCACGTTCACGTCGGTGGTGGCCATGTACTTGGCCCAGTTGGCGGTCTTGATGTTCTTGTTGCCGACGCCCGCGGGCGCCAGGGCGTTGCCGTTGATGCCGGTGAGGAGCGAGTCGGGCACGTCCTGCGAGGGATAGCCGTTGCCGATGAAGATGATGTAGTTCTTGGCGCAGTTGGCGTTGCCGAGCGAGTCGAAGGGCGAGCGCCAGCGGGTCTTGCCGGCGTCGGCCCACGCGGCGCTGTCGGTCTTGGGGTCGAGGACGCCGTAGCGCTGGTTGCCGAAGTGGGTGGTGTCGATGGGCGAGCCCGCGACGTTGAGGTTCGCCTTCGCGGGCTCCGTATAGCCGCCGAAATACTTGAACGCCTCGAACATCGCCGAGCTGTAGCGCGTGGAGGCGCTGTTGGTCTTCTCGCTCGGGGTATCGAAATTCTTGAACAGGCAGTTGGGCGTGCCGTTGAGGCTGTTGTTGCCGTTCACGCAGCCTGAGTCCGCGCCGATCATCTCCTTGAACGCGGCTTTGTTCACCGGGGTCATGTTGCGGATGTGGAAGCGGGGATACCCGGTGTCCTGGGGTGCGCCGGAGGCGAACATGAAGAGGCCGATGTTGACGCCGGTGTTGATGTTGGTGTCGTCCATCAGGTTGCGCAGCGCGCGCAGCTCCGACTGGCCCTGCTTGAACGGGCTGATGATGCCGTTCGGGTCGGTCCACCCCTGGTTGTTGGCGCTCCAGTTCGCGCTGTTGTCCAGCACGATCAGGATGTTCGGCGCGTTGGCGGCGTTGGGCGGGCCGCTGGTGAAGAGGTCGATGTCTTCGGCGCGGGCGAGGCCCGCGACGGCGAAGGTGAGGCAGGCACCGGCGGCGAGCGCGCGGATGAAAGAGGGCTTCAAGCGGCCTCCTGGGGTATGGATGGGGTGGTTCACGGGCAGGCGGTGTCGACCTGGAGGGCGGGGATACGCACCGCCACCCCCTGGGTGACTCCGTAGAAGATGTCGGAATTGTTGGCTGCCATGCCGGGACGCAGGGTGACCGCCGTCACGTCCCACACGGTCTGGCCGCACAGCGAGTCGGCGCTCGCGGAGGCGCCGGCGACCGCGAAGGTACCCTGGGACTGCATCTGCGTGCAGGCGAAGTCCTCGGAAAGCGGGCCGGTGACCACCAGCTCCGACACCGGCACCTTGCGTGCCTGGACGCACTGCGGGTTCGGGTTGAGGGTGGTGATCAGGTCGTTGATGCCGTCGCCGTTGAGATCCGTGCAGGTGGTGTTGGCTACACCGCAGGGATTGAGCAGCGCGTTGCCCGGGTTCTTGGTGAAGAGGTCGCTGCTGATGGCCAGCTCGATCGTCGCCTGGGCGGCCTCCAGCGCCTCGGCGCGCTGCTGCATGTTGCCGACCATCTGCAGGTTGGAGGTGGATGTGGTCATGGCGCTGATGGCGAAGAGCGTCAGCATGATCAGCATGATGAGCGTGACGAGCAGCGTCGCGCCCGACTCGCGTCTGGTGGTGGTTTTCATAGGCCGGCCGGCACCCTTTCTCTGCGCTGCGAAACGTTCACGACCCGGACCAGGCTCGAGTAGGCATGGCGGCGGTAGTTGCCGCCGGGCGTGCGGGTGAACTCCATGCCGGCGGCATCGCGCCCCAGGGAGTAGGTCTTGTTATCGGTGTAGCCGGGCGACGCCTCGATATTGCGGGCGAGCAGGTTCACGCGGGCGGTCACGATATTGCCCATGTTGTGCACGCCGGTGCAGTAGTTCGTGCACCCGGCCGCCGCATAGGTGAGGGGGTCGGCGGTGTAGACGTCGGGGCTGCCTTCCAGGAAGCGCGCGTCGGTGGCGATGCCGAAGTTGTCGATGCCGTACTCAATGTTGTGCTCCTCGATGCCCTCGACCAGCGCGACCGGGCGGCTGTAGCCCACGCCGTTGAATTCGACGCGGGTGAGCGTGGGGATGGAAACGCCCGAGCCGTTGTCGTTCGCGATGTAGTACGCGCGCACCATGTACTGCCGGGAGCCGGCGGTGTTGGCGCAATCCCTCACCTTGCGGTCGAATGTTCCGGTGCCCATCTTCTCCAGCACGTAGCGGCTGTTGGGCATGTTGCGGTCGGCGAGCGACTGGGTCTTGCACTTGGACACCTGCAGGTAGGGAAGCCCCGCCAGCATGTTGGGGCAGGTGCCCACGCCGGCCTCGCAGGAGGAGACCCGGCGAATGACCACCACGTCGGTGCCCGCCCTGGCGGTGATGCCGAGGCAACCCGGCACGCCGGTGCCGTTGTCGTAATGCTGGATCGCGATCGGCAACGCCTCGCGCCACTTGACCGGATCCACCGAGCACGGGTCCGGCATCGCGGCCGGGTAGACGCCCGGGTCGAGCGAGAGCTCGGCGTAGAAGCCCGCCAGGCGCAGGTCGTCGGAGATCAACTCCATCGCGAAGCGCCCGTTCTCGATCTGGCGGCTGTTGCGCTCGAGCTCGGTGCGCGCGGTGCTGGAGTTGGCGAAGAGAGTGGCGAGGCCTGCCATCAGCATCAGGCCCAGGGTCACCGCCACCAGGAGCTCCACCAGGGACAGGCCCTGTTGGCTCCGGCGCGAGGCGAGTTGTTTAGGCATATAGGGCATGGCGTGGTTCCTCACGGGTAGAGACAGACGCCGGTGGTGTTGTTGTTGAAGAGGCAGGCGATGCGCACCGTGGCGACCAGCGCGCGGCGGAACCGCTCGTCGGTACCGTAGAGCGTCTGGCCGCAGGCGGTGGCCGGCGCCTTCGACGGCGTGACCCCCTGCCAGACGACGGCGATTTCGTACTCTTCCGGCTTGGTGGCGACGGTGCGCGTGATGCAGCCGCGGGCGTTGGTCATGGCGCCGACCTTCACGCCGCCGGCCGATTCGGAAGCCCCGACGAGCGCGTTGGACCATTCGCATTTATCGCGCGCGACGCCGGTCTTGAGGGTGCAATCCTCGGCGGCGATGCCGGTGCCCAGGGCCTGCGACGTGATGAAGGTGTAGGCCGTGTTGCGGTTGGCGTTGAGGCGGTCGGTCATGTCCTGGAGCAGCACGATGGCCTGGGCACGCTGGAACGCCTCGGCCTGGGCGAGTGCCGCGTGGGATTGCAGGCCCGCCAGGCCCAGCAGGCCCAGCACCACGATCACGATCGATACCAGCACTTCCACCATCGAAGTGCCCGACTGGCGATTCAGCATGCGCCCTCCTTGGATACCGCACGCCCGCTCAGGTCGAGGGAGATGCAGCGTTTCTTGGCCGAAGCCACGTTGTAGGCCGAAAGGTTGAACTGCTGCGCGACTGGGGCGGTGGGGCGACCGTTCGAGCCGAAGGTCACGGTCGCGGGGCCGACGAGGGTGATGTCTTCCCACCCCGACTGGTCGCGCAGCACCGTGTTGGCGGCATCGGTGATCCGCCAGCCGCGCGCCCAGTCGCCGTTGGTGGGCGTGACGGTGACGGCACGGTTGCGCTTGATCGCCTCGCTGCGGGCGAAGTTGAGGCTGGAGAAGACGTCGAACGCGGCGGTCTTCAACTTCTGCGTGCGCACCATGGTGATCATGTTGGGCCCGGCCACGGCGGCGAGGATGCCGAGGATGCCCACCACGACCATAATCTCGGTCATGGTGAAGCCACGCGATCGGAACAGGCTGCGGGCGCGCACGGCTACCAACCCTTGTCGACGCCGCCCACGAGGCGTTGTTTCTGGCCCGTATGGCTGAGCGTGAGGTTGCCGTCGGCGGCCTGCACCGGGTTGGACGACGAATTCGCCGTGGCGGTGAAGGAGGGCGGCGTGGCGGACCCGGTGACCGAGACCGAGTAGTACGTGGAGACGGTGGCCGGCGGTGTGAGGCCGAGGTCGGTGAGGGCCGTGCCGCCGAAGGCATAGGTGCGGGCATCCAGCAGGTACTGCTGCTGGCGCTGCGCGACCTGCGTGAGGAAGCTCTGCGCCTCGGCACGGCGCCCCTTGCGCAGGTGGTTCTGGTAGGACGGCACCGCGATCGCCGTCAGGATCCCGATGATGGCGACGGCGATGATGAGCTCGATCAGCGTGAAACCACGGGTCTTGTTCACTGGCCCCTCCCTTATGGATGTCGCAAGGTTAAGGAGGGGGGCCCGACCGGACAACTCAACCCGACCGGCGGCAAGAAAGGGGGTGCCAGCGGCACCCCGGGGGCTCAGGCGGAGGGGGGAACCAGGCCCCGGGGCAGCGGGAAGGTCACCGCCTCGGTGATGCCGTCCAGCTCCCGGACGCGCCGGGCGCCAAGCGCCTGGAGGCGCAAAATCACTTCATGAACAAGCACTTCAGGCGCGGAGGCGCCGGCGGTGACGCCGATGTTGCGCTTGCCCTCGATCCACTCCGCCTTGAGCTCCGCGGCGCTATCCACCAGGTAGGACTCGCGCCCGAGGTTGCGGGCCACTTCCCGCAGGCGGTTGGAGTTGGAGCTGTTGGGAGAGCCCACCACGATCACCACGTCGCAGCGGGGCGCCATGAACTTGACCGCGTCCTGGCGGTTCTGGGTGGCGTAGCAGATGTCGTCCTTCTTCGGACCCACGATCCCGGGAAAGCGCGCCTTGAGGGCCGCGATGATCCGGGCGCAGTCGTCCATGGAAAGCGTGGTCTGGGTCACGTAGGCGAGCCGGGTGGGGTCGGCCACTTGAAGGCGGGCCACGTCCTCCTCGCTCTCGACCAGGTACATGCCCGACTCCGACTGGCCCATCGTCCCCTCGGCCTCGGGGTGCCCCTCGTGGCCGATCATGACGACCTCGCGCCCCTGCTCGCGCATGCGGGAGACCTCGACGTGAACCTTGGTCACCAGGGGGCAGGTGGCGTCGAACACCTTGAGCCCTCGGGAATCCGCCGCGCGGCGGACCTCCAGCGGCACGCCGTGGGCGGAGAAGATCACCGTGGCGCCCGACGGGACCTCGTCCAGCTCTTCGACGAAGACCGCGCCCTTGGCCCGGAGGTCGTCGACCACGAACTTGTTGTGCACGATCTCGTGGCGGACGTAGATCGGCGCGCCGTGCTGCTCGAGGGCACGCTCGACGATGGCGATGGCGCGATCGACCCCGGCGCAGAAGCCGCGCGGCTTCGCCAGCAGGATCTCGACGCCGACATCAGGTTGGGAAGCGCTCACAGTTTCTCTCCGCGCGGCCGGGCCGCGGTGCTGGAACCCGAGCGCATGCTATCCCAGAGTAAAAACGCCACGCCGATGCAGATCGCGGTATCCGCGATGTTGAAGGAGGGCCAGGGCGGCAACCCCGAACCGGGCAGGTGGAGCTGGATGAAGTCGACCACGTAACCCAGGCGCACGCGGTCGGAGAGGTTGCCCACCGCGCCCCCGATCACCAGGGCGAGCGCCACGGCGACGGTGCGATTCTCGTGGCTGCGGCGCAGGAGCACCACCAGCACCACGCAGATGGCGAGCGCCACGGCGGCGAAGAACCAGCGCTGCCAGCCGCCCGCCTCGGCCAGGAAGCTGAAGGCGGCGCCGGTGTTGTGCACCAGCACCAGGTTGAAGAAGGGCGTGACACGGCGCGATTCGTAGAGCTCGAAGGCATGGGTGATCCACGCCTTGGTCGCGATGTCGGCTGCCGCGATGGCGAGCGACAGGAGCAGCCAGCGGGTCCATCCCCATTCGCGGGCGTCACGCATGGCGCCGCACCTCGCCGGGACCTTCTAGGTTCGAGACGCAGCGCCGGCAGATCGTCGGGTGCCGCGCCTCCGCACCCACGTCGGGACGGTAATGCCAGCAGCGCTCGCACTTGGCGTGGGCGCTGGCTCGCGCCTCGACCTGGGGCTCGCCTTCGACCGCGCCGGCGGCAAGGCTGGCGCCCGAGGTGATCATCACGAAGCGCAGGTCGCCTCCGAGGCTCGCGAGGAGCTCCCGGTCGGTGCTCGAGACGGCAAGCTCGACTTCCGCCTGCAGCGACGAGCCCAGCTCGCCGGCGGCGCGCCGCTCCTCCAGGCGCTTCGACACCACGGCGCGGATCTCGCGGATGCGCTTCCAGCGCGCGAGCAGTTCGGGCTCGCCTTCCTGCGAGGGCAATACGCCCTTCCAGGTGTGGAAGAAGATGCTTTCATCCTTGCCCGGGTGCAGGACCGCCCATGCCTCCTCGGCGGTGAAGGAAAGGATCGGGGCCATGAGGCGCAGCAGCACCTGCGTCACGTGGTGCAGCGCCGATTGGGCCGAGCGACGCGGCAGCGATGCGGCGCCCGTGGTGTACAGCCGGTCCTTCAGCACGTCGAGCCAGAACCCGCCCAGGTCCTCGGAGCAGAAGTTCTGCAGCCGCTGGGCGACGAGGTGGAACTCGTACTTCGCGTAGTCGGCCATGCATGCGGCGGCCATCTCGCGCGTCATCGCGAGCCCGTAGCGGTCGATCTCCACCCACTCCGAAGGCGGCAGCAGGTCGCGGGCGGGATCGAAGTCGGCGGTGTTGGCGAGCAGGAAGCGCAGCGTGTTGCGGATGCGGCGGTAGCTCTCCACCACGCGCTTGAGGATCTCGTCGGAGATGTTGAGCTCGCCCGAGTAGTCGGTGGAGGCGACCCAGAGGCGCAGGACCTCCGCGCCGAGCGAGTCGGACACCTTCTGCGGCGCCACCACGTTGCCGAGCGACTTGGACATCTTGCGGCCCTGGCCGTCCACCACGAAGCCGTGGGTGAGGAGGGAATCGTAGGGGGCGCGTGCGTCCATGGCGCAGCCCGTGAGCAGGCTCGACTGGAACCAGCCGCGATGCTGGTCGCTGCCCTCGAGGTACAGGTTGGCGGGCCATTTCTGGCCGGGCAGGCCGCGAAGCACGGAGAAGTGCGTGGTTCCGGAGTCGAACCAGACGTCCACCGTGTCGGTGATCTTGCGGTACGCGGCCGGGTCGACGCCGAAGTCCTCGCAGCTCGCCGCGAACCACGCCTCGACGCCGCCCTTCTCGACCAGTTCGGCGGCGCGCTCGAGCAGCGCCGCGGAGTCCGGATGCAGCTCGTCGGTCTCGCGATGGAGGAAAAACGGCAGCGGCGTGCCCCAGTTGCGCTGGCGCGAGAGCGTCCAGTCGGGCCGGGACTGGATCATCGCGGTGATGCGCGAGCGGCCCCACTCGGGATAGAAGCGGGTGTTGTTGATCGCGTGCATCGCGATCTCGCGCAGCGTGCGTCCCCGCGCGGCGGGCGAGTCGACCTGGGCGGGGCGGTCCATGCCGATGAACCACTGCACCGTGGCGCGGAAGATGATCGGGGTCTTGTGGCGCCAGCAATGGGGATAGCTGTGGCGATAGGGCTCGCTCCTCAGGAGCGCGCCGGCTGCCGTCAGCGCTTCGAGGATCGGCTTCTCGGCTTCGCGCACCCCCATGCCGGCGAAATTCGGCACCGTGGACTTGAACCGTCCCTGGTCGTCCACCGGCTGGTCCAGGGGAAGGCCATAGCGCGTGCCCATGGCGAAGTCGTCGGCGCCGTGGGCGGGCGCGGTGTGCACGAGGCCGGTGCCGGCCTCGGTGGTGACGTGCTCGCCCAGCACCATCGGCACCTCGCGGGGCTCGAGGGGGTGGCGGAAGCGCAGGTGCTCGAGGGCGACCCCCGTGGCGCGCCCCAGCACCCCGCGCGACTCGAGCCTGTAGCGCGCGAGGCAGGCGTCGCGCAGCGGCGCGGCGAGGATGAGGGCGCCCCGGTCGGTCGCCACCAGCTCGTACTCGAGATCCGGGTGCGCGGCGATCGCCTGGTTGCCCGGCAGGGTCCAGGGCGTGGTGGTCCAGATCACCGCGGCGGACCGTTCCGGCGCCTCGGCTCCGAACGCTTCGCCGATCGCGGCCGGATCGACCGCCTCGAAGGCCACGTCGATGGCGGGCGAGGTCTTGTCCTCGTACTCGACCTCGGCCTCGGCGAGCGCCGAGCCGCAGTCGATGCACCAGTTGACGGGCTTGAGGCCCCGATAGAGGAGGCCGGTCTTCTGGATGCGGCCCAGGGCGCGGATCTCCGCAGCCTCGGTGGCGAAATCCATGGTGGTGTACGGGTGGTCCCAGTCGCCCAGCACGCCGAGGCGCTGGAAGTCGACCTTCTGGCGCTCGATCTGCTCGGCGGCATAGGCGCGGCAGAGCGCTCGCTGGCGGTTGGGCTCGAGGTTGCGACCGTGCTTCTTCTCGATCATGTGCTCGATCGGAAGCCCGTGGCAGTCCCAGCCCGGGGTGTACGGCGCGTCGAAGCCCGCCATCGTCTTCGACTTGACCACCAGGTCCTTCAGGACCTTGTTCACCGCGTGGCCGATGTGGATGTCGCCGTTCGCGTACGGGGGCCCATCGTGCAGGACGAATTTCGGCCGGCCCTTGGCGCGCTCGCGGATGCGGTCGTAGAGGCGCGACGTGAGCCACTGGTTCACCCAGCCGGGCTCGCGCTTGGCGAGGTCGCCCCGCATCGGGAACGGCGTCTCGGTCAAGTTCAACGTGCGCTTGTAGTCGATCTTCGTGTCGTCCGGCATCACTGTTCCCGTGGGGCGAAAAATTCGCGCGCCGCATCGCAGTCCCGGCGGATCTGCGAGGCAAGCGCGTCCATCGAGGCGAAATCGGCCTCGTCGCGCAGCTTCTTGAGGAACTCGATGGTGAGGCGCCTGCCGTAGAGGGCGCCTTCGAAATCGAAGAGGAATGCTTCGAGAGTCGCCGGGCCGCCGTCGCGGACGGCCGGGTTGATTCCGAGGCTCGCCACTCCCTCGAGTCCGCGAGTTGCTGCTCCATGGCATTTTACCGCAAAGATCCCGCCCAACGCGGGGCGTGGGCGGGCCAGGCGCACGTTGGCGGTAGGGAAGCCGAGCAGCCGGCCGCGCTTGGCGCCATGCACCACGCGGCCGGTGATGGCATAGGGCCGCCCCAGCAGGACTTCGGCGGTGGCGAAGTCGCCCGCGGCCAGCGCGCCACGCACCCGCGTGCTCGAGATGCGCTCGCCGTCCTGGGCGACGTCGGGCAGGACCTCGACCTCGAAGCCGAGGGCGCGGCCGGCTGCGGCGAGGCTCGACACGTCGCCCGAGCGTCCCGCGCCATAGCGGAAGTCCCGGCCGACCACCACCAGCCGTGCGCCGTGCCGCGTGGCGAGGCGCGCGGCGAACTCCGCGGCGGTGAGTGCGGCGAACGCACGATCGAAGCGCTGCGGGTACGCGACCTCCACGCCGAGCCGCTCGAGGCACGCGAGCCGCTCGGAGAGCGAGCTGATCCGCCCGGGTGCCGCGCCCGGCGCGAAGAATTCACGGGGCAGGGGCTCGAACGTGATGACGGCGGTGGCGAGCCGCCGGGCCTGCGCCCGTTCGCGCACGCTTTCGACCAGCGCCGCATGGCCGCGGTGCACGCCGTCGAAGCTTCCGATCGCGATGGCGCTCGGGGGCATTCCGGGCCCGCCGTGCCGCAGGATGCGCACCGCTCAGGCCTGGCGCGAGAAGTCGCGCACCCGCAACCCCATCAGCGCGAGCGACGCGAAGTAGGTCACGGTTCCGGCGGCGATCACGAGGGCGAGACGCAATGCCCGGGCGCCCGCGGGGACCGCGAACCAAGACGCCTCGGTGCCCATCGCATACCAGATGGCCCCGCCCATGAGGTAGAGCGCCACCGCGACCTTGATGAGGAAGGCGCCCCACCCGGGCTGCGGCCGGTAGCCGCCCTGTCGGTGGATGAGGTACCAGAGCCAGCCGGCGTTGAAGCAGGACGCCACCGAGATCGAGAGCGCGAGCCCCGCATGCCCCAGCCACGGCACGAAGGCGAGGTTGAGGAGCTGCGTCACGACGAGGGTCGCGATCGCCACCTTGACCGGGGTGCGGATGTTCTGGCGCGCGTAGAACCCGGGCGCCAGGATCTTCACCGCGATGATTCCCCACAGGCCCACCGCGTAGGCGATCAACGCATGGCGCGTCATCATCACGTCGTTGCGGGTGAAGAGGTCGCCGTGCCAGAAGAGCGTCGACACTAGCGGCACGGCCAGCAGGCAGAGCGCCACCGCCGCGGGCAACGCCAGCAGGAACACCAGGCGCAGGCCCCAGTCGAGCACCCGCGAGTAGGCCTGGGGATCGTCCGAGTGGTGGTGGCGCACCAGCGCGGGAAGGATCACGGTGCCCAGCGCCACGCCCAGCAGCGCCGAGGGGAACTCCATCAACCGGTCGGCGTAATAGAGCCACGACACCGCGCCATCGGAGATTCGCGATGCCACATGGGTGTTGATGAGGAGCGAGATCTGCGCGACACCCACGCCGAGAAGTGCGGGGCCCATCAACTTCAGGATTCGCACCACGCCCTCGTCGCGCGGATCCCAGGTGGGCCGCGGCAGCATGCGGATGCGCATCAGGAACGGCACCTGGAAGCCGAGCTGGACGACCCCGCCGAAGAATACCGCCCAGGCGAGCGCCATGACCGGCTGCTCCAGGTTGGGCGCCAGCCACAGGATGAAACCGATGAAGACGAAGTTGAGCAGCGCCGGGGTGAAGGCCGGCGCCTTGAACGAGCCGTAGGTGTTGAGCATCCCCGCCGAGAACGACACCAGCGACACGAACAGGATGTAAGGGAAGCAGATCCGCAGCATCGTGATCGTGAGCGCGAACTTGTCCGCGTCCTTCGCGAACCCCCCGGCGAACATGTAGACCAGGACCGGGGCCGCGACCACGCCGATGAGGGTGGCCACGAAGAGGCCGACGGTGAGGGAAACCATCACCTTGCCGGCGAGGATGCGGGTGGCGTCGTCGCCGCGCAGCTTGCGGTACTCGCCGAGCACCGGGACGAAGGCCTGGGAGAAGGCGCCTTCCGCAAACAATCGCCGCAGGAGGTTGGGGATCCGGAAGGCGACCACGAAGGCGTCGGTGGCGGCACCCGCCCCGAAGGTCACCGCGATCAGCATGTCCCGCACGAAGCCCGTGATGCGCGACAGCAGCGTCATGCCGCTCACCGAGGCGGCGGCTTTCAGCAGGTTCACGCGGCGCAGCCTAGGGCTTTGTTTCGTATGGACAAGTGATGTATCATATCAGGCTTCGTTTTGAATACCGAATCACTACCGAGAGAACCATGGCAAATTCCAAGCAGGCAACCAAGCGCGCCAAGCAATCCGTCAAGCAACGCACGGCGAACGTGAGCCTGCGCACCTCGCTGCGCAGCTCGATCAAGAAAGTCCAGAAGGCGATCGCCGCGGGTGACGCCAAGGCCGCCGAGCAGGTCCTGCGCACCGAGCAGAAGACCATCGACTCGATCGCCGACAAGAAGATCATCCACAAGAACAAGGCAGCGCGGCACAAGAGCCGCCTCGCGCAGCAGGTGAAGGCGCTCACGCCCCGCGCGTAGCGGATAATCGCCGTTCCCCGGACGGCGGCTTAGAAGCCGCCGTTCTCGTTTTGAGAGGCCCAACGCCATGACCGCCGCGCACCTCATGAACACGTATTCCCCGCAACCGGTCGCGTTCGCGCGAGGCGAGGGCGCGTGGCTGTGGGATACGCAGGGCCGCAAGTATCTCGACGGCCTGGCGGGCATCGCGGTGAGCGGTCTCGGGCACGCGCACCCGGTCCTCGTGCGCGCGATCGCCGAGCAGGCCGGCCGCATCATCCATACCTCGAACCTGTTCCGCGTTGCCGAGCAGGAAAGGCTGGCCGAGAAGCTCTGCGCGATCTCGGGCATGGACAACGCCTTCTTCGCCAACTCCGGCGCGGAGGCGAACGAGTGCGCGATCAAGCTCGCGCGCCTGCATGGCCACCAGCGCGGCATCGAGAACGCCCAGATCGTGGTGATGGAGAAGGCCTGGCACGGGCGCACGCTCGCCACCCTTTCGGCCACCGGCTCGCGCAAGGCCCAGGCCGGGTTCGAGCCCCTGATGGGCGGCTTCATCCGCGTGCCCTACAACGACCTGCCCGCGATCGAGCGCATCGCCGGCAACTCGTCGATCGTCGCGGTGCTGATGGAAGTCCTGCAGGGCGAGGGCGGCATCCACGTGGCCGACTTCGACTACGTGAGGCGCCTGCGCGAGATCTGCGACCAGCGCGGGTGGTTCCTGATGATCGACGAGGTCCAGAGCGGCATGGGGCGTACCGGCAAGTGGCTCGCGCACCAATGGACCGGCGTCGTTCCCGACGTGATCACCCTCGCCAAGGGGCTGGCCTCGGGCATTCCCGTGGGCGCGTGCCTGGCACGGGGCGTGGCCTCGAAGGTGTTCAAGCCCGGCAACCACGGCACCACCTTCGGTGGCGGGCCGCTGGTCTCGGTGGCGGCGCTCACGACACTCGAGGTGATCGAGCGCGACGGGCTGCTCGACCACGCGCGGCGCATGGGAGAGCTGCTCCAGGCGGAATTGAAGCGCGAGCTGGGCGGCACGCCCGGAGTGGTCGAGGTGCGCGGCGAGGGGCTGATGGTGGGCGTGGAGTTGGCCCGCCCCTGTGGCGAGCTCACGCGGCGCGCGCTCGAGGCGGGGCTCATCATGAACGTCACCGCCGACAAGGTGATCCGGCTGCTGCCGGCGCTGGTGATCAAGGAAACCGAGGTGCGCCAGCTGGTGGCGATCCTGGCGCCCCTGGTGAAGGCGTTCCTCGCGGAGAGCCCCGCCGCCGCCGCGGCGTGAAGCATTTCCTGCAGTTCGGCGACTTCGAGCGCGAGGAGTTCGAGCACCTCTTCCGCCGCACGCGGACCATCAAGGACCGCTTCAAGAACTACGTCGCCTACCAGCCGCTCGCCGACCGCATGCTGGCGATGGTGTTCGAGAAGAGCTCCACGCGCACCCGGGTCTCCTTCGAGGCCGGCATCCACCAGCTGGGCGGCTCGTCGATCGTGCTGAACACGGGCGAGACGCAGCTGGGCCGGGGCGAGCCGATCGAGGACGTGGCGCGGGTGGTCTCGCGGATGGTCGACATCGTCATGATCCGCACCTTCGAGCACTCGATCATCGAGCGCTTCGCTTCCCAGTCGCGGGTGCCGGTGATCAATGGCCTCACCAACGAGTTCCATCCGTGCCAGGTGCTGGCCGACATCTACACCTACATCGAGCAGCGCGGCCCGATCGAGGGCCGCACCGTGGCCTGGATCGGCGACGGCAACAACATGTGCGCGACCTGGGTGCAGGCCGCCCGCATCTTCGGCTTCCGGCTCCATATCGCTTCGCCCGCCGGCTATGGCGTGGAGCGCCTGCGCCCCGACTCCTCGACCGGGGGCGGCATCGAGCACTTCACCGATCCGATGCGCGCCGCCGCCGGGGCGCACGTCGTCACGACGGACGTCTGGACCAGCATGGGATTCGAGGGCGAGGAGGTCGAGCGCCGCGCCGCTTTCGAGGCCTACCGCGTCGACGCGCCCATGATGGCCGCCGCCCGCCCCGATGCCGTGTTCATGCATTGCCTGCCCGCCCACCGGGGCGAGGAAGTCACGGCCGAGGTGGTGGACGGCCCGCAGAGCGTCGTCTGGGACGAGGCCGAGAACCGCCTCCACGTCCAGAAGGCGCTGATGGAATACCTCCTGCTCGGCAGGATCGACACCTAAGGGGATCGCCATGCCTTCATTCGACATCCTTTGCGAAGCGAGCGCCGTGGAGCTGAAGAACGCCGTGGAAACGGCCAACAAGGAGATCACCAACCGCTTCGACTTCAAGGGCTCCGACGCGAGGCTCGAGCTGAAGGAGAAGGAACACGAGATCACCGCCTTCGCCGACGACGAGTTCAAGTTGGGGCAGGTGCGCGACGTGCTGATGGCCAAGATGGCCAAGCGCGGCGTGGACGCGCGCTACCTGAAGA
>JANMHV010000072.1:0-16614 GCA_031375445.1 Burkholderiales bacterium | reverse complement strand
TAGTTGGCAGTAAACCTTGGGATGGGGATGAATGGGATTAATGAGATGAATGGGATAGGGCAATGAGGCATGGGCGACGAGGACAATCACAACCTCTCCACGCATCAGGTTCATGACCCCGACCTATCCCATTCATCTCATTAATCCCATTCATCCCCATCCCAAGGTTTACTGCCAACTACATGTTCAACGCACGCTTATCGACGTTGAGCGCCGCTTCGCGAATCACCTCCGACAAAGTGGGATGCCCGTGGCTGATGCGAGCGATGTCCTCCGCCGCGCCCTTGAACTCCATCGTCGTCACACCCTCCTGGATCAAATCAGAAGCGCGGGCATGGATGATGTGCATCCCCAGCACGCGATCGGTGGCGGCATCGGCCACGATCTTCACGAACCCCGTGGGCTCGTTCAACCCGAGCGCGCGGCCGTTGATGGAGAACGGGAACTGCCCGGTCTTGACTTCGATCCCCTCGGCCTTCGCCTGCTGCTCGGTCTTGCCGACCCAGGCGATCTCGGGGGAGGTATAGATGATCCACGGGATGCAGTCGTAGTCGAGGTGGGGTTTCTGGCCCGCGATGGTCTCGGCCACCATCACGCCCTCGTCCTCGGCTTTGTGGGCGAGCATGGGACCGCGCACCACGTCGCCGATGGCGTAGACGTTCGGCAGGCTGGTGCGGCAGTGGCCATCCACCTCGATGAAGCCGCGGCCGTCGACCTTGAGGCCCACGGCGCCCAGGCCGAGCCCGTCGGTGTTCGGGATGCGGCCCACCGAGACGATCAGCTTGTCGCACTCGAGCTTCTGCGCGAGGCCCTTCTCGTCGGTGTACTCGACGGTCACGCCGGTCTTCTTGCTCACCGTCACCTTGTCGATCTTGACCCCGAGCTTGATGGTAAGGCCCTGGCCCTTGGTGAAGACCTTCCATGCTTCCTTTGAAACCGACTCGTCGCAGGCGCCGAGGAAATTCGGCAGCGCCTCGAGGATGGTGACCTCGGAGCCCAGGCGGCGCCAGACGCTGCCCAGCTCGAGGCCGATCACGCCGGCGCCGATCACTCCCAGGCGCTTGGGCGTGGCACCGAAGGCGAGCGCCCCTTCGTTGTCGCAGATGGTCTCGTTGTCCACGATGATGTTGGGCAGGTGGCGCGCCTTGGAGCCGGTGGCGATGATCACGTGCTTCGCCTCGACGGTCTCCTTGCCGACCTCGATGCGGTAGGTGTCGCCCCCGCCCACGAGCTTGCCGAAGCCCTGCAGCCACGTGATCTTGTTCTTCTTGAAGAGGTACTCCACCCCCTTCACCATCTTGGAGACGATCGCGTCCTTGCGCGCCTGCATCCTGGTCACGTCCACCTTCACGCCGGTCACCGTGATGCCGTGGGCGTCGAGGTGGTGCGCGGCCTTTTCGTACTCCTCCGAGGAGGAGAGCAGCGCCTTGGAGGGGATGCAGCCCACGTTGAGGCAGGTGCCGCCGAGGGCGAGCTCGCCCTTCGCGTTCTTCCAGCCCTCGATGCAGGCGGTCTTGAGACCCAGCTGGGCGGCGCGCACCGCGGCGATGTATCCGCCGGGGCCGGCACCGATCACTACGACGTCGAATGTTTGCGCCATGGGAGTTCCGTCATTTGAGCCAGAGGCGGGCGATGTGCACGCCCAGCCCCGCGCACAGGCCCGCGGCGAGCGGCGGGACGTTGCGCAGGAAGAGCGGGGGATGCTTGAACAACCGGAGGAGCCAGAAAGTCGCGGCCACCGAGATGCCGACGGCCAGGGGCGCCGCTAGCTGCCGGCCCATGTACTGCGCCATCACCGCGTTGAGGAAGATGGCGAGAAAGCCCGTGAAGAGCGACCCCGCCACGAAGAAGAACACGCGCCGGGCGATGACCGCGGCCTTCAACCGCTTGCGGCGCGCCATGCGTTGCGTCCCTAGACGTCCAGCAGCAGGCGCGCCGGATCCTCGAGCGCCTCCTTCATCGCCACCAACGACAGCACCGCCTCGCGGCCGTCGATGATGCGATGGTCGTACGAGAGCGCCAGGTAGTTCATCGGGCGTATCACGACCTGCCCGTTCTCCACCACCGCGCGCTCCTTGGTGGCGTGCACGCCCAGGATGGCGCTCTGGGGCGGGTTGATGATGGGCGTCGAGAGCATCGAGCCGAAAACCCCGCCGTTGGAGATCGAGAACGTGCCGCCGGTGAGCTCCTCGATCGTGATCTTGCCGTCCTTGGCGCGCTTGCCGAAGTCGGCGATGGCGAGCTCGATCTGCGCGATCGACAGGAGGTCGGCGTTGCGCAGGATCGGGACCAGCAAGCCGCGCTCGCTGCCCACCGCGATGCCGATGTCGTAGAAGCCGTGGTAGACGATGTCGGAGCCGTCGATGGAGGCGTTCACCACCGGGTACTTGCGCAGCGCATGGACCACCGCCTTCACGAAAAACGACATGAAGCCCAGCTTCACGCCGTGGTCCTTCTCGAACTTCTCCTTGTAGCGGTTGCGCAGCTCCATCACCGGGGCCATGTTGACCTCGTTGAAGGTGGTGAGGATGGCGGCGGTGGATTGCGACTGCACCAGGCGCTCGGCGACACGCTGGCGCAGGCGCGACATCGGCACGCGCTGCTCGGCGCGGGAACCGGTGATGTCATTCCCGCGAAGGCGGGAATCCAATTGGGCACCCGGCTTCCCGGGTGTGACAGTCGGCGCGCCGGCGGAAGCGCCCATCGCATCGCCCTTGGTCACGCGGCCGTCGCGGCCGGTGCCCGGGATCGAGGCGGGATCGACGCCCTTTTCGGCCGCGATCTTGGCCGCGGCGGGAGAGGCGGTACCTGCGGACACCGACTTCGCCGGTGCGGCGGCCGCGGGCGCTCCTTTCCCTTGGCCCCCCGCCTTGGCGGGGGTGACATCCACGGTCGGGCTTGCAGCCCCCGCTGCCGATGTCACCTTCGCCTCCGTGTCGATGATCGCGATCACGTCCCCGCTCGTCACGCTGTCGCCGTCGTTCTTCACCAGTTTCACGATCACGCCGTCGGCGGGCGCGGGAAGCTCCAGCACCACCTTGTCGGTCTCGATGTCGATCAGGTTCTCGTCGCGCTTCACGGCCTCGCCCGCCTTCTTGCGCCAGGCGACGAGGGTGGCCTCGGAGACCGATTCGGACAGCTGCGGGACTTTGACTTCCACTTGCATGGTCGATTCCTCTTTCTATCAGGCCGCTTCTTTTTTGCTTGCGGCGTTCCAGCTGAGCGCGACTTCCACCAGCGCCTTCTGCTGTTCGTTGTGCAGTTGCAGGTAGCCCACCGCAGGCGAGGCGGAAACCCCGCGGCCCGCGTACGACAGCGTCTGGTCGCCCTTCAGGTTGCGCAGCAGGTAGTGCTGGATGCGATGCCACGCCCCCTGGTTCTCCGGCTCCTCCTGGGCCCAGACGATGCTGCGGGCCGCCGGGTACTGCTCGATGCGCGCCGCGAACTCGTCGTGGGGGAAAGGATAGAGCTGCTCGATGCGCTCGACGGCGATGTCGTCGATCGCGCGCTTGGCGCGCTCCGCCACCAGGTCGTAGTAGACCTTGCCGGAGCAGAACACCACGCGCTTCACCTTCTTCGCGTTCATCTTCTCGGTCTCCGGGATGATCACCTGGAAGCCGCCGCTCGAGAGGTCCGACAGGGGCGAGGTGGCCTCCTTCTTGCGCAGCAGGCTCTTGGGCGTCATCACCACCAACGGCTTCCTCAGCGGGCGCACGATCTGACGGCGGATCATGTGGAAGAACTGCGCCGCCGTGGAGGGCACCACCACCTGGATGTTGTGCTCGGCGCAAAGCTGAAGGAAGCGCTCGAGGCGCGCCGACGAGTGCTCCGGCCCCTGCCCTTCATAGCCGTGCGGCAGGTACATCGTGAGCCCGCACATGCGGCCCCACTTGGCTTCTCCCGAGGCGATGAACTGGTCGATCACCACCTGGGCGCCGTTCACGAAGTCGCCGAACTGCGCTTCCCAGATCACCAGCTCGAAGGGCTGTGCGGTGGCGTAGCCGTACTCGAAGCCAAGCACCGCCTCTTCCGACAGCAGCGAATCGATCACCAGGAAGTTGCCCTGGCCCGAGCGGATGTTCTGCAATGGCGTGTAGACGCCGGCGTCCCACTTCTCGCGGTTCTGGTCGTGCAGCACCGCATGGCGGTGGGCGAAAGTGCCACGGCCCGCATCCTGGCCCGAGAGGCGCACCGGGTGTCCCTCGTCCACGAGCGAGGCGTAAGCGAGGTTCTCGGCCATGCCCCAATCGAGCGGGACCTTGCCCTCGCCCATCTCGCGCCGCGCGGCCAGCAGGCGCTCGACCGACGGATGCAGCTTGAAGCTGGCGGGAATGTCGGTGAGGCGCCCGGCGAGCTGCTTCAGCTTCGCCGGCGGGACGGCGGTTTGCGCCGCCTGGCGCCAGTGGACGCCGATGTACGGCGCCCAGTCGATGGCGAGCGCGGGCTTGAGGCCATAGAGGATCTTGGCGTTGGTGCCCTTGCCCGCGTCGAGCGCGGTGCGGACACTGGTCACGAGCTCGTCACCCAGTCCCGGCGCGATCACGCCTTCCTTCTCCAGGCGCTCGGCGTAGAGCTTGCGGGTACCGGGGTGCTGCGCGATCTTCTTGTACATCAGCGGCTGGGTCACGAACGGCTCGTCCTGCTCGTTGTGGCCGAGGCGGCGGAAGCAGACGAGATCGATCACCACGTCCTTGTGGAAGCGGGCGCGGAAGTCGAGCGCCACGGCCGCCACCATCACGCAGGCCTCGGGGTCGTCGCCATTCACGTGGAAGACCGGCGCCTCGATCATCTTGGCCAGATCGGTGCAATAGAGCGAGGAGCGGGCGTCGCGCGTATCCGAGGTGGTGAAGCCGATCTGGTTGTTCACCACGATGTGCACCGTGCCGCCGGTCTTGTAGCCGCGTGTCTGGGAGAGCGCCATCGTCTCCATCACGACGCCCTGGCCGGCGAAGGCCGCATCGCCATGGATCAAAAGCGGCAGCACCTGGTCGCCGGTGTGGTCGCCCCGGCGGTGCTGGCGCGCGCGCACGCTTCCCTCGACCACGGGATTCACGATCTCGAGGTGCGAGGGGTTGAAGGCGAGGGTGAGGTGCACCGTGCCGCCGGCGGTGCTGATGTCCGACGAGAAGCCCTGGTGGTACTTCACGTCCCCGGAAGAAAGCTCGTGGGCGTGCTTGCCCTCGAACTCGCTGAAAAGGTCGGCGGGGATCTTGCCCATGTTGTTGACCAGCACGTTCAGGCGCCCGCGGTGGGCCATGCCGATCACGACTTCCTTGGCGCCCCTGGCGCCCACGTTCTCGATGATGGTGTCGAGCATCGGGATCATGCTCTCGCCGCCCTCGCCCGAGAAGCGCTTCTGGCCCACGTAGCGCGTGTGCAGGTAGCGCTCGAGCGTCTCCGAGGCGGTGATGCGCTCGAGGATCCAGCGCTTCTCCTCGGGGCTGAACGTCGGCGTCGAGAGGGACCCCTCGAAGCGCTGCTGGATCCAGCGCTTCTGCTCGATGGAGGACATGTACATGTACTCGATCCCGATGGTGCCGCAGTAGGTACGCTTCACGGCATCGACGATGTCGCGCAGCTTCATGGAGCCCTTCGCCCCCTGCCACGACCCGGGCTCGAACTGCCGGTCCATGTCGGCTTCGGTGAGGCCGTAGAAGTCGAGCTCGAGCTCGGGCACCGGGGTGCGCTCCAGGCGCTTCAGCGGGTCGAGCTGCGAATAACGCGAGCCCATCACGCGGTGGGCGCGGATGTACTGCAGCACCTTGAGCGACTTGCCGTCGCTGGCGCCGCCTGCGGCGGGGGCCGCGGAGGCCCCGGCCGTGCGCGTGAGCTTCTCGAACGCGGCCACGATCGGCGTGTGCGCCACGTCGCGGTTGCCCGACCCGGACTGCCACGCGTCGAACTGGGCGCGCCACTCGGGCTCCACCGACGCGGGGTCGGCGAGGTAGCGCTCGTAGAGCTCCTCCACGAAGGGCGCATTGGCGCCGAAGAGGTGGGACGAGGCTTCGAACTCTTTCAGGATGCTGGCCATGAAGAACTCCTACTTCCGTTTGATGATCGGCACCACGTCGCGCTGCATGGGGCCGTTGTAGAGCTGGCGCGGGCGCCCGATCTTCTGCTCCGGGTCCGAGATCATTTCATTCCACTGCGCGATCCAGCCCACGGTGCGGGCGAGCGCGAAGATGCAGGTGAACATCGAGGTGGGGATGCCGAGCGCGCGCTGCACGATGCCCGAGTAGAAATCCACGTTCGGGTAGAGCTTGCGCGACACGAAGTACTCGTCCTCGAGGGCGATCTTCTCCAGCGCCATCGCGAGCGGCAGCAGCGGGTCGTTGGAGGCGCCCGCGGCGGCCAGCACCTCGCGCGTGGTCTCCTGCATGAGCTTGGCTCGCGGGTCGTAGTTCTTGTAGACGCGGTGGCCGAAGCCCATCAGCTTCACGCCCGAGTTCTTGTCCTTCACCTTCTTCACGAACTCTCCCAGCTTGTCGATGCCGCCTTCCTTCTGCAGGTCCATCAGCATCTGGAGCGCCGCTTCATTGGCGCCCCCGTGGGCCGGGCCCCAGAGGCACGCGATGCCGGAAGCGATACAGGCGAACGGGTTGGCGCCGGAAGAGCCCGCCAGGCGCACGGTCGAAGTGGAGGCGTTCTGCTCGTGGTCGGCGTGCAGGATGAAGATGCGATCGAGCGCACGCACCATCACGTCATCCACCACGTATTCTTCCGCCGGCACGCCGAACATCATGCGCATGAAGTTGGCGGTGTAGCCCAGGTCGTTCTTGGGGTACATGAACGGCTGGCCCATGTTGTACTTGTAGGCCATGGCGACGATGGTCGGCAGCTTGGCGATGAGCCGGAAGGCCGAGATCTCGCGGTGCTCCGGGTTATTGATGTCGAGGGAGTCGTGGTAGAAAGCCGACAGCGCGCCGACCACGCCCACCATCACCGCCATCGGGTGCGAGTCGCGGCGGAAGCCCTGGATCAGGCGCGCCAGCTGCTCGTGCACCATCGTGTGGCGGGTGACCGTCCAGTCGAACTTCTCCTTCTCGGCGGCCTTCGGCAATTCGCCGTTCAGCAGCAGGTAGCAGACCTCGAGGAAGTCGCAGTGCTCGGCCAGCTGATCGATGGGGTAGCCGCGATAGAGCAGCACGCCCTTGTCGCCGTCGATGTAGGTGATCTTGGAAGCGCACGACGCCGTGGACAGGAAGCCCGGGTCGTAGGTGAAGGCCCCGGTCTTGCCGTACAGCGCCCGGATATCCACCACGTCGGGCCCGATGGTGCCGCCGTAGACCGGCATCTCGAGCGATTTGCCGTCGAAATTCAGTGTCGCCTTGCTCTTCGCTTCCATTGTTCCTGACTCCCTTTGTGCGGCCGCCTCAGGCGGCGCGCAGTTTTTCCACCAGGGCCCGGAGATTGGCGTCCGGGACATCCGTTTTCCCCATCACGAGATCCAGCAAGTCGTTGTCGGGCATCGTGAGGAGCCGCTCCAGGCGCTCCGCCTCCGCCGCGTCCAGCTCCCGCCCCGCGCCCTTCCAGAAGCGCTCGAACACCAGGTCCAACTCCAGGAGGCCGCGACGGCTCCTCCACTTCAACCGCTCAAGCTGCTCTCGGGAAACCAAGTTCAAAAGCTTCACCACGAAGGACACGAAGGAGCACAAAGGCCCACAAAGGAAGGCAAATTAAGGCGTTTACGATTTAGTCCGCATTCGCTCAGTCCATGCATTGCATTTTCCTTCGTGCACCTTTGTGCTCCTTAGTGCCTTTTGTGGTGCCGTTGGAGTGCCGTTCAAACCGCCCGCTTGACCAATAGCTCCTTGATCTTGCCGATGGCGAGCGTGGGGTTGAGCCCCTTCGGGCACACGTCCACGCAGTTCATGATGGTGTGGCACCGGAAGAGCCGGTACGGGTCTTCCAGGTTGTCCAGCCGCTCGTTGGTCGCCTGGTCGCGGCTGTCGGCGATGAAGCGGTAGGCCTGCAGCAGCCCCGCGGGGCCGACGAACTTGTCCGGGTTCCACCAGAAGCTCGGGCACGAAGTGGAGCAGCACGCGCACAGGATGCATTCGTAGAGGCCGTCCAGCTCCTCGCGCTCGCGCGGGGATTGGAGGCGCTCCTTCTCGGGCCGGGGATCGTTATCGATCACGTACGGCTTCACCGAGTGGTACTGGGCGAAGAACTGCGTCATGTCGACGATCAAGTCGCGGATGATGGGCAGGCCCGGCAGGGGCTTCAACACCACCGGCTCTTTCACCTCCGCCAACGGGGTGATGCAGGCGAGCCCGTTCCTGCCGTTGATGTTCATCGCGTCGGAGCCGCACACGCCCTCGCGGCACGAGCGACGCAGCGCCAGCGTGTCGTCGGTCTTCTTGATGCGCTCGATCGCATCGAGCAGCATGCGGTCGGTGGGCCCCAACTCGATGTCGTAGTCCTGCATGTAGGGCTTGGCGTCCTTGTCCGGGTCGTAGCGCTGGATGCGGAATTTCATGGACGACCCTCACCCCAACCCACTCCCACGGGAGAGGGAGCAAACGGTGGATACGGTTGCGTGTGTGCGGTCATGTCAATAAACGCGCGCTTTCGGCACGAAGGTCTCCACGGAGAGGGGTTTGAGGTTCACGGGCTTGTAGTCGAGGCGGTCGCCCTCGCGGTACCACAGCGAGTGCTTGAGCCAGTTCACGTCGTCGCGATCGGGATAATCCTCGCGCGCCTGGGCGCCGCGGCTTTCCTTGCGGCCCTCGGCGGAAATCATCGTGGAGCGCGCCGTTTCCAGCAGGTTGTCCAGCTCGAGGGCTTCGATGCGGGCGGTGTTGAAGACCTTGGACTTGTCCTTGATCCCGGTGCGCTGGGCGCGCTCAGCCACCGCCTTGATCTTGGCGACGCCTTCCTTCAACAGGTCCGGGAAACGGAAGACGCCGCAGTGCAACTGCATCGTGCGCTGGATCTCGCTCCTCACCTCGTGCACCGGCTCGCCTTTGGCCTGGCCGTCGAGGCGCGCGATGCGCGACAGCGAATAACCCGCCGCATCCTTCGGCAAGTCGCGATGGCTGGCGCCGTGCGCCCGGATGAACTCGATCATCGACATGGCGGAGCTCTTGCCCATCACCAGCAGGTCGGTGAGGGAGTTGGTGCCGAGGCGGTTGGCGCCGTGGATCGAGGCGCAGCCACACTCACCCGCCGCATAGAAACCGGGGACCAGCGCGCTGGGATCGCCGCCCGCGGGCACCACTACCTCGCCGCGATAATTGGTGGGGATGCCACCCATCTGGTAGTGCACCGTGGGCACCACCGGGATCGGATCCTTCACC
Source organism: Burkholderiales bacterium (assembly GCA_031375445.1). GTDB lineage: Bacteria > Pseudomonadota > Gammaproteobacteria > Burkholderiales > Usitatibacteraceae > Usitatibacter. Next base: position 7,315 of record JANMHV010000072.1, on the reverse strand, counting down.
GGGTCCACGTTCGCGAACTTCATCGCGATCTCGCGGATGCCGGGCAGGCGCTTGTCGATCGTCTCGAGGCCGAGGTGGTCGAGCTTGAGCAGCAGGTGGTCGCCGTGCTCGCCCAGGCCGCGGCCTTCCTTGATTTCGGTCGCCATCGCCCGCGAGACCACGTCACGGGAAGCCAAGTCCTTCATGGTGGGCGCGTAGCGCTCCATGAAGCGCTCTCCGTTCTTGTTGAGGAGGTAACCGCCCTCCCCCCGGACGCCCTCGGTGATCAGCACCCCCGCGCCGGCCACACCGGTGGGATGGAACTGCCAGAACTCCATGTCCTCGAGGGGGATGCCGGCACGCGCCGCCATACCGAGCCCGTCGCCCGTATTGATATAGGCGTTGGTGGAAGACGAATAGATGCGCCCGCCGCCGCCGGTAGCGAAGAGTGTCGCCTTGGCGTGGAAGATCACGACCTGCCCGGTTTCCATCTCCAGCGCCGTCACCCCGAGCACCTGCCCCTCGGAATCGAGGATGAGATCCAGCGCCATCCATTCGACGAAGAACTGCGTCTTCGCCATCACGTTGCGCTGGTAGAGCGTGTGCAGCATCGCGTGGCCCGTGCGGTCGGCCGCGCACGAGCTCCTTTGCACCGGCTTCTCGCCGAAATTGGCCGAGTGCCCGCCGAAGGGACGCTGGTAGATGGTGCCGTTCTCGTTACGGTCGAAGGGCATGCCGTAGTGCTCGAGCTCGATCACCACCTCGGGCGCCATGCGGCACATGAACTCGATCGCATCCTGGTCGCCGAGGTAGTCGGAGCCCTTGATGGTGTCGTACATGTGCCAGAGCCAGCTGTCCTCGCCCATGTTGCCCAGCGCGGCACCGATGCCGCCCTGCGCCGCCACCGTGTGCGAGCGCGTGGGGAACACCTTGGAGAGCACAGCGACCTTGAGGCCTGCCTCGGCGAGCTCGAGGGAAGCGCGCATGCCGGAGCCGCCCGCCCCTACGATCACCGCGTCGAATTTGCGAACCGGAATGGTCATGGTTTCATCGCCCCCAGAGAATCGAGGCCGACCAGATGAGATAGAGGAGAAGTACCAGGCCCACGGCGAGCTGCAGCATGAGACGCAGGCCCGTGGGCTTCACGTAATCCATGAGGATGTCGCGCATGCCGACCCACGCGTGGTAGAGCAGCGACGCGAAGAAAAGCATGGTGGCAAGGCGCACGAAGGTGCCACCGAAGATCGCCTTCCAGTCGGCCTGGCTCGCCGGCGCGTGCCACAGGACGCACACCAGGAGCCCCACGGTGAACGCCGCCATCACCACGGCGGTGAGGCGCTGCAGCAGCCAGTCGCCGGTGCCGTAGTGGGCCCCGACCGGGTTCTTCGTATAGGGCTTCACCAGAGCCTCCAGGCGACGAGGAGTGTCGTCACCACGCCGAGCACCAGCACCGCCACCGCCGAGGCACGCGCGGGCGCCTTGTCGATGCCGATGTGGAGGTCGAGCAGCAGGTAGCGGATGCCGGCCCAGAAGTGGTGCGCGTACAGCCACACCACGCCGATCATCACCAGCTTCACCAGGGGGCGGGAGAAGAAATCGCGCCACTGCGCGTACGACTCCGGCGAGCCCAGCACGCCCTGCATCAGGTACAGCACACACGGCAGGATCGGGAAGAAGAGCAGCAGGCCGGAAACGCGGTGCAGGATCGAGACCACGCCCGGGGGCGGAAGGTGCGCCAGGTTGAGGTCGTAGTACTTCGGTCGTGGCTTGGGCGCGGAGCTCATCTTTTTATTCCTGTCGGCGGATTGCGATTTTATCAGGACAGCTCGTTGAAGTATGAGAAGCCGTCGGTGAGGCACAGCCCGCGGCGCCATTCCACCGGCTTGTCCCCATAGGTGAACGCGATGCGGTCGACGCACAGCAGCGGCGTGCCCACGGGCACCTTGAGGTGCGCGGCCGCCATGCCGTCGGCCGCCACCGCCCGCAGCCGCTCCTCGGCGCGGATCATGCGCACGCCGAAGACGCTCTCGTAGAAGCTGTAGACGGAGCCGTTGAACTCCTCCAGCTCCGCGAGCGTGAGCCCCGGAAACTGGCGCGCGTCGAACACGATCTCGTCCAGGATCATGGGACGGCCGTCGAACGACATGACGCGCTTGAAAGTGAGGGTGGTGGTGCCGGGGGGCAGCCCGAGGGCATGGGCCGCGTCGCCGTGGGCCTTGGCGCGCTCGAGGCCGAAAAACAGGTTCTTGGGGTGCAGCTTCTCGCCGCCGTCGGGCATGACCCGGAGGAACCGGTAGCGATAGTCCGGCTCGTTGTGCGAGGCGACGAAGGTGCCCTTGCCCTGGCGGCGCATCAGGATGTGCTCGGAGGCGAGCTCGTCGATCGCCTTGCGAACCGTGCCCTGGCTCACGTTGTAGCGCGAGGCGAGCTCGGTTTCCGAAGGGATCGCCTCCCCCGGCTTCCATTCGCCCGCGACGAGTCCATGCGTGAGCAGGATCTTGATCTGCTCGTAGAGGGGCCTGAACGCGGGCGTGCCGGCGGTCTTCTTCATGGGAACGGCGATCCTACCATAGCAATTTTCCGGTGTCTTATATAAGATACAAGTTATCACTCCTGAGACGATATCTCATTTCCCCTTCCCGATCAACGGGTTGACCGCATGAATCCCTACTACCGCCCCCGCCGATCGATGCTGTACGTGCCGGGCTGCAACGAGCGCTACCTGCACAAGGCGCGAACGCTCAGCGTCGATTCGGTGATCCTCGACCTGGGCGACCCGATCCTGGTGGAGAAGAAGGTGGACTCGCGCCGCTTCGTCTCGGAGGCGGTGCTGGCCGGGGGCTACGGACGGCGCGAGGTAGTGGTCCGCGTGAACGACCTCGATTCGCCCTGGGGCCGCGAGGACGTGCAGGCGATGGCGCGCGTGGGGGCCGACGCCATGCTCTTTCCCAACATCGAGTCGAAGGCCGACGTCGAGGCGGCGCTGGCGCTCCTCGATGCTTCCGGCGGCAGCCACCTGCCGGTGATGGTGATGATCGAGAGCCCCCTCGGGGTCCTGAGGGCCGAGGAGATCGCCGCCTCTTCCGACCGCATCGCCTGCATCGTGGTGGCCACTTCCGACCTGCTGAACCAGCTGCACGGCCGGCGCACGCCCGATCGCGTAGCCGTGGCCCACAGCCTCGCGCACGTGCTGCTGGCCGGGCGCGCCTTCGACCGCTCGGTGGTCGACGGCATCTCCACGGACCTGAAGGACATGCAGTCCTTCGAGTACGGCTGCCGCCTCGCGCGCGACCTGGGCTTCGACGGCAAGAGCCTGGTGCACCCCTTCCAGCTGCCTTACTGCAACGATGCCTTCACCCCGAAACCCCACGACCTCGCCGCCGCCACCGAGGTGATCGATGCCCTCGAGCAGGCGAACCGGGAGGGCCGCGGCACCGTGGTCGTCAACGGCCGCCTCGTCGAGGGCCACCACGTGAAGGGGGCGCGGCGGCTATTGGCGCTGGCCGACATGATCGAGAAGCTGGAAGCAGGCCAGTGAGCCTAAAATAGATGGTTCCCATGACCCCAAAACGAAACCACAGATGAACACGGATAAAGGCAATGCGGGGTCGAACCTCGAAGCTGGTGAACGTAGCCACGAATGACAATCATTGTCCTTATCTGTGTCCATCTGTGTCCATCTGTGGTTCCACAAACGGCCTCCCCAATATGACCCCCGGCGCAAAATTCAGAAAAGCCCTTCAGGAAGAAAAGCCGCTCCAGATTCCCGGAGCCATCAACGCGTACCACGCCACCCTCGCCAAGGCGAGCGGGTTCAGGGCGATCTACCTCTCGGGCGGCGGCGTGGCTGCCGGCTCGCTCGGCCTTCCCGACCTCGGCATCTCCGGGCTCGAGGACGTGCTGATCGACGTGCGCCGCATCACCGATGTGTGCGACCTGCCCTTGCTCGTCGACGTGGACACGGGCTTCGGCTCCAGCGCCTTCAACGTGGCGCGCACGGTCAAGTCCCTCATCAAGGCGGGCGCGGGCGCCATGCATATCGAGGACCAGGTCGGCGCCAAGCGCTGCGGCCATCGCCCGGGCAAGGAGCTCGTTTCCAAGCAGGAGATGGTCGATCGCATCAAGGCCGCCGTGGACGCGAAAACCGACCCCGATTTCTTCGTGCTCGCCCGCACCGACTCGCTCGCCAACGAGGGCCTCGAGGCCGCGGTGGAGCGGGCAGTCGCCTGCGTCGAAGCGGGCGCCGACGGCATCTTCCCCGAGGCGATCACCGACCTCGCGATGTACAAGCGCTTCAAGGAGGCGGTGAAGGTGCCGATCCTCGCCAACATCACCGAGTTCGGCAAGACGCCGCTCTTCACGGTGGAAGAGCTGGCCACCACCGGCACGGACATGGTGCTGTATCCCCTCTCCGCCTTCCGCGCGATGAACCAGGCGGCGCTCAACGTCTATTCGGCGCTGCGCCGCGACGGCCATGCGAAGAACGTGGTGCCCACCATGCAGACGCGCGACGACCTCTACAAGTACCTCGGCTACCACGACTTCGAGCAGAAGCTCGACGCCCTCTTCCAGCAGAAAGCCCGCTAAGACATGAGCCAAGCCCCCGCCACCGCCGCGCCCGCCGTCACCCCGAAGCCGAAGAAATCCGTAGCGCTTTCCGGCGTCACCGCCGGCAACACGGCGCTGTGCACCGTCGGCCGCAGCGGCAACGATCTCCATTACCGCGGCTACGACATCCTCGACATCGCCGAGAATGCGGAATTCGAGGAGATCGCGCACCTGCTGGTGCACGGCAAGCTGCCCAACGTGGCGGAGCTGAAGGCGTACAAGGCGAAGCTGAAGCGCCTGCGCGGCATTCCTCTCGCGGTGCAGGACATCCTCGAATCGCTCCCCGCCTCCGTGCACCCCATGGACGTGCTGCGCACGGCGTGCTCCGCGCTCGGCAGCGTGCTACCCGAGGGCGAGGAACACAAGCTCTCCCCGGCGCGCGACATCGCCGACCGACTGATGGCCTCCCTCGGCTCGATGCTCCTCTACTGGTACCACTTCTCCCACTCGGGACGCCGCATCGAGGTGGAAACCGACGACGAGTCGATCGCCGGCCACTTCCTGCACCTGCTCCACGGCGAGAAGCCCTCGGCCCTGTGGGAGCGGGCGATGCAGACCTCGCTCAACCTCTACGCCGAGCACGAGTTCAACGCGTCGACCTTCACCGCGCGGGTCATCGCGGGGACCGGCGCCGACATGTACTCGGCGATCACCGGGGCCATCGGCGCGCTGAAGGGCCCCAAGCACGGCGGCGCCAACGAGTTCGCCTTCGACACCATCGGCCGCTACGACGATGGCGACGCGGCCGAGGCCGACATCGTGAAGCGCATCGGCGAGAGGCAGGTGATCATCGGCTTCGGCCACCCGGTCTATACCATCGCCGACCCGCGCAACGAGGTCATCAAGGCTGTGGCCAAGCGCCTGTCGCAGGATGCGAAGAACATGAAGCTCTTCGACATCTCCGAGCGCGTCGAGCAGGTGATGCGCCGCGAGAAGAACATGTTCGCCAACCTCGACTGGTACAGCGCCACCTCGTACCACATGATGGGTGTCCCAACCGCGATGTTCACCCCGCTCTTCGTGATCTCGCGTACCTCCGGCTGGGCCGCCCACGTGATCGAGCAGCGCATCGACGGCAAGATCATCCGCCCGGCCGCCAACTACACCGGCCCCGACGACCAGGAGTTCGTGCCCCTGGCGAAGAGGAAATGATGGGGCGAACGCAGCTCGCGGCGCTGGTGCTCGCATCCCTACCCCTCGCCGTCCCCGCGCAGACGATGTTCAAGTGCGTGGCCGAGGGCAAGACGGTGTACCAGGCCGAGCCCTGCCCCGACAGCGCGAAGCAGGGCACCCTCGATGCGCCTCCCCCCGGCCCCGCTGCCCGCGGCGACACGAAAGCAAAAGCCGGTGAACCCGCCAGGGCTTCCGCCGGCGCCGACGACGCCACCATCGGAACACTCGCCGGCTACCAGGCGTGCTCCGAGGCGGTGACCGAGTGGGATCCCACGCACCGCGCCGCCTTCGACGCGTGGAAGTCCCGCAATGCCGCGGCGGTCGCGCGGACCGAGTCCGACCCCGAATCGAAACGCAAGTACGCCGAGCGCCTCCAGGCCGGGCGCACCGGCACGGTGAGGACCTGTGTGGCGGTCCTCGACGTGATCAAGCCGGATCGCGACCGCGATTTCCTGAAGAAGGCGAAGGCCGCCTCCGCTTCCGACAAACCCCGCTAACCAAGACCGAGAAATGTCCGCCCACATCAGCAACGTCCGCCCCGAACCCGACAAGGTCCTCACCGACATCGTCGATTACGTCACCAAGTACAAGGTCTCCTCGAAGGAGGCGCTCCAGACCGCCCGCTATTGCCTGATGGATACGCTGGGCTGCGGCTTCGAGGCGCTGGAGTACCCCGCCTGCACCAAGCTCCTGGGCCCGATCGTCCCCGGCACGGTGGTGCCCAACGGCGCCAAGGTCCCCGGCACGCCGCACCAGCTCGATCCAATACAAGCGGCTTTCAACATCGGCACCATGATCCGCTGGCTCGACTTCAACGACACCTGGCTCGCCGCCGAGTGGGGCCATCCCTCGGACAACCTGGGCGGCATCCTCGCCACCGCCGACTGGATCTCCCGCAACAACGTGGCCGCCGGCGCCAAGCCCCTCACGGTCCGCGACGTGCTGATCGCGATGGTGAAGGCACACGAGATCCAGGGTGTCATCGCGCTGGAGAACAGCTTCAACAAGGTCGGCCTCGACCACGTGGTGCTGGTGAAAGTAGCCTCCACCGCCGTGGTGGCTCAGATGATGGGCCTCACGCGCGACGAGATCATCAACGCCGTGTCCCTCGCCTGGGTCGACGGGCAGTCGCTGCGCACCTATCGCCACTCGCCCAATACCGGCAGCCGCAAGAGCTGGGCCGCCGGGGATGCCACCGCGCGCGCCGTGCGCCTGGCGCTCATCGCCAAGACGGGCGAGATGGGCTACCCGTCGGTCCTCACCGCCAAGACCTGGGGCTTCTACGACGTACTCTTCAAGGGCAACGCGTTCAAGTTCCAGCGCCCCTACGGCGCCTACGTGATGGAGCACGTGCTGTTCAAGATCTCCTTCCCGGCGGAGTTCCACTCGCAAACCGCGGTGGAGGCGGCGATGACGATCAACGAGGAGCTGCTGCGCCTGGGCAAGACCGCGGAAGACATCAAGAAAATCACCATCCGCACGCATGAGGCCTGCATCCGAATCATCGACAAGAAGGGCCCGCTGGACAACCCGGCCGACCGCGACCACTGCATCC
>JANMHV010000052.1:0-9057 GCA_031375445.1 Burkholderiales bacterium | reverse complement strand
CCCGGCGCTCGCGGCCGCCGCGGCACGCAGCCGGTCGCGCTGCAGGTTGCCCAGCAACGAAAGATCCACGCGCTCGAACCGGCACGGCTGCGCGCGCAACCCCTCGCGAACCCGCGCCTGCATCTCGCCCGCGACCGCCGTCATTTTCCCTTCCACCTCCGCATCGATTACTCGCGCCACCGCTTCCACCCGGTCGCCGAAAGCCGCCCCCTCGCCGAACAGCGATTGCTCGAGCTGGCGCGACACCAGCCCCGCGAAATCTCCCATCGCGAAGGCGCCGAGCCGCTGGTATTCGCCGATCACGGTGAAGTACCAGTCGAGGTAACGATCGACCCCCGCCTCCACGTTGACGAAGATCTCTGCCGCCGCCGCCTCCGAGCGCGCATCGGCAAGCGCGTGCGCCTCGGCACGAACCCGCTGCAGGGTCGCATCGAGCGAGCCCTCGAGCGCCGCCACCGCCTGCGCATCGGGACGGCACGGGTTGGCCCAGGCCACCACGTTGCGGGCGCGCGATGCAAAGGCGCCCGAGTCGAAATTCCGCAGCATCAACGCCGCGGCCAGCATCACGAGCCCCAGCCCCCCCATGGTGAACAGGAACACCCGGGTCGGCGACCGCGCCGAGACGCTCCCGGCGATCGCGCGCTCCGAGGCGATCGCCATACCCAGCATCAGCCGCGTGAGCGCATAAGCCAGGACGCCCGCCTGCAGCAGCACCATGAGCCACGCCGCGATGCGCATCGCCACGTTCGGAAGCCCGGGAATCAGCACCTGGGCCGCGTGCCAGGTGAGGCGGTCGATGGCCGCCACCGCGCCGGTGACCACACCCACGGTGGGACAGGCGGCCGCCTCGAACGCCTTCGAGTACGCGCGCTCGGCGACCTCGTGCCACGCGAACCCGCGCGTGTCGACGCTGCCCGCCCAGAAGAAATCCACCGCCATGAACGCAATGGCTAGGAAAGCCACGTTGCCGAGCAGCAGCGGCCAGCGCCGCGCCACCAGTGCCTCCTGCCCCGGGCGCACGTCGCGCGCGAGGTAGCGCTCGATGCTCGCCCCCGCGAAGGCGAGGAGCGCCACGTCGGCGGCGACCACGACCCAGTGCCCGATCGAGAGGGTCGCGGCGAAAGCCACGAGCCCCGCCGACCAGGCGAACGCCGCGAACCCGTGGAGGATGGAGGAGAGCCTGCCGCTCCAGAACCAGCGCCGCACGCGGCTGTCGGCGTGGGTCACGCCTTCGAGCACCGCGCGCCGCACGAAGATCGAGGCCTCGGCGTGGGCGCGCCAGATGGGCCATGCCACCACGGCCACCAGCAGGAAGGCGCCCCAGCAGGGTACAAGCGGCATCGCGCGCACGGCTCCGTAGAGCGCCAGCGCGCCCCCGGCCATCCAGATCATGCGGGCGTAGGTCATACCGGATCATACGGCGCACGGCATTGCAAAACTTACCGTGGAAGGGGGTGTCGGACCTTATCGAAACCGATGCAAGGAAACACGCCATGAAGAAGATCGCCCTAGCCCTCGCGGTGCTCGCAGCACCTTTCGCCGCGAATGCCCAATACACCTACGACCGCGCCCCGGTGCAGACCCGCGGGGAGCTGCGCTCATGCATGGAGCGCGACGAAGCCCACCAGGAGCGCGGCACGCGCCTCGATCGCCGCAAGGCGCAGCTGGACCGGGAGACGGAGATGCTGGCCGATGAGCTACGCCGGCTCGATACCCGTGACTACGCCGCGGTGGATCGCTACAACACGCGGTCCGATGCGCACAACCGGCGGGTGGAGGAGATGAATTCCGCGGCTTCGATGTTCAATGGGGATACCGAGGACTTGAACCGCACCTGCGGCAACCGTTCCTACTGGCCGCAGGACGAGCAACGGATCTTGCGGGAGCGCAGCTCCATTCGTTGATTTTTCTCGCGGCTCTTCGGGGGATGGGGATGAATGGGATCAATGGGATGAATGGGATAGAAAAGGAGTGGGGCGGGCGGTGAGTGGCGTGACATTTGAGTGCTGGTGATCGCAGCCTTCGTGTTCAACCCTTGGTTTATCCCATTAATCCCATTCATCCCCATCCCCAGGTTTAGTTTGTTCAAGCACCCCGGAAGTGGCAGGCCACGGCGTGCCCCGCAGCACCTTCCACCAAAGGCGGGGACTCCTTCGTGCAGATGTCCTGCTTGAGGGGGCACCGCGTGTGGAAGTGGCAGCCGGAGGGAGGCCGGATGGGATTGGGCACATCCCCCTGCAGCGCAATCCGCTTCTTCTGCCGGGTGGGATCAGGCACCGGCACCGCGGAGAGCAGCGCCTCGGTGTAGGGGTGCTTCGGATTTCCGTACAGCTCGCCCGCCGGCGCGATCTCGACGATGCGCCCCAGGTACATCACCGCCACCCGGGTGCTGATGTGCGCCACCACCGAGAGGTCGTGGGCGATGAAGAGGTAGGTGAGGTCGAGCTTCCGCTGCAATTCGTCCAGCAGGTTGATCACCTGCGCCTGGATCGAGACGTCGAGCGCGGAGACTGGCTCGTCGCAGATCACGAGGCGCGGCGAAACGGCCAACGCGCGCGCGATGCCGATGCGCTGCCGCTGGCCGCCGGAGAACTCGTGCGGATAGCGCCGCGCGTGGGCCGCCGAGAGCCCCACGGATTCCAGCAACTCCGCCACGCGATCGTCATGCGCCCCCGAGTTGGCGGCGAGGCCGTGGATGGTGAGCGCCTCGCCCACGATGGCGCCGACGGTCATCCTGGGATTCAGCGACGCGAACGGGTCCTGGAAGATGATCTGCATCTCGCGGCGCAGGCGTTGCAGGTCGCCGCCCTCGAGTGTGGTCACCTCGCGGCCGTCGAAGCGCACGCTGCCGGAGGTGGGCTCGATGAGCCGCAGGATGCAGCGGCCGGTGGTGGATTTTCCGCAGCCGGATTCGCCCACCAGCCCGAGGGTTTCTCCGGAGCGCACGTCGAAGCTCACGCCATCGACGGCGTGCACCCGCTCGACCTCGCGCGAGAAGACGCCGCCCTTCACCGGGAAGTGCTTCACGAGGTCCCGCACCTGGAGCAGCGGCGCGCCGCTCTCGGGAACGGTGGCCAGGGGGAGGGGGAGGGTCGCGCTCATGCCAGCACGCAGGCGACCTTGTGACCGATCACGACTTCTCGAAGCGGTGGCGTGGCGGTGCGGCACTTGTCCATGACGTGGGGGCAGCGCGAGGCGAAGCGGCAACCGGGCGGCGGATCGAGGAGGCTGGGGACGACGCCGGCGATGGCGTCGAGGGTGCGGCGGTGACCTTCCACGGGCGCGCGGCTATCCGCGAGCTTGGGAATGGAACGGATCAAGCCCTGCGTATACGGATGCCGCGGCGAGGCGAAGAGCTCGCGCACCGACGCTTCCTCGACCACGTGCCCGGCGTACATCACGACGACGCGCTGGGCAGTTTCCGCGATCACTCCCATCGCGTGGGTGATCAAAAGAACCGCCATGCCGAGGCGAGCCTTCAGCTCGTCCATCAGCTCGAGGATCTGCGCCTGGATGGTGACGTCCAGCGCCGTGGTGGGCTCGTCGGCGATCAGCAGCTTCGGGTTGCAGGAAAGCGCCATCGCGATCATCACGCGCTGGCGCATGCCGCCGGAGAACTGGTGCGGGTAGTCGCGCACGCGCTTGGCGGGGTTGGGGATCTTCACAACCTCGAGCATCTGCGCGGCACGGTCGAGCGCCGCGCGCCGCGAAAACCCCTCGTGCAGGCGCAGCACCTCGGCGATCTGCTCGCCCACGCTGTACACCGGGTTCAGCGACGTCATCGGCTCCTGGAACACGATGGCGATCTCGCGCGCGCGCAGCTTGCGCATCTCGTTCTCGGAAACCTTCAGCAGGTCGCGGCCGCGCCACAGCACCTCGCCCGCCACGATGCGCGCCGGGGGCATCGGCAGCAGGCGCATCACCGTGAATGCCGTGACGCTCTTGCCGCTGCCGGATTCGCCCACCACGCCGAGGGTTTCGCCCGCATCGACGTGGAGGTTGACGCCGTCGACTGCGTGCACCATGCCGTCGTCGGTGGCGAAGTGGGTCTTCAACCCGCGGATCTCGAGGAGGCGCTCAGCCACTCACATCACCCGCCGCGGGTCGAAGGCGTCGCGGAGGCCATCGCCGATGTAGTTGATCGACAGGACTGCCAGGAAGATGGCGGTGCCGGGGAAGAGCGCCCAGTAGGGTGCGATGTCGAGGTAGTCCTTGGCGTCGTAGAGCAGGCGCCCCCAGGTGGGGATGTCGGGCGGGAAGCCGAGACCGAGGAACGAGAGGGTGGATTCGGCGATGATCGCCGCGGCCACATCGATGGTGGCGGCGACGATCACCGGGCCCATGGCGTTGGGCAGGATGTGGCGAACCACTTGCCTCAGGGGCGAAGCGCCCAAGGCGCGTGCCGCCTCGACGAACTCCTTTTCCCGCAGCGACAGGAACTGCGCGCGCACGAGGCGTGCCACCGGCATCCAGCGGAAGCCGCCGATCACGATCACGATGAGGATGAAGACCCCCATCTCGGGCCCCACGATCTTCTTCAGCGAATCGCGGAAGAGATAGATGATGAGGAGCAGCAGCGGCAGCTGGGGAAGGGAGAGGAACAGGTCGGTGACCCACATGAGCGCGGTATCGACGCTGCCGCGCGCGACACCCGCGATGGCGCCGATGACGACGCCGACGAGGATCGCGATGAACATCGCCGCCACCCCCACGGCGATGGAGATGCGCCCGCCGTAGAGCATGCGCGCGAGGATGTCCTGGCCCAGGTCGTCGGTGCCCAGCGGGTGCGCCCACGACGGGCCCTTCAGCCGCGCGGTGAAGTCGATCTCGTTGATCGGCACCTTCCAGATCCACGGGCCCACCAGCACCGCGAGCACCAGGAACACTAGGATCACGGTGCCCAGGAGCGCCAGCTTGTGGCGGCGGAAGCGGCGCCACGCCTCGGAGCGCGGCGCGTTCTTCCGGGCGGGCGCGAGTACGGCGCCTGCCGAGTCAACGGTAGGCGATGCGGGGGTCGAGCCAGCCATAGAGGATGTCGGCGATGAGGTTGAAGGCGATCACGAGGCAGGCGAAGACGAACGTCACCGCCATGATCACCGGCGTGTCGTTGGCGAGGATGGCGCTGATGAGCAGCGACCCGATGCCGGGCACGCGGAAGATCTGCTCGGTCACGATGGCGCCGCCGAAGATGGCGGGCATCTGCAGCGCTACCAGCGTCACCACCGGGATCAGCGCGTTGCGCAGCGCGTGCTTGATGATCACCGTGCGCTCGGCCAGGCCCTTGGAGCGCGCGGTCGTCACGTAATCGAGGCGGATCACGTCCAACACGGCGCTCCTCACGTAGCGCGTCCACGCCGCACCCTGGAATAGCCCCAGCACCATGATCGGCATGATCGACTGGCGAAAGTGCTCCCACCACCAGCGCCACCCGGTCTCCGAGATGTCCGCTCGATACACGAATGGAAACCATCCGAGGTTGATCGAGAAGAGCAGGATGAAGAGGAGCCCGGTGAAGAACGTGGGGAGCGAAAAGCCCACGAAGGCGAGGGTGTTGGCCACCTGGTCGAAGATGGAATACGGGCGTGTTGCCGCGAATACGCCCACCGGTATCGCGATGAGGAGTGCCAGGATCTGCGACGACCCGATCACGAAGAGCGTCACCGGCAGGCGCTGCAGGATCAGCTTGTCCACGTCGATGCGGCTCGCGAACGAGAAGCCCCAGTCGCCCTTCACCATCGAGGTGAGCCAGCGCGTGTAGCGCACCGGCACCGGGTCATCGAGCCCGAACTGTGTCCGCAGGTTGGCGCGCACCTCGGCCGGGATGTTGGGGTTGGTGGCGAGCTCCTCGAACGGGTCCCCGGGCGCCAGCGCCAGCACCGTGAAGAGGACGATGCTGATGCCGATGAGGCTGGGAACCGCGATCAGCAGCCGTCGCAGCAGGTACGCGCCCAAGGCGGCGTGCCGCTCAGGCTTCCCGGTACCAGTCCTGGAGCGCCCAGGTGTTGTTGTCCCAGCCGGAGAGCACCATGTTGAGCTTGGTGGAGCAGGCGCTCACGGTGGGGCGGTTGGAGACCGGAATCACCACGCGGTTCTCGATCAGGAGATCGTTCATGCGGATGAAGTGCACGGCGCGCTTCACCGGATCGAGCTCGGACTCGGCCGCCCGGTACGCGACGTCGTAATCGTTGTTCACCCAGCGCGTGATGTTGCGGCCCTGCCACTTGTTGGCCTTGCTCGCCACTTCCCAGGAGCAGAACTGGTTCATGAAGAGCTCGGGATCGGGCTGCGTCATGGTGGTGTTGTACATCTGGATGTCGCTGAAGAACTTGGTGTAGGTGTCGGGGTTACCGACGTCGGAGGAGAAGTACACCGAGGCGGCGACGCTCTTCAACTCGAGGTCGATGCCCGCCTTCTGGCACGCCTGCTTGTAGATGGCCTGGGCCTTCTGGCGCGGCGCGTTGGTGGAGGTCTGGAAGACGTACTTCAACTTCTTGCCGCCCTTCTCGCGCACGCCGTCGCCGCCCCGCTTCCAGCCCGCGCTTTCGAGCACCTGGTTGGCCTTGTCGACGCTGAATTCCCACTTGGTGTTGGTCGACTTGAACTTGGGTGGCTCGTTGAGGAAATTCGCGGTGACGACTCCGGTGCGGCCGTAGATGTGGTCCTGGATCGATTGCCGGTCGAGCAGCAGGTTCAGCGCATCGCGCACCGGCTTCTCGGTGAGGGTGGCGTGCCTGCTCTTGATGCTGGCGCGCTCGCCTTCCACCTCGTTCCACGGGTCCGCGTTGGCGATCTGGATGTGCTCGAGGCCGCCGCCCGGGGCGATGAGCACGCGGCCCTTGCCGCCGGCTTCGAGTCGCTTCAGGATCTCGTCCTCCACCTGCATGTTCCACGCGAAGTCGAACTCGCCGGTCTGGATGACCGCACGCGCCGCCGATACCGCATCGCCGCCGCCCTTCATCTCGATCGCGTCGAAGTAGGGCTTGTTCGCCATGTGGTAGTTCGGATTGATCGCGCCGCGCACCATGTCGCCCGGCTTGAAGTCCACGAACTTGTAGGGGCCGGTGCCCACCGGCGCCAGGTTCTGCGGCGCATCGCGCGACTTGCCGCCGCGGTAGGCATCGAAGAGGTGCTTGGGGATGATCATGCCGCGGTTGCCGACGAAGGGGTCGGCCCAGAAGGGCGTGGGCTTGTTGAAGACCACTTTCACCGTGTGCGAGTCGATCTTTTCGCACTTCACGTCCTTGTAGGTGCCGATGGTGACCGCGGCCGTGGCCGGGTCTTGCGCATATTCGCAGTTGAACACCAGGTCGTCGGCGGTGAGCGGCTTGCCGTCGTGGAAGGTGACGCCCTTCTTGATGCGCCAGGTGACGCTCTTGCCGTCGGGGGAAAGGCCGCCGTTCTGGAGCGTGGGGATGACCTCGGCCAGCACCGCCACCAGGTTGCCCTGGGGGTCCCAGCTCGCGAGCGGCTCGTAGAAGACTCGGGAGCCATCCTGGTCCTTGGTGCCGACCGCGAAATGGGGATTGAGGAGCGTCGGGCCCTGCCACCACAGCATCTTGAGCAGGCCCCCGCCGCCCCGCTTGGTGGGCTTGTAGACGAAGGCGGGCTGCGCCTGGGCGACCCCGGCGTGCATGAGGAGGTGGCCGGCCATGGGCACCGTGAGGCCCAGGCCCACCAGGGTGCGGATGAATTCCCGGCGGGAGACCTGCCCGCGCTTCACGTCGGCGATGAGTTCGCGGAGGTCGTGCTCGTTCATGGCAGCTCCCTGGTTTTTGGTTTTGCGTCTGGACACGCGTGCGTGGGCCCACTGTATTCCGGGGCGGGGTTCAAACGCAAACATGGTGCCAAGCGGGGCTGCGGCTAGTCCTTCAAGCCGAAAACACCTTCCCGAGCTCGAAAGCCGGAGTGACCTCGAGCTGGTCGTAGCGGCACTGTTCCGGTGCCTTGTCCGGCCGCCAGCGCAAGAAGTGTGCGGCGTGGCGGAAGCGGTCGCCCTGGAGGTGGTCGTACTTCACCTCCACCACGAGCTTCGCCTGCAGGGGCTCCCACGTGAGGTCCTTGCCCCCGGTCCAGCGGCTGGTGGCGCCGGGCATGCGCTTCGAATTGCTACCCGCCTCCCATTCGCGCCACGGGTGGTCCTTCAGCGCGTCCTTGCGCAGGGGTTCGAGCTCCTTCGTCAGCTCGCGGCGGCGATCCATGGTGAACGCCGAGGCGACCCCCACGTGGTGCAGAGTGCCCTTCTTGTCGTAGAGGCCGAGCAGCAGCGAGCCCACGATGCCCTCGCCATCCTTGTGCCAGCGAAAGCCGCCCCCACGACGCAATCGGCGGTGCGAACGTGCTTCACCTTCCACATGGCGCGCTTGCCGGGGAGGTAGGGGCTCGCCTCGGGCTTGGCGATCACGCCATCGAGCCCGGCGCCCTCGAAGCGCGCGAGCCAGTCGAGGGCCACGGCGCGGTCGCGGGTCATGGGGGTCACGAACACCGGCGGCTTCACGCGGCGCAGCAGCTTCTCCAGCCGGACTCGACGCTCCGATTGCCGAGAGCCGCGGAGATCCTTGCCGGCCTCGGCCAGCAGGTCGAAGGCCACGAAGGCGGCGGGGGTGGCCAGCGCCAGCTTGGCGATGCGCGAGGCGGCGGGGTGCAGGCGCATCTGCAACGCGTCGAAATCGAGGCCCTTCTTCGTCGCTATGACGATCTCGCCATCGACCACGCACCCCGGGGGCAGGCGTTCGAGTAGTGCCGCGTGCAGCTCGGGGAAGTAGCGGTCCAGGGGCTTGGAGTCCCGGCTCTGGATGTAGACGTCGTCATCGCCGCGGAACACCAGGGCGCGGAAGCCGTCCCACTTGGGTTCGTAGAGGAAGGCGCCTTCGGGCGGGATTTCCTCCGCGACACGGGAGAGCATCGGCTCGATGGGCGGTGGTAGCGGGAAGGCGGTGGCGGGCATGGGGGGTTGGACCTTGCGGGCGGTTCAGCATTCCGTCGGCGTTGTCTCGGTGCGGCGAGGCAGAGTGATGCTGGCAGTAAACCCGGGAATGGGGATGAATGGGATTAATGGGA
>JANMHV010000046.1:0-9196 GCA_031375445.1 Burkholderiales bacterium | reverse complement strand
CCCGTCGCAAGACCTGCTGGAAACCGGCATCAAGGTGATCGACCTGGTGTGCCCGTTCGCCAAGGGCGGCAAGGTCGGCCTGTTCGGCGGCGCCGGCGTGGGCAAGACGGTGAACATGATGGAACTCATCAACAACATCGCTAAGGCACACAGCGGCCTGTCGGTGTTCGCCGGCGTGGGCGAGCGCACCCGCGAGGGCAACGACTTCTATCACGAGATGGCCGATTCGGGCGTCGTCAACCTCGAGAACCTGGGCGAGTCCAAGGTGGCGATGGTGTTCGGCCAGATGAACGAGCCCCCGGGCAACCGCCTGCGCGTGGCGCTCACCGGCCTCACCATGGCCGAGCGCTTCCGCGACGAGGGCCGCGACATCCTGTTCTTCGTGGACAACATCTACCGCTTCACGCTCGCCGGCACGGAAGTCTCGGCGCTGCTGGGTCGCATGCCGTCGGCCGTGGGCTACCAGCCCACCCTCGCCGAGGAGATGGGTCGGCTGCAGGAGCGCATCACGTCCACCAAGAAGGGCTCGATCACCTCGATCCAGGCGGTGTACGTCCCCGCCGACGACCTGACCGACCCGTCGCCCGCGACCACCTTCGGCCACCTCGATGCCACGGTCGTGCTGTCGCGCGACATCGCGTCGCTCGGCATCTACCCCGCCGTGGACCCCCTCGATTCGAACTCGCGCCAGGTCGACCCGAACGTGATCGGCGAGGAGCACTACAACACCACGCGCGCGGTGCAGGCGGTGCTGCAGCGCTACAAGGAGCTGCGCGACATCATCGCGATCCTGGGCATGGACGAGTTGTCTCCGGAAGACAAGCTCGCCGTCGGCCGCGCGCGGAAGATCCAGCGCTTCCTGTCGCAGCCGTTCCACGTGGCCGAGGTGTTCACCGGATCGCCCGGCAAGTACGTCTCCCTCAAGGACACGATCAAGGGCTTCAACATGATCGTCAACGGCGAGTGCGACAGCCTCCCCGAGCAGGCCTTCTACATGGTTGGCCCGATCGAGGAAGCGTTCGAAAAAGCCAAGACGCTGCAGTAATGGCCAAGACCCTCCAGGTCGACATCGTCAGCGCCGAGCAGGCGATCTTCTCCGGCGCCGCCGAAATGGTGATCGCGCCCGCCGAGGGCGGCGAGCTCGGGATCATGCCCGAGCACACCCCGCTGCTCGCCCGCATCAAGCCCGGCACCGTCCGCGTCCTCATCGGCAACGGCGAGGAGGAAGTGATCTACGTCTCCGGCGGCATGATGGAAGTCCAGCCTGACCGGGTCACGGTGCTTGCCGATACGTCGGTGCGTGCCCATGACCTCGACGAGGCCAAGGCGATGGAAGCCGAGCGCCGGGCCAAGGAGGCGCTGGTCAATCGCTCCGGCGAGATCGACCTCGTCAGGGCTCAGACCGAGCTCGCCGAGGCCGCCGCCCAGATCGCCTCGATCCGCAAGCTGCGGCAGAGGCGCTGAAGTGCTAGAATTCCTCCAGTAGTTCGGGGGGATCTACGACTCCCTGATTAGAGGCGCAACACATCCGGGCAGGGGTCAAACCCTGCCCTTTTTGTTTTGTACGCTTCCACCGCCCATGAGCTCTCCTTCCGCATCCCTCCAGGTCGTAGTCCTCGCCGCAGGCCAGGGCAAGCGCATGCACTCGGATCTCCCCAAGGTCCTGCATCCCCTCGCCGGTCGTCCGTTGCTGGTCCACGTGCTCGATGCCGCGCGCGAGCTCGGCACGAAGAGCGTGTGCGTCGTGATCGGGCACGGCGGCGACCAGGTGCGAAACGCCCTCTCGGGGCAGCCGGACCTGACGTGGGGCATTCAAGCCGTCCAGCTCGGCACCGGTCACGCCGTGATGCAAGCGCTTCCTCACCTTCTTGCGGGTGGGCAAGTGCTTGTACTGTATGGCGATGTTCCCCTGATTTCCGCAGGCACACTGCGAGAGTTGGTGCTTGCTGCCGGCATGGACAGCGTCGGCCTCCTGACCCAGAACCTCGCCCACCCCAAGGGCTATGGGCGCATCGTTCGCGGTGCGTCCGGCCGTGTCGAGCGCATCGTCGAGGAGAAGGACGCGACCCCGGAGGAGAAGAAAGTCCGGGAGATCAACACCGGGATCATGGTCGTTCCCCAGGCGCGGCTCGGCGACTGGCTGCAGCGCCTGAAGAATGACAATGCCCAAGGTGAGTACTACCTCACCGATTTGATCGCCGCGGCCGTCGCCGATGGGGTGGCCATCGAAGTGCGCCAGCCGGGGCGCGACTACGAGTGCCTGGGGGTCAACAGCAAAGTAGAGCTGGCGACTCTCGAGCGGCACTTCCAGCGCGCCGAGGCGGCGCGGTTGCTGGCGGCGGGAGTCGGGCTTGCCGACCCGGAGCGCATCGACGTGCGCGGCGCGCTCGAGTGCGGGCGCGACGTCTTCATCGACGTGAACTGCGTGTTCGAGGGTCGGGTGGTACTGGGCGATGGCGTGCAGGTGCGTGCGAATTGCGTGCTGCGCGATGTGGAGGTCGGCGCGGGAACCGAGATCAAGCCGTTCTCCCTCCTCGAGGAGACCCGCATTGGCGCCAACGCGCGCATCGGGCCCTATGCCCGCACGCGGCCCGGCACAGTCCTGGACGACGAGGTCCACATCGGCAACTTCGTCGAAGTGAAGGCGAGCAGCTTCGGCCGTGGCAGCAAGGCGAACCACCTCGCCTACGTGGGGGATTCGACGGTTGGCCGCGACGTGAACATCGGCGCCGGGACCATCACGTGCAACTACGATGGCGCCCACAAGCACCGCACCGTGATCGAGGATGACGTCCACATCGGCTCGGATGTGCAGCTGGTCGCGCCCGTGACCGTGGGACGCGGCGCCACGGTGGCCGCCGGCGCCACCATCTTCGATGACGTTCCCCCCGGCGGCCTCACCCTGAATCCCAAGAAGCAGGTCACCAAGCCCGACTGGCAGCGCCCCCGCAAGAAGAAGTGACGCGGGGCCTCAGCCGGGGCCGGAGACGATTCCCTGGGCTCCCGTGTTCTTCATGACGAGGAGGCTCGCGCCCGCGCCGATGGCCAGCGCCAGCATCGCGAGTGCGATCGCCCGGAACACCATCGCCAGCGCTCCGCGCACGGCATCCTCCGGCGGCTCGGGTGCGCCCTTGTCCGGGCGTGGATCGGCGGTCATCGGGAATCCTCGGTTTTCCGGGAGGCAACCTCCCGGCAGGACCAAGGCTAGCCTCGCTGCCGGCGCGCGGAGACGGAGGAATGAGGGACGGCGGCGCGGAATATTCCGCACAACCGGGGCTACCAGCGGGCCGGCGGCTTCTTGTTGATGGTGATGATTCGGTTCTCGACGCTGATGTAGCCGCCCGCCGTGAGGTCTCGGAAGATCCGGCTCACCATGTCGCGCGAGGCGCCCACCCGTTCGGAGATTTCCTGCTGGGTCAGCTTCTCGGGGATCATCAGCTTGCCGTCTTCCTGCTCGACGGCGAGGGTGAGCAGCAGGCGCGCCACGCGCCCGTAGACGTCCAGCAGCGCCAGGTCCTTCACGCTGTTGGTGGCAAGCCGGGCGCGGTCGATGATCTTGGCGATGATGTCGAGGGCGAAATCCGGGTCGCGCCGGATCGCCTCGCGAATCGGGTCGCGCGCCACCACGGAGAACGCCGTTGATTCGAGCGTCATCACCGATGCGGAGCGTGGATTGCCGTCGAGCGCCATCTCGCCCACGTATTCGCCCGGGCCCTGGATGTCGAGGATCATCTCGTGCCCCTCGGTGTCGGCGATGAACACCTTCACCTTGCCGGTGAGGATCACGAACACCGAATCGCTCGAGTCGCCCTCGGTGATGAACACCGTATTCTTCGGATAGGAGCGCAGGCGGCCGAGGGAGGCGAGCTGCCGGACGAAGGGCTCGGTGATTGCGCTCAGCTGTGCGGCGCTGGGAGAGTCCCCGGTCATTTTTTTCTGTTCGGGCGCGCGAGGGAGAGCCGCAGTCTAGCATCGCCGCACCCCCGCGTTAAGATACGGCCCCATGACGCCAACTTCCGGTGCGGCCCGGCGCGGCTCCCGGGCTTTCGCCGTGGCCGCGATCGCCGTGGCGGGGTTCCTCGTCTCCCTCACTCCGTGGTCCGAACGTGCCGATCACTCGCTGCTGGACGCCCAGTGGCGGTTGCTTCGCAAGCTCGAGGTCCGCGCGACCCCCGACGAGGTGATCGTGGTCGGCGTGGATGAGGTCTCGCTCGCCGCGCTTCCGGAGCCTCCGCCCCTTTGGCACGCCTCGATCGGCCGGGCCCTCACCCGCGTCTCCCAGGCCCGTCCCCGTGCCGTGGTATTCAACCTGCCGTTGCCCGACCGCACTTTCGAGAACGTGAAGCCGGGGTTGGACCGAGCTCTCTTCGCGGGCCTCGCCGATGCGATCGGCGCCTCTCCCTTCGTCGCCACGCTCGAGATCGACCCGGCGACGCGCTCGGCGCGGCGTATCCATCCACCCTTCCTCGCGCTGCTGGGAGAAAAGCGCCTGGGGCTCGGGCTTGCCGCAGTGGATGGCGACGGTGTCGCGCGGCGTTTCTCCCTCCTGGTTCCAACCGAGGACGGCGGCTTCCCGACGCTCACCGGACGCCTCTGCCGCGCCCTGGAAAAGCGCTGCTCGGAAGGGCTCATCGACTATGGGCTGGGAGACCCGGTGCTCGCAGTGCCGCTGAGGAACCTGCTCGCCATGCAGGACGATGCGATGGTCCAGCGGCTCTTCCGCGACCGCATCGTGCTCTTCGGGGTGACGCAGGGCTTCGGAGGCGACCGGCTGGCGGTCCCTTTCGACCTGTCGGCCTGGGAGCCGGGCGGGGAGGATTCGCCCGCCGTTGTGGTCCACGCCCAGGCGATCCGGACGGCGCTTGCCCACGCGCCGGCCGAGGCTTCACGCCCGCTGCAGCTCCTTCTCGCCTCGCTCTGCGCGCTGTTGTTCCTGGCGCGCCGCTGGCCCCATGCGTGGGTCTGGGCCGCAGTGATCGGGGTCGTGGCCTTTGCGGTCTCGACTGCGTTGCTTCGGGCCGGCCATTTCGTGCCGCTGGGCGCGGCATTCGCCACGCTGGTGCTCGCCGCGGGGGCGAAGACGGGGGTCGGAGTGCGCGCCCGCACCCGCGATTCGTCGGATATTACGCAGCCAGGCTGACCAATTTACGGCAGCCGGCACGGGCCGGACGGTGCAGACTGCAATCGGTCGCGGGTCTCCTCCTCTCCCGCGTCCGGCCCGGGCGACGTGAGGCCAAGAGCATGCCACCCGGATTTGCCTCTCCCCGGTCCCCAGGCCGGGGAGAGCTTGTTTTTTTCCCGCCCGCCGCGATGCCCTAGAATGAGGGCATGTGCGGAATCGTCGGCGCAATCGCCAGCAGGAACGTAGTCCCCATCCTCACGGAGGGCCTCAAACGCCTCGAGTACCGCGGGTACGACTCCGCGGGCATCGCCGTGGTGGATGGCACCATCCGCCGCGTTCGCCGCGTCGGGCGCGTCTCGGAGATGGAGAACGCTGCCAAGGCCGAGAACCTCAAGGGCATCGTCGGCATCGCCCATACGCGATGGGCCACGCACGGCGGTGTAACCGAGCCCAACGCCCATCCGCACGTCTCCAACGAGACCATCGCCGTGGTGCACAACGGCATCATCGAGAACCACGAGGAGCAGCGCTCGCGCCTGAAGGAGCTGGGCTATGCCTTCGAGTCGCAGACCGATACCGAGGTCGTGGCGCACCTCATCCATCACTACTATCGCGAGCTGAAGGACGTGTTCGAGGCCACCCGGCGGGCGGTGGCCGACCTCCATGGCGCCTATGCCCTCGGCGTGGTGGCGCTCGCCGAGCCGGAACGCTTGGCCGGCGCGCGGATGGGTTGCCCGATGGTGGTGGGACTCGGCGATGGGGAGAATTTCCTCGCTTCCGATTTCTCGGCCCTCATCTCGGAAACCGACCGGGTGATGTACCTCGAGGATGGCGACGTGATCGAGCTCACCCGCGGCGGGGTGCGGGTGGTCGATCGCGACGGGAAGCCGGTGACGCGCGAGGAGCACAAGTCGACGCTGTCGGCCGATGCCGTCGACCTCGGCCCCTACCGCCACTACATGCAGAAGGAGATCCACGAGCAGCCGCGTGCGGTATCCGACACGATCGAGGGCGTGATCGACGGCGGCATCGACGTGGACGGGCTCTTCGGGGCGGGTGCGGAGGGGGCGTTGCGCGAGTGCGACTCCGTCCTGATCCTCGCATCCGGCACCAGCTACTACGGCGGCATGGTGGCGCGGCAGTGGATCGAGACCCTGGCGCAGCTCCCCTGCAACATCGAGCTCGGGCACGAGTACCGCTACCGCGAGTCGATCCCAAACCCGCGCCAGTTGGTGGTGACGATTTCCCAGTCGGGCGAGACCCTGGACACCATGGAAGCGTTGAAGCGCGCCAAGGAGCTCGGGCACGTGCACACGCTCTCCATCTGCAACGTGCGCGAAAGCGCCATTCCCCGCGCCTCGCGCTTCGTCTTCTACACCCGGGCCGGGGCCGAGATCGGCGTGGCCTCGACCAAGGCGTTCACGACCCAGCTCGTTTCCCTCTTCACCCTCACCCTCGCGCTCGCCAAGTCCCACGGCCGGCTCACGCCCACGGTCGAGGCCGACGCCATCGACCAGCTGCGCTACATTCCCGGCAGCATCCAGCACGCGCTCAACCTGGAGCCGCAGATCCAGGCGTGGTCGGAGCGGTTCGCCAAGCGCGACCATGCCCTTTTCCTCGGCCGCGGGATCCATTACCCGGTCGCGCTGGAGGGCGCGCTCAAGTTGAAGGAGATCTCGTATATCCACGCCGAGGCGTACCCCGCGGGCGAGCTCAGGCACGGGCCGCTGGCACTCGTGGACGCGTCGATGCCGGTAGTGGTCATCGCACCCAACGATGCGTTGCTGGAGAAGGTGAAATCGAACATGCAGGAGGTGCGCGCGCGGGGCGGGGAGCTCTACGTTTTCGCCGACCTCGACAGCCACTTCGCTGAAAGCGAGGGCGTGCACGTGATCCGCACCCCCCGTCATGCGGGGCTGCTCTCACCCATCATCCATGCCGTGCCGGTGCAACTGCTCGCATACCACACGGCACTGCGGCGAGGCACCGACGTGGACAAGCCCCGCAACCTCGCCAAGGCCGTCACCGTCGAGTAGGAAGTGCAACCGTCTGTTTAGTCAGATGATTTCGGTTGCGTGTCGTTCGTTTCCTACGCAGGAATCAGCGGCGTCCAACAGACGCCCGTGCCCGGCGGCCTCAAATTGGACTCCTCGAAACGGAATTAACCCCAAGGAGACACCATGACTATCATCTGGGCAATCGTGATCGGTTTCATCGTTGGCATCGTCGCCAAGTTCCTCATGCCGGGTCGTGATCCGGGCGGCTTCATCATCACCGCGCTCCTGGGCATCGTCGGTGCAGTGGTCGCCACGTTCCTGGGCCAGGCCATGGGCTTCTACGGCCCGAACGAGAACGCCGGCTTCATCGCCTCCGTGATCGGCGCCATCGTCGTCCTTCTGCTGTACAACATGGTGCGCGGCCGTCGCAGCGCCCTGTAATCACCGCAAGAGAAACTCGATTCAGGACGCGCGGCCCCCTCGGGGGCCGCGTTTTCCATTGAGGGATCAGTCGGCGAAGGTGCCGGCGGCGCGGATCACCGGGCCCCACTTGTCGATCTCCGACGCGAGCCACGTGCGCAGTCCCTCGGGAGTCTGCTGGGCCTCCGGGACGATCTCCGCCCCCAGTTCCTTCAGTTTGGATGCCACCCCCGGATCCTTGAGCGCCGCACGCAGGGCCGCGTTGACCCGGTCGATCGCCTCGCGCGGCGTTCCCTTCGGCGCATAGATCCCGTGCCACACCACGACCTCGAAGTTGGCCAGCCCCTGCTCGTGGAGCGTGGGCGCGTCGGGTAGCGCGGAGATCCGCGTCTTGGTGGTGACGCCGTAGAAGCGCACCTTGTCGGCCTTGATCTGCGGAATCGTCTGCGTGGTTTGGTCGCACAGGAGGTCGACCTGCCCGCCGAGGAGTGCCGTCATGGCGGGGCCCGTGCCCTGGAACGGGACGGTGGTGAACTGCGTGTCGATGGCGCTCTGGAAGAGCGTGCCGCACAGGTGGGAAACGGCGCCCAGCCCCGCGTTGGCGAGGTTGATCTTCTCGCGGTTCGCCTTGGTGTAGCGGATCAGCTCCGTCAGGTTGTTGGCGGGGAAATCGCGGCGCGCGAGCAGCGTCATCGGCACGTCGGCGACCTGCCCCACGTACTCGAAGTCGGAGAGGGGGTTGTAGGGCAGCTTGCGGTAGAGCGCGGTGGCGGTCGCCATGCCGTTGTGGTGGATGAAGAGCGTGTAGCCATCGGGGCTCGCCTTGGCCACGTGCGAGGCGGCGATGGTCCCTCCCGCGCCGACCTTGTTCTCGATCACCACGCTCTGGCCGAGGATGCGGCCCATGGAAGCGCCGAGGGTCCGGGCCAGCACGTCGGTCGGCCCGCCCGCGGCGAAAGGCACTACCAGCGTGATGGTGCGGTTCGGATAACCCTGGGCGAGGGCGTTGGCGCAGAACGTGAGTGCCGCGAGGGCTGCGATGCGGGCCAGCTTCATTGGATGCTCTCCTCCGTCGTTATTGTCGGACGAAGGATGCACCATCGGCGCCGGAGGTCAAAGTCGGCGCCGCCGCGATCCCGGTTCTAGCCGGCGCCGGCGGGCTTGTAGAAGTAGTAGTCGGCGCGGAATGCCACGCGCGCCTCTTCGCCCACGTTGTCCGGACCGCAGCCCGTGGCCGCCGGGACGCCGCCTAACGTGTTGACCCGCTGCATGAACGCCACGTTGGCGAAGATGCCGGCGGGATTCAAGGGCGCGGCCCGCAATGCCTGCCATGGAAGGTTGCCCGCGCCCGCCGGCTGCGAGGCGCGGGGCACCGCCGTCACGCTGCTGCGGTCCGCCACGTAGGCCCAACCCCAGGTGTTGGCCGCGAGCAGGGAGCACTGGTAGACCTGCACGCCGCTTCCCGAGAGCATGAACGCGGGCTCGAGGGCCTGGGGTGCCGCAAGGGTGGCCGGAAGGTTGGGCGGCGGAGCGATCGCTGCCGCCGCGGGCAGCGCGAGCACCAGCAAGGTCGGGAGGAAACGGGAAGTGCGGGACATTGGGGGCTCCTTCGGGGAAGGTGCGGCGGTACTGCGCCGCGGCGGGTCAGAAATTGCTG
>JANMHV010000297.1:0-1649 GCA_031375445.1 Burkholderiales bacterium | reverse complement strand
GCGCATGAACGAGCACGTGCGAGTGGACATCCTCTACACGCACCTCTCCGAACGCGGCAAGGAATGGCTCGACATGATCGGCACCGCGGTCTTCCTGGTGCCCTCGATGCTGGTCATCGCCTGGTACTCGTGGCCCTTCTTCATGCAGTCCTACTCGATCGACGAGATGTCGGGCAACGCGGGGGGGCTGCTGCGCTGGCCGGTCAAGTTCCTGGTGCCGCTCGGCTTCACGCTGGTGGCGCTGCAGGGCGTCTCGGAGATCATCAAGCGCGCGGCATCGCTGCGCGGCGATATCCGATACGTGACCCACTACGAAAGGCCGCTGCAATGATCTCGCTGGAGATGTTCCCGCCGGTGATGTTCGCCGGCCTCATCATCTTCATGCTGATCGGCTACCCGGTCGCCTTCACCCTCTCGGCGCTCGGCATCGCGTGCGGCGCGCTCGCCGTGCACCAGGGCTTCTTCCCGCCGGAGTTCCTGCAGGCCATTCCCTCGCGCATCTTCGGCCAACTCTCCAACGAGCTGCTGCTGGCGATCCCGTTCTTCACCTTCATGGGGGCCATCCTCGAGAAGTGCGGGCTGGCGGAAGACATGCTGGATTCCATGGGCCAGCTCTTCGGCCCGATCCGCGGCGGCCTCGGCTACTCGGTGATCATCGTGGGCTTCATCCTCGGCGCCATCACCGGCACGGTGGCGGCACAGGTGATCGCCATGGCCCTCATCGCGCTCCCCGTGATGATGCGATACAAGTACAACATGCGCTACGCCACGGGCGTGCTGGCGGCCTCCGGCACCATCACGCAACTGGTGCCGCCCTCGCTGGTGCTGATCGTGCTGGCAGACCAGCTGGGCAAGTCCGTGGGCGACATGTACCTGGGCGCGTGGGGACCCTCGCTGATCCAGATCTTCCTGTTCGCCTTCTTCACCTTCCTCGTGGGGGTGTTCAAGCCCGAGTGGGTGCCCGGCATCCCGCGAGAAGAGCTATCGCTTCGCGGCTGGGCGCTGTGGAAGAAGTGCCTCCTGGGCATCATTCCCGCGGGGGTACTGATCTTCCTCGTGCTCGGCACCATGCTGATGGGGCTCGCCACGCCGACCGAGAGCGGCGCCATGGGGACCGTGGGCGCCCTCATCCTCGCCACCATCCGCCATCCGAAGCTCGGCGTCGCGAGCAAGCGCGTGTTCGTGTGGGGGATGGCCGCGGCGGGGATCGCCGCGATCATCGGCATCTGGGCGTTCAAGTCGCTGCCCTTCCAGGTCGCGATCGCGGTGTTCTACGCCGCCATCGTCTGGCTGCTGGTGAGGAGTGCCGCCATCCCGGACCTGCGCGACCTGATCAAGCGCGCCTTCGAGATGACCATGCGACTCACCGCGATGGTGATCTTCATCCTCATCGGGTCTACGTGTTTTTCGGTGGTATTCCAGGGTGTCAACGGCGGGCCATGGCTCGAGCACCTGTTGACGGGCATTCCTGGCGGGGTGTGGGGGTTCCTCATCGTCGTGAACCTGTTCGTGTTCTTCATCGCCTTCTTCCTCGACTTCTTCGAGATCGTCTTCATCCTGGTGCCGCTGCTGGCGCCGATCGCCAAGACGCTCCTCACGCCGATCGTGGGCGAGGATGCGGCGCTGATCTGGTTCGGGGTGATGCTGTG
>JANMHV010000426.1:0-2200 GCA_031375445.1 Burkholderiales bacterium | reverse complement strand
ATATATATATATATATATATATATATGTTTCATGTGACCCTCTCCCCGGCCCTCTCCCACACCACGTTCCACTCCTTGGGTGCCCGGGGGAGAGGGAGCATCGTTACTCGCCGGCGATCGTCATGCGGTCGATGAGGATCGAGCCGCAATGCTTGGAGCCGCGCACGAGCACATCGTTGCCCACGGCGACGATGCCCTTGAACATGTCGAGGAGGTTGCCGGCGATGGTGACCTCCTCCACCGGAAAGCGGATCTCGCCTCCCTCGACCCAGAATCCGGAGGCGCCGCGCGAATAGTCGCCGGTGACGGTGTTGACGCCCTGCCCCATCATTTCGGTCACGATGAAGCCGCGGCCCATCTTCTTCACCAGGCCCGCGAAATCGAGCTCGCCCGCGGTGACGATCAGGTTGTGGTTGCCGCCCGCGTTGCCGGTGCTGGGCATGCCGAGCTTGCGGCCCGAGTACGTGGAGAGGAACCAGCCCTTCAACACGCCCCCCTCGATGATCGTGCGGCGCTCGGTGGCCACACCCTCGGCGTCGTAGTAGCCGCTGCCGCCTTCGGCGGGCAGGAAGGGATCCTCCACCAGCTCGAAGAACGGCGGGAAGATCGCCTGTCCCAGGCGATCCAGCAGGAACGACGACTGGCGATAGAGCGCGGAGCCGCTGGCGGCACCGACGAAATGGGAGACCAGGCTGCCGGCCACGTTCGCCTCGAAGAGCACCGGCACATCGCCCGTGGGCAGCTGGCGCGCGCCCAGGCGCCGCACGGCGCGCTCCCCGGCGATGCGGCCCACGGCTTGCGCGTCCTCGAGCCGCGTGTGATCGCGATGCGAGGTGTACCAGTAGTCGCGCTGCATCCCGCCCTTGTCCTCGGCCACGACGCTCACCGAGAGACTCGATTTCGAGTTGGGATAGCCGTCGATGAACCCGCGGGTATTGGCGAGGATGAAATCGGAATCGTAGGCCGAGACCGTGGCGCCCTCGGAATTGGTGATGCGCTTGTCGATGCCGAGGGCCGCGGCCTCGGTGCGGCGGGCGATCTCGATCGCCTCCTCGACGGTGAGTCCCCACGGGTGGAAGAGGTCGAGGTCCGGCGCCTTGCCGCGATAAAGCCGCCCCTCGTCGGGCAGGCCCGCGGCGGAATCCTCGGCGGTGTGGCGTGCGATGGCGCAGGCGGCTTCCACGGTGCGATCGACCGCTTCCGGCGACAGATCCGAGGTGCTGGCGTTGCCGCGCCGCTGGCCGAAATAGACCGTGATGCCCATGCCCTTGTCGCGGTTGTACTCGACCGTCTCGACCTCGCCGCGGCGCACGGTGACCGATTGGCCCACGGCGGCGGAGACCTCCACCTCGGCGTCGGACGCCCCGAGGCGGCGCGAGGCCTCGAGGGAACGGCGGGCGACATCCCGCATGGCATCGCTGGAAAGGGGAAGTGCCGCGGCGGCGACGGGAAGATCGGGCATGGAGGGGAACCCTGCGGTCACCGAAAGGTTCTACACTCTCGGCGGTTGAAACGGTGGGTGCGATGGACGACGAAGACGATTTTATCAGCAGAACGAAGCGCAAGAACGCGGCCACCGCCCTCCAGGTAGTAGGCAAGGAACTGGTGGCGCTCTCGGTGGAGCAGATCCGGCGCCTCGACCTTCCCGAGAATCTGCGCGAGGCGGTGCTCGAGTGCAAGAAGTTCAACAAGCACGAGGCGATCCGCCGCCAGATGCAGTACATCGGCAAGATCATGCGCGACATCGACTCCACGCCGATTCTGGCGCAGCTGATGCAGATCAAGGCGCCCTCGTCGCGCGACAACGCGCTCTTCCACCTGGCGGAAAAGTGGCGCCTCGAGCTCCTCGAGGATCCCGATGCCGCGGCGCGCTTCGCCAATGCCTATCCGGACGCGAACCTCGGCCGGCTGCGCGCGTTGATCGGCGCGGCGCAATCGGAGCGCGAGGCGAAACGCGCGCCCAAGCACTTCCGCGAGCTCTTCCACTTCGTGAACGCGCTGGTGCAGGAACGCGGGAAGGAACCATGAAGGAAGACATGCTGCACGTGGGGCTGGTGGCGACCAGCGACCGCGCCTCCCAGGGCGTCTACCGCGACGAGGGCATTCCCGCGCTCGAGGAGTGGCTCGCGAAGACGCTGCTCAACGACCTGCATTTCGAGCGCCGGCTGATTCCCGACGAGCAGCCGGTGATCGAGGCGAC
>JANMHV010000412.1:0-5438 GCA_031375445.1 Burkholderiales bacterium | reverse complement strand
TGACCTCGGCGATGGCGAGGTCCTTCTGGATCTGGAACTGGGGAAATGCCGCGTTCCACAGCTCGTTGGAGTACTCCACCCAGACGCGGACGCCCGGATTCAGCTGGTCGCGCAGCTGGGTCGCCAGGTTGGTCACGTACTCGTCGCTGGCGCGCACCGGGATGTTGATCCAGATGTCGCGGTTCACGGCGTTGGCAAGCTCGACGATCGCCTCGACCGAGGCGCCCTCGGCCTCGGTGCGCTTCTTCTGCTGCGTCGGGCGGTCGGCCCAGGTGACGATTTCGTTGGCCTCGTGGTTGGTTCGCATCCAGTCCATGAGGCGCAGCACCGAGAACCGGCTCACGTGCGCGAGCCACGCGGGCGTGAAGGTCGGATGGGTCGCCACGTTGAAGCCGGGGCGAATCACCTTGAGGTTCTTCACCGGATTGCCCGGAGGGACCGACTGGAACCGCAGGGCCATGGTCTCGGCGCCCGCGGTGAAGGTGTAGTCGAGCGTGGTGGTATTGGTGCCGGCCGTGTACACGACGTTGGTCACCGTTCCCCCGGCCGCCGCGCTCACCGTCGCTTGGCCGTTGAACACCACCTTGAAGACGCTGCCGGGCATGCCGATCACCGCGTCCTGCGCCGCGAAGAGGGTGACGCCGAAATCGCCCGTGGGCCAGCCATCGGCCCCCACCGCGATGACCGCGTTGAACGGGTCGGCCGCGGTGCCGAAGCGCCGCGACTGCCGCACCAGGTCGACGAACTCGTGGTTGCGGCTGAAATCGGCGATCCCGTTCAGGTTGGCGCCGAGGAAATCGTGGGCGAGCGCGGCAACTGGAGCCAGCAGCGAAAGCGACAGGATGAGGGCGGCGGCGCGGCGGACTCGTTTCAGGGTCATGGGAGCAGGGGGCGTTGGGCGGATGGGGATCATGGGATCTCAGCAGGAGTCGGACTCGTCGCTATTTTCGCGGGTCTGGCGATCGACGGGGACAGTCCTGCGTTAGAACTGCGTTATTGCGGGCAGTCCCTGACGCTTTCACCGTCACATTGGAGGCCTCCTCCGGGGAGAGGGGGACAACAGCGCGTCGCATCAGGATCCCAAGGCAGATTAGGAATGAAGCGAATGCTGGCCACTCGGGGTGGTCGAGCAGGGTTCGAATAAAGTTGTCGAGGCGGCCCATCATTTGAGCCCGCCCCACCGCGATCCAGGTAGTCGGGCTGTGATCGGTAACAACCAACTCGAAGGGCCCCGCCGATGCAGGAATCGTAAGCCAGTCCCACCTTTCGCCGGGATTGACGGCGGGTCTGGCGGACCGGCTCTTGGCGCCCTGCCTCGCCTCGATACTCACTCCATCGCGGCCCGGATATCCGGAAATCGGCAAGGCGATTGCGCCAGTTCCCGCGGGAAGCTGGTAAGAGAAGCGGGCTACCCCTCCCTCCGCGTCGCCTCTCGTTGTATAGCTGCCCCACGATGGGCCCTCGCCCCCGACCGTCGCAGGAAAGGTCCCACCAGCGACGAATGAATCCGGGGGAGCGATTCGGACCACCGGCTCCAAAGGCGGGCGCAAGTTGGAAGGAAGGATTGCACGGATCGCGGGATTGTCGAGGGCAAGGGCGAGTTTTTTCGGGTCGGGATATGGAATCGCGTTTCCTTGCAGGTATTCAGGGTTGCCGGTGAGTACGTAGGCCTTGGTGTTCGCTTCCTGCAGTGCGCTTTCCGCCTTCTTGGCCGAGAGTTGCCCGGGGATAGGGACCGCTTGCAGAACCACGGCTCCAAGAGTCCAAGCGGTCCACAAACCGCATGCGACTGCGGAAGCTGCGCGCCTCCTGTCGTATTCCGCAAGGAGGACGGATACGCAGAGAAGATTGGCAAGCGTGGCCCACGCGTAGAGGTCGAGGAACCTGGACGACCGGGGATACAACGCGCGACCGTAAGCAATGGAAAGCGACTGGCCAATGGTCCATGCCAGCAACCCCACGAGAAACAGCGTGAGCGCGTCATGCCGTCGAGTGCGTATCGCCATTCCGAGAATCAGCAGCCCCGGGGCATTGCGCACCAGTACGTTACCGACCTTCGGCGGCAGCGGCCATGACAATGCGGAAATGGCCGCATCATAGAAGGCCCTGAGCTCCCCTGCGCGGAACTCGTTGTGATGATCGAGGACGGGAATTGCCGAATAGCACGCGGCAAATGCGGCAAGCATGCATGCCGCGGCAATCGCATCGCGAACACCCACGGATCTCCGCATCACGCATGCATACATGGCGAGAGATGCTAGCGCGAGGAATGTAATGGCACCCGATGCCATGGAGAAATAGGATGCCAAGGCAAGCAAGCCTGCTCCCCACCAACGCGTTCCGAGGGCGGGGCCACTTGCGCCAAGCCAAAGGCTGAGCGAGCTGAAGATCAACAGGAAGTAGAACTGCGACTGGAATCCCGCAAGGGTATTTTCCCAAGCGTAGGGCAGCCCGAAAAGGACCAGGCAGGAGAGCAGGACCGGCGCCAATACCCCACTTCGCTCTCGATGACACACAACCCACACTGCAATACTTACGGCCAGCACGTGCAACAACGCGTTCAAGGCCATCTGCAGCAATGGATTCCAAAGCCCATTCACCTCGAGCACGAGGATGGAGAGCAGCCGTGTCATGAGGATCCGGTGCTCGTTGTGCGGCGCCAGGAGGTGATCCCAATCGAGCGTGCCCCTTAGAAACGGCAGGTATGCCGTCTCGACTTCACCATCCCATTGATCCCAGAACGGCGTGGCATTGCCATAATGCCCAATGACCCACAGCTTGGTCGCGAACATCGCGAGACCAAACGCCAGCATCACCAGAAGCGGAATAGCCTCCCGCCGCGCTCCAGCGTCGACCATCAGGCCTGACCAGGCTTTTCGGTCCCCAGGTAATCCCGCACCGCCGACTCGAAGTCCGCGTCGGCCTTGAAGCCCATCTCCAGCGCACGCTCGGTCCTGAAGCGCACCGGCCAGGTCTTCACGATCCCCTGGATGCGCGCGTCGGGCACGAACTTCACGCGGCCCACGGGCTCCACCCCCGCCACTCGCCCCATCGCATCGATCATCTCGCGCACCGTGAGCGTGATGCCGGGCAGGTTCACCACGCGCGAAGAAGGCCACGCCGAGCCGGGCAGGTCATGGGCATGGATGAACGCCTCCACCACGCGCTTGGGCGAGAGGATCCAGACGCCCGTGGTATCGGGCACGGGGCACTCGGACACCACGCCGTTCAGCGGCTCCCGGATGATGCCGCTCGCGAACGACGAGGCCGCGAGGTTGGGCTTGCCGGGCCGCACGACGATGGTGGGTAGCCGCATCGAGCGCCCGTCGATCATCCCCTTGCGGGTGAAGTCGGCGATGAGGTATTCGCTGATCACCTTCTGCGCGCCGTACGAAGTCTGCGGCGTGGGCGTGGTGGAATCGTCGAGCACGTCGGGGAGCTTGCCGCCGAACGCCGCCACCGAGCTCGCGAACACGAACTTCGGCGGCCTGGCGAGCTTGCGGCAGGCTTCCAGGAGCGAGCGCGTGCCATCGAGGTTCACGCGGTAGCCCAAGTCGAAATCGGCCTCGGCGCCGCCGCTCACCACGGCCGCCAGGTGGAAGATGCTGTCGGTGTCGTTGCCCAGCGCGCGGGCGATCACCTCGGGAGAGGCCATGTCGCCGGCCATGCAGGTGAACTCGCGCTCGAGGCCCGGCGGGAAGGCCATGTCGAGCAGCGTGATCTTCGCTTCGGGATGCTTCTTCTTCAGGGCTGCCGCGAGCTGCGAGCCGATGAAGCCGCCGCCACCGGTGATCAGGATCTTCAAGGGACTTCCTCCGAGGGTTTTGGCCATGATGATAGCGTCCCCACCGGCGCGGGTAGTTGACGGGACGCAGGAGCGCGCCCAGATTGGGCGTCCCGCAATGCCCCGCCGGAGGTGCCATGCGTCGCCTCATCCTCCCGCTGCTCCTCGCAGCCGCCACGTTCGCGGGCCCCACCCGCGCCGAGTTCCCCGACAAGCCGATCCGCATCGTCGTGCCGTTCGCCGCGGGCGGGGGCGCCGACGCGCTGGCCCGGGCGGTGGGCGAGGGCATGTCCCAGGTGCTTCGCACACCGGTGCTCATCGAGAACCGGCCAGGCGGCGACGCGACCATCGGCACCGGGTTCGTGGCCAAGGCCCCGCCCGACGGCTACACGCTGATCTTCGGCAGCAACACCGGCATGTCCGGCGCCCCGGCGCTGCACAAGGACTTGGCTTACGACCCGGTGCGCGACTTCACGCCGGTCTCCACGCTCGGCGTGTTCCCCTACTTCCTCGCGGTGAATCGCGACCTGCCCGCGAAGACGCTTCGCGAGCTGGTGGATTACGCGCGGGCCAACCCCGGCAAGCTCAACTACGCCTCGGGCAATGCCATGGGCATCATCGCGACGGGGCAGCTGGTGGCCACGGAGAAGCTCGACATGACCCACGTGCCCTACAAGGGCGAGGCGCCGGCGATGCAGGACCTCCTTTCCAACCGCGTGCAGATGATCTTCACCACCGGCTTCATCGTGCCCCACGTGAAGGACGGACGGGTGCGCGCGCTGGTGGCGGTCAACGACGAGAGGAACGCGGCCCTGCCCGATGTGCCGACGGTGGCGGAAGCGGGCTTTCCCGAGCTCTCGCTGCGCGGCTGGGCGGCGATCTTCGGTCCGGCCGGGATGCCCGCCGACGTGACGGCGAAGCTCTCCGCGGCAGTGAACGAGGCGTTGCGTATGCCCACGGTGCGCGAGCAACTCGCGGTGCAGGGATTCGTCGGCAAGGGCTCGACCCCGGCGGAGCTGGCGCAGGTAACGCGGGAGCAGCTCAAGTCCTGGGCCCAGGCCGTGAAAGCCGCGGGGTTGAAGCCCACCCCCTGAAGTTCCGGCTTGCCGGCCTGGCCACTCGCGGGCACCGGACCGGCGCCGGCGCCTTTCTCACTGCTCGCGGTATCTCACCGCATTCATCAGCACGTTGAGCCGTCGCACTTCCTCGAAGGACTCGCGGCTTACCTTGCGCAGCAGCCGCGAGCGCGTGCCCAGAAGCTCGGCCACCAGCGCGTCACGCGGCGTGTCGGAATCGAGCGTCGAGGCATTGCCGCCCGCGGCCACGATCACCTTGCGCAGCTCCGCGAAACTGGCGGCCTGGGCCACCGGCTTCACCTTGGCGTAGTACTCCTGGATGCGTGCGTCGGGGCTGCGCGGCGGGTTGTTCAGCAGGAAGAAGCGGCCTTGCGGCCCGCCCATGCCCATCAGGAACGTTGCGCCGCGCACGTAGGCCTCGTAGTCGCGCGCCATGGCGCTGCGAACGTCGACGTTGCTCTCCGGCGTGCCGATCCAGATCAGCACGTCCAGCGCCCGGTGGGTAACGGCCGGGTCGGCGAGCTTCCTGCGCAGGTGCTCCTCCGCGCCCTGGCCATAGCCGCCGTAGAGGAAGACGC
>JANMHV010000404.1:0-12853 GCA_031375445.1 Burkholderiales bacterium | reverse complement strand
TGCGGCTCGCACTGCGTTGGCTGCTGAACTCGAGGCTGCTGGATTTGCGCGATCGTACTGCGCGCTGGTCGAGTGCCGAGAGCTCCTCCTCGCAGTGGCGGCGCAGCCGGGCCACCATGTCGTTCAGCTTGAGGGTCTCGTTCAGGTCGTCCTCGGCCACCAGCTCGAGGTCGTCGAGGCTGAAGGAGGCCACACTCTCCACGCCGCCCTTCGCGCGCTTCAGCGCCTTCTGGAATTCGGCCGGGTAGCGGCTCCCGAACTGCGCCTCGATCGCCTCGCGGTTGCGCGCCGCGGCGTCGCGCGCCTCGAGCACGCGCTTGCCGATCTCCTCGTCGCCGGCCTTGTCGGCGAGCTTCGTGAGCGCCTCGTCGGCGCCTGCCAGCATGGTGGAGATGGCATCGCGGATGCGATCCCGCAGGAGGTCGCGGCTTTCCGCAATCAGGGTGTCGAACGGGCTCGGCTGGGCCATCGGGATACGTTGTGGTGAAGCGCCGGCAAATCGTACACCGAGGTAGGCCGGGCGGGAGGGTTCCGCGGCCGAGCGTCTCAAGGAGCGGGCCGAGTCGGGAGCCGCCCGCGGCGTCCGGGGAGGTATCCTCCTTCCTTGGACCCCTATTTGCGAATCGGGCCGGAGCGCCTGCGTTACTTTCCCATCGAGTTGGCACCCGATCGGCCGTATTGCCTTCGCGTGCTCGCCGAGAACGTGGCGCGCCATGTCGGGCACAACGGCGTGACGGCGGCCGACCTCATCCGCACGCTGGCTTGGTCGCCCGATGCGAACGCGAGCATCGAGGTGCCGTTCCATCCATCGCGGGTGCTGATGCAGGACTACACCGGAATCCCGGCGCTGGTGGACCTCGCCGCGCTGCGTGACGGCATGGCGGCCCAGGGCGGTGACCCGATGCGCATCAACCCGCGCATTCCCGTGGACCTCGTGATCGACCACTCGCTGATCGTGGATTCGGCGGGGTCGGCCGAGGCCGCGCGCTTCAACCTCGAGCGCGAGTTCGCCAACAATGCCGAGCGCTTCCAGCTCGCCAAGTGGGCGCAGCTCGCCTTCGACAACCTGCGCGTGGTGCCGCCGGGCAACGGCATCCTCCACCAGGTGAACATCGAGCACATCGCGCAAGTGGTCCGGCGCGAGGCCGTGGCGGGCGAGACCCTCGTGTTCCCCGACACCATAGTGGGCACCGACAGCCACAGCACGATGGTGAACGGTATCGGCGTGCTCGGCTGGGGCGTGGGCGGCATCGAGGCGGAGGCGGCGATGCTGGGGCTGCCGCTGGTGGTGGCACTGGGCCGCATCGTGGGCGTGCGGCTCACTGGGCGCCTGCGCGAGGGCGTGACCGCCACCGACTTGGCCCTCACGCTCGCGCAGCGCCTGCGCGCCTTCGGTGTCGTCGATGCGCTGGTGGAATTCTTCGGCCCGGCGCTGCCGCACCTGGCGGTGGCCGATCGCGTGACGCTCGCCAACATGGCGCCGGAATACGGCAGCACCTGCGCCATCTTCCCGATCGATGCGCGCACGCTCCAGTACCTGCGGCTCACCGGTCGCGATGATGATCAAGTGACCCTGGTCGAGGCCTACGCGAAGGCGCAGGGCCTGTGGCGCGACGCGGCCTCCCCCGAGCCGCGCTACTCGGCGGTGGTGGAGTTCGACCTCGAGGCCGTGGCGCCGAGTGCCGCGGGCCCCAAGAGTCCCCACGGGCGCGTGGCGCTCGCCGACATCCCGAAGAACTTCGCTGCCGAGATGAAGGTTGAGGCGCAGGCCGATGCAAGCGCACTCGACCATGGCTCGATCGTGATCGCGGCGATCACCAGCTGCACCAACACCTCCAATCCCGCGGTGATGCTCGCGGCGGGGCTGCTGGCGCGCAATGCGCTCGCGCGCGGATTGCGCGCCAAGCCGTGGGTGAAGACTTCCCTCACGCCGGGCTCGCGAGTCGTCGGCACCTACCTCGAGAAAAGCGGCCTGCAGGCGAGCCTCGACGGGCTGGGTTTCCATGTGGCCGGGTATGGCTGCGCCACGTGCGGCGGAAACTCCGGCGGGCTCGATCCCGATATCGCCACCGCGATCGCCGAGCGCGAGCTGGTCGCGTGCGCGGTGCTCTCCGGCAACCGCAATTTCGAGGCGCGCATCCATCCGCTGGCGCGGGCGAACTATTTGATGTCGCCGCCGTTGGTCGTGGCCTATGCCCTGGCGGGAAACGTGGCGGTGGACCTCACGCGCGATGCGCTGGGGCTCGATGACAACGGCGCTCCGGTGTACCTGCGTGACATCTGGCCGTCGGACCGCGAGATCGAGGAGGCGAGCGCCGCGGCGCTGTCCCCCGAGCTCTTCCGCGCGGGCTATGCCAACGTATTCACCGGCGGCGGCGACTGGAACGCGCTTCCCGTGAAGGCGAGCCAGCGTTTTCCGTGGGACCCGGCCAGTTCCTATATCCGGAGGCCGCCGTACCTCGACGGCTTCACGCCCGAGGCCGCGGGTGTGGCGGACATCGTGGGAGCGCGGCCGCTGCTGATGCTGGGCGACTCGATCACCACCGACCACATCTCGCCCGTTGGAAACATCGCCGTGGGCTCGCCCGCGGCACGCCACCTCGAGTCGCGCAACGTGGCGCCGGTGGACTTCAATGCCTACGGCTCGCGCCGCGCCAACCACGAGGTGATGGTGCGCGGCACCTTCGCCAACATCCGGTTGAAGAACGAGCTCGCCGGCGGTCGCGAGGGCGGCCTCACGCGCCACTTGCCGAGCGGGGAGATCGTTTCCGTATTCGACGCGGCGACGCGCTATGCGGCCGACGGCGTGCCGCTGGTGGTCGTCGCCGGCCGCGACTACGGCGCGGGCTCGTCGCGAGACTGGGCCGCGAAGGGGGCGCACCTGCTGGGCGTGCGCGCGGTGATCGCCGAGGGCTTCGAGCGCATCCACCGCGCGAATCTCGCTGCCATGGGCATCCTTCCGCTGGTGTTTCCCGCGGGCGTCACTCGCGCGACGCTGCGGCTGGATGGGACCGAGCGCTTCGACATCGGGGGGCTCGCTTCGCAGGTGGCTCCCCGCGCGATGCTTCGCGCCGTGATCCGCCGCGCCGACGGCAAGACCGATTCCGTGGATCTCGCCTGCCGCCTCGAGACCGCCAACGAAGTGGACGTATGGAATGCCGGTGGCATGATGCCGTTCGTGCTGCGACAGATGGCCCGAACAACGACCCCTCCAGGAGAGAAGACGCAATGAACCGTACCATCCGCACCTGCCTTGCCGCGCTTTGCACGGCCGCCCTCGCGCTGCCGGCGCTCGCCCAATCGGACTGGCCCACCAAGCCGGTCAAGATCGTGGTGCCGTTCGCGCCCGGCGGCGGCTCCGATTTCATCGCGCGCTACGTCGCCAAGCGCCTCTCCGACGAGCTGAAGCAGCCGTTCGTGGTGGAGAACAAGCCCGGCGCCGGCGGCAACATCGGCGTTGAGCAGGGCATCCGCGCGCCGGCCGACGGCTACACGCTGACACTCATCGCTTCCAGCTACACGGTGAACCCCAGCGTCTACAAGCTCACCTTCGACCCGGTGGCCGACGTGACGCCGATCATCCAGGTCTCCCAGGGGCCGCTGGTGATCGTGGTTCCCGCCGCGGCTCCCGCGAAGACGCTCTCGGAGCTCGTCGCATGGGCCAAGGCCAAGCCCAACGAGGTGAACTTCGCCTCCTCGGGCCCGGGCAGCATCGTCCATGCCGCTTCCGAGCTCTTCAACCAGCGCGCGGGCATCAAGATGACCCACGTGCCGTACAAGGGCAGCGGCCCGGCGCTCGCCGATACCAACGGCGGCCAGACCCAGGTGGTCTTCAGCAGCGCCAGCACCGCGGAGGGCCACGTGCAGGGCGGGCGGCTGCGCGCGCTGGCGGTAACCACCTCGAAGCGCATTCCCGCGCTGCCCTCCGTGCCGACCGTGGCCGAGGCCGGTGTCGCCAACTACGACGTGACGCTGTGGCATGGGATCATCGGGCCCAAGGGCCTGCCCCCCGAGGTGGTCGCCAAGGTGAATGCCGCGGTGACCAAGGCGCTGAACCTCAGGGAGACGGAGGAGCAGCTGGGCAAGGATGGCGTGGCGCCCGCGGGCGGCACCCCGGCGCAGTTCGCCGCCACCATCAAGAACGAGATCGAGCTCTGGCGCAAAGTCGTCGCCGAAGCCAACATCAAGGCGGACTGACCCAATCCTCCCTCTCCCTTGGGAGAGGGCCGGGGCGAGGGTCGGACCATCAGCCGAACCTTAGGGGACAGACCACCAGTTGCAATTGCTGACACTGGTGGTCTGTCCCCGAAGGTTCGCGGAGTGTAATCAAAGGACATCCATGTACGAAGACCTGAGCCTCTACATCAACGGGCAGTTCCTGAAGGGTGACGGGCGGCGCGAGCAGGACATCGTGAATCCCGCCACGGATGAAGTCGTCGGCAAGCTGCCGCACGCGACGAAGGCGGACCTCGATCTCGCGCTCGCCAGCGCCGAGGCGGCGTTCAAAACGTGGAAGAAGTCCTCGCCGATGGAGAGGAGCCGCATCCTGCGCAAAGTCGCCGAGCTTTCCCGCGCGCGCGCCAACGAGATCGGCCGCAACATTACGCTCGACCAGGGCAAGCCGCTCGCCGAGGCGGTGGGCGAGGTGACGGCCTGTTCGGAGCACGCGGACTGGGCCGCCGAGGAATGCCGCCGCATCTACGGCCGCGTGATCCCGCCGCGCTCCGAGGGCGTGCGCCAGCTGGTGCTGCGCGAGCCCATCGGCGTCTGCGCCGCGTTCTCGCCGTGGAATTTCCCGTTCAACCAGGCGCTGCGCAAGATCGTCTCCGCCCTCGGGGCCGGTTGCACCATCATCGTCAAGGGGCCGGAGGATTCGCCCTCGGCGGTGGTCGCGATCGCGCGCCTGTTCCACGAGGCGGGGCTGCCCCCGGGATGCCTCAACATCGTATGGGGCGTGCCGAGCGAAGTGTCGACCCACCTCATCAACTCGCCGATCGTGCGCAAGATTTCCTTCACCGGGTCGGTGCCGGTGGGCAAGCAGCTGGCCGCGATGGCGGCGGCGCTGATGAAGCCCGCCACCATGGAGCTCGGCGGGCACTCGCCGGTAATCGTCTGCGACGACGCCGATGTCGAGGCCGCGGCGGACATCATGGCGGGATCGAAGTTTCGCAACGCCGGCCAGGTGTGCGTCTCGCCCACTCGCTTCTACGTGCAGGAGAAGGCGTACGACAAGTTCGTCGCACGCTTCCTCGACAAGGTCGGCAAGCTCAAGGTGGGGCCGGGCCTGGACGCGGAGACCAGGATGGGGCCGCTCGCCCACAAGCGCCGCGTGCCCGTCATCGCCGGCTTCGTCGACGACGCCAATGCCCGCGGCGCCACCGTGCTCACGGGGGGCAGCCGCATCGCCGGGAAGGGCAACTTCTTCGCGCCGACGGTGATCGGCGAGCCGCCCGACGACTCGAAGTTGATGACCGAAGAGCCGTTCGGCCCGATCATGGGCATCAAGCGCTTCAAGTCGCTCGATGACGCGATCGCGCGTGCCAACTCCCTGCCCTTCGGCCTCGCCGCCTATGCCTTCACCGGCTCGATCAGGAACGCGACCCGCATCGAGAACGAGCTGGAGAGCGGCATGATCACCATCAACCACCTCGGCTTCGCGCTGGCGGAGGTGCCGTTTGGCGGCGTGAAGGACAGCGGCCACGGCAGCGAGGGCGGCA
The DNA here is from genome assembly GCA_031375445.1 of Burkholderiales bacterium. GTDB lineage: Bacteria > Pseudomonadota > Gammaproteobacteria > Burkholderiales > Usitatibacteraceae > Usitatibacter. Next base: position 7,136 of record JANMHV010000404.1, on the reverse strand, counting down.
CCGAGACCTTCGACGGCTACCTCGTCACCAAATTCATCACCCAGAAAGGTTGAGCAAATGGCCAAGGCCTATTGGATCGCCACCTACCGCGCCATCCACGACACCACGGCGCTCGCTGCCTACGCGAAGCTCGCCGGCCCCGCGATCCAGGCGGCCGGCGGGCGCTTCCTCGCGCGCGGCATGCCCGCGGCGGTGTACGAGAACGGGGTGATGCAGCGCACGGTACTCGCCGAATTCCCGAGCGTGGCGGCGGCGATCGCCGCCCACGACAGCCCGGCGTATGGCGAGGCGCTGCGCGCGCTCGGCGAGAAAGCCGTCGACCGCGACCTGCGGATCGTGGAGGGGGTGGAGTAATACCTGGTGAACCTTCGGGGACAGACCACCAGTTGCATTGGATGAACCTTGGGGGTCTGTCCCCCATGGTTCACTTGGCGCAACTGGTGGTCTGTCCCCTAAGGTTCAGGCGGTCCCCTAAGGTTCAGGCGTTGAAAAGCTCCTGGCCGTTGGTGCGCAGCGTTGCCACGACGCGCTCCGCGGCGGGCGAGAGGTAGCCGCCGCGACGGTAGCCGAGGGCGTACTCGCGTCGCATGGTGGTGCCGCGCAGCGCCACCTCCTTCAGCCGGCTTCGAGGCGAGAGGTGGCGGCGCGAGACGAAGGAGAGCAGCCGGTTCTCCTCGATCAGCGTCGGCAGGAACAGGATCTGGTTGGTCTCGATCTGCACGGTTGGGGCCGGTAGCCCGCGGGAACGGAACGCCTGCTCCAGCCATACGCGAGTCGCGACCGAGGGCTCGCCCAGAACCCAGCCGTAGCGCAGCAACTCGCGCATCGAGGCGGGCTTGCCGAACACCGGGTGGGTGCGGCTCGCCACCACCACGCATTCGTCGTGGAAGATCGGGTGGGAGGTGATCTCCTCGTCGCCCGCGTCGGTGAAATTCACCGTGACGTCGAGGTCCCCGGAGCGCAGTGCGGCGCGCAGCAGGTCGTTGCTCGCGATCACCGTCTTGAAGGCGATGCCGGTGAGCTCCGTCAGGAACTGGCGGCAGAGCGGAGGCAGCAGGAACCGCGCCGCCGTTGGCACCATGCCGATGCGCACGAGGCCCGCGTGCCCGCGGCCGATCTCCGCTACCTCGCGTTCCGCCTCGCCGGCGGCGACCCGCAACGCCCGTGCGCGCGCGTGCAACGCGGTGCCCGCGGCGGAGAGCCGGATGCCGCGGCCGGCCTTCTCGAAAAGCCGCGTGCCCAGGCGCTCTTCCAGCCGGCGGATGGCGCCCGTGAGCGCCGGCTGGGTGCGGTGGAGCGACCGCGCGGCGCGCCCCACGTGGCCGGCATCGGCGATGGCCTCGAAATAGCGCAGGTCGCGCAGGTCCAATTGATCAGCCATCGTGATGGATTCCAAGGAAAAACCAAATTGTCGCGATGAATCATGCCACGGATAATGAGCGACGTTCCCAGGAGGCCCACCCCCATGTTCCGCCGCACCCTCGCCGCCGCCGCGCTCGCCGCCGTGGCCGCCACCGCACTCGCCCAGGACTACCCCGGGAAGCCGATCAAGTTCATCGTGCCGTTCCCGCCCGCCGGGGGCACCGACATCATGGCGCGTGTGATCGCCCAGAAGATGGCCGAAAACAACAAGTGGACGGTGGTGATCGACAACAAGCCCGGGGCCGGCGGCAACATCGGGCTCGACGCGGCGGCCAAGTCCCCGGGCGACGGCTACACCATCGTGATGGGCCAGACCAGCAACCTCGCGATCAACCCCTCGCTCTTCAAGGCACTGCCCTACGACCCGGTGAAGGACCTGGCGCCGATCGCCCTGGCCGGCTCCAGCCCGATCGCGATCGCGGTGCGCAATGAATCTCCCTACAAGACGCTCGCCGACCTCGTGGCCGCCGCCAAGGCCAAGCCCGGCTCGGTGACGATGGCGACCCCGGGCAACGGCACCGTGGCCCATCTCACCGGCGTGCGCTTCATGCAGACCGCCGGGGTCAAGTTCGAGCACATCCCTTACAAGGGCGCCTCGGCGGCCATCCCCGACCTCCTGGGCGGCAACGTCGACTTCTATCTCTCGTCGGTGCCCAGCGTCCAGAGCCAGGTCACCGGCGGCAAGATGCGGCTTCTCGCCACCACCGGGCCCCGGCGCTCGGGCATCTATCCCAACGTGCCGACGGTGGGCGAGACCTACAAGGGATACCAGGCGGTCAGCTGGTTCGGCGTCCTCGCGCCCGCCGCCACGCCCAAGCCGATCCTCGCGAAGCTCAACGCCGAGATCAACAAGGCGCTGCAGGATCCGGCCGTGAGGAAGGCGATCGAGACCGAGGGCGGCGACGTGCTGGGCGGCAGCGCCGAGGAATTCGCCGCCTACATCAAGTCGGAGATGGCGATGTGGTCGACGCTGGTGAAGGACTCCGGCGCGAAGGTGGACTGAGTGGGCGCGAAATGGCGCGTGGCGCGCTTCGCCATCCCCGTGAAACCGGTCTTCGCCGAGACGCTGGCGAAGGAGCCGGCCGTCGAACTGGTGGTGAGCCCGCTGCCGAACTCGGACGCCGACGTCTCCCGTGCGCTCGCCGGCGCCCACATCTACCACGTCTCCTCGGCGCGGGACGAGATGGCGAAGTACTCGTTCGTGACGGCGGATCTCCTCGCGCGCAATCCGCACGTGCTGGCGATCTCCACCTACGGCGCGGGGTTCGACTCGGTCGACGTCGACGCGTGCACCAGGGCCGGAGTGATCGTGATGAACCAGGCCGGGGCGAACCGTGATTCCGTCGCGGAGCATACCTTGGCACTCATCCTGGGGGTGGTGCACCGCCTGGTCGAGAGCGACCGCAAGCTGCGGGCGAGCCGCGGCTTCTCGCGCGAGGACCTGATGGGCCACGAGGTGAAGGGGATGACCCTCGGCCTCGTGGGACTGGGCCACGTCGGCCGCACCGTCGCCGGCATGGCGAAGGCCTTCGGCATGGAGGTGGTCGCGGCCGATCCGCTCCTGAGCCCCACCGAGATCGAGGAGCGGGGTGCCAGGCCCGTTTCCCTCGACATGCTGCTCGCCACCGCGGACATCGTCTCGCTGCACTGCCCGCGGGATCCGAACACGATGAACATGATGGGCGCGGCACAGTTCGCACGCATGAAGAAGGGCGCCTACTTCATCTCCACCGCGCGCGGCGGCATCCACGATGAGAGTGCGCTTGCCGAAGCGCTGAAGTCGGGCCACCTCGCCGGCGCGGGCCTCGACGTGTGGCAGCCGGAGCCGCCGCCCCTCGACCATCCGCTTCTGGGGTTCGACAACGTCTTCGCCACGTACCATACGGCCGGGGTCACGCACGAGGCGCGGCGCAACATCGCCACGATGGGTGCCGAGCAGATCGTGGGGCTCGTGCGCGGCGAGAAGCCGCCGCGTCTGGTGAACCCCGACGCTTGGGGCCCCTTCCAGGCCCGCCTCCAACAACGAGAGAGGACCCCTGCATGACACCCGGTTTCCGCATCCTGCCTTCGCACACCACCGACCGCGCACTGGTCGAGCTCTTCCGCGACCTGCCCACGCCGATCATCAGCGACAACTTGAATCGCATGACGGGCACCACGAACCTGGCGCCGCGCCACAAGCCGGGCGTCTTCATGCTCGGCACGGCGCTCACGGTGCGCGTGCGCGGGGGAGACAACCTGATGATCCACAAGGCGCTGCACATGGGGAAGCCGGGCGACATCCTGGTGGTGGACGGCGCGGGCGCGCTCGACCGGGCGCTCTTCGGCGACATCATGAAGAACGTGGCCAAGGCGCGCGGCTTCGTCGGCGTGGTGCTCGATGGGGCCATTCGCGACGTGGCTGCCTATCGCGAGGATACTTTCCCCTGCTACGCGCGCGGCGTGAGCCATCGCGGTCCCTACAAGGAAGGCCCCGGCGAGATCAACGTGCCGGTGAGCATCGACGGCATGGTGGTGATGCCGGGCGACATCATGGTGGGTGACGACGATGGCGTCGTGGTGATCTCGCCCTCCGAGGCGAAGGAGGTCGCTGCGGGCTCACGGAAGAAGCTCGCGGCGGAGACCCAGCAGCTCGCGAACATCGCGGCGGGCGTTTTCGACATCAAATGGATCGACGAGACCCTGAAGGCCAAGGGCGTGAAGCTTTGACCCGGAGAGAGAAGACGATGAGATTCCTCGCGAGACTGTTGTCCGCTTGCTTCGCCCTTGGCGCGGCGGGCGCGCTGGCCGCCTACCCCGACAAGCCGATCAACATGGTGGTGGCGTATTCGCCCGGCGGCGGCACCGACCTGGTGGCGCGCGCCATCGCGCCCTACATCGAGAAGTACCTCGGCAACAACGCGAGGATCGTGGTGATGAATCGCCCTGGGGCGGGCGGGGAGATCGGTTTCGCGGCACTCGCCAATGCGCCGCCCGACGGCTACACCATCGGGTTCATCAACACGCCCAATGTGATCACCATCCCGATCGAGAGGAAGGCGCAGTACTCGGCGGACAAGTTCGAGCTCCTCGGCAACATCGTGGACGACCCGGGCAACTTCTCGGTGCACAACGATAGCCCCGTCAAGTCGTTGAAGGACCTGGCGGAGCTCGCGAAGTCGAAGCCGGGGGAAATCACCGTCGGCACCACCGGTATCGGCTCCGACGACCACCTCGCGATGCTGCTGTTCGAGAAGCAGGCGGGGGTGAAGATGAACCACATCCCGATGAAGGGTGCCGCGGACGTGCGCACCGGCATCGTCGGCAAGCAGATCGACGTGGCGGCGATGAACATCGGGGAAGCGATGCAGGCCGCGGCCGGCGGGGCGCCGATGCGCCAGCTGGGCACGATGAGCCTCGCGCGCTCGAGCCTCTCGCCCAGCATTCCCACCTTCGCGGAGCAGGGCTACAAGTTCGAGATGGCGTCGCTGCGCGGCATGGCCGCTCCCAAGGGCATCCCGGCCGACGTGAAGCAGGCGCTGGTCACTGCGATCCAGAAGGCCGCCAACGATCCCGAATTCCAGGCCAAGGCCGTGACCTACTACGCGCCGCTGCGCTACCTGGGTCCCGCGGATTTCGACCGCGTCTTCAAGCAGACCGAGGTCGAGTTCCGCGCGATGTGGAAGGAGATTCCCTGGAGCGAGAAATAATTGGGTCAGATCAGGTTTTTCGCGTTAGGGGTCAGACTCCTAACGCGCACCCTGCGCCTGCGTTAGGAGTCTGACACTCAAGGACTACGCCGCCTTCCTGGCGGCACCGCCGAGTAGCGCCAGGAACGCCTGGTTGAAGGCGGGGATGTCGTCGGGCTTGCGGCTGGTCACGAGCATGCCGTCGGTGACCACCTGCTGGTCGCTCCACTCGGCGCCGGCGTTGCGCAGGTCGACCTGCAGCGTCGGCCAGCTGGTGACCTTCTTGCCCTTCGCGATGCCCGCGTCGATGAGCGTCCACGGTCCGTGGCAGATCGCGGCGATGGGCTTGCCCGCCTCGCCGAACTTGCGGATGAAGGCGATCGATTCCTTGCTCATGCGCAGCGCGTCGGGGTTCGAGACGCCACCCGGGAGTAGCAGGGCGTCGTAATCCTCGGCCTTGGCGTCCTTCACCGAGAGGTCCACCGGGAAGGTGTCGCCCTTGTCGTCGTGGTTGAACCCCTGCACCTTCTCGCCCTTCGCCTTGGGTGAGATGAGCGTCACCGTGGCGCCGTTCTGCTCGAGGAACTCCCGTGGTTTCGTGTATTCCACCTGCTCCACGCCGTCGGTCATCAGGACGGCGATGCGCTTCTGCTGGGCCATTGCGGACCTCCTTTTGCACGTTCGAGAGGGTGTGTCCGCGCGGCGGGGCGAAGGTTCATGGACCGCGCGTGGCGCTACTCCGACGTGGCGCGGCAGCTACGACGCGTGGCGAAGGCTCCAGGTTTCAGCCCGTGCAACTGGTGGTCTGTCCCCGAAGGTTCAGCCCGTGCAACTGGTGGTCTGTCCCCGAAGGTTCATTTCGCGATACCGGCGTCTACCAGGTACCGGCTCACTCCGGGATGCAGCGTCGCGCGGTCGGCGACGGCCGCCCAGGTGTTGGTGGCGCGGCTTTCGCGGGCCTGCGCGAGGCGGGCGCCGAATTTGGCCTCGCCGCGGTGCAGGGCACGCGCGAGGCGGTAAGCCGTCTCGTCGGGCAGGTCGGCGCGGGCGAAGACAAAACTCCACGAGCCCACCGAAGGCGTATCGCGCTCGATGCCCTTGTAGCTCCCGGCGGGCACGGTCACGCGTTTCAGGAACTTGTGCTTGGCGAGGATCTTCGCCATCTCGGCTTCATCGGGCGTGATGAAGCGCGCTCCCCCGGGCGAGTTGGCCATGGTGGTGAAGCCGGGCCAGCCGATGCCGCCGCCCCAGAGTGCCGCCGCGCGCCCATCGAGCACCATCGCCGGCCCGTCGCCCGCGCGATCGAGATAAATCGCGTTGAAATCGCGATCCCGATCGTGCCCCAGCGCGTCGACCACGTACCCCCCCAGCAGCACGAGCCCCGAGCCTTTTGCGCCCCAGGCCACGGGCTTGCCCTTCAGGTCGGAAATCGAGCGATAGGGAGAATCGCCGCGCACCACGAACATTCCCGGCGACGAGTACATCGCCCACAGGATCTTGATGTTGGTGGGAGAGGGCCGGTTGATCCCCGCCATCGCCTCGTAGGCCGCCTCGCCCTGCACCAACGCGATGTCGAGCTTGCCCTGTTCCAGCAGCGGCACGTTCTCAGCGCTGCCCTTCGTGTTGCGCGCCTCGATGGTGAGCGAGGGATCGGCCTCCTTCACGGTGGCGACCAGCGCATCGCCGTAAACGGGAAACCCGCCGCCGGGAGTCGCGGTGCCCAGCGTCACGGTGAGCGGTGCCTCGGAAACCTTCATGACACTGCCTCCCATGGGGGCCACCGAGCAGGCACCGGCGAGGAGTCCCGCGGCGATGGCGATGCGGCTATTCGACTTTGACATTGGCTTCTTTCACGATGCGGGTCCACTTCGAGAGGTCCTCGCGGATATAGGCGGAGAAGGCCTCGGGCGTACCGCCGGTGGCGATCGCGCCGATGCCGGCGAACTTCTCCTTCAACGCAGCCTGCGCGATCACCTTCAGCGTCGCTGCATTCAGCTTGTCGATCACCTCGCGCGGGGTTCCGGCGGGCGCGATGAGCCCCGTCAC
>JANMHV010000400.1:0-20421 GCA_031375445.1 Burkholderiales bacterium | reverse complement strand
CCCGCGCCGAAAAGGACGCCGCGCTCATCGCGAAGCCCGGCAGCGAGGAGGAGGAGTTCCTGTTCGCCTCGATCAAGGCGCAGCTCGCGAAGGACTCCAAGTGGTATTCGACGCGTCTCGCGCAGGTGCAGGGCGTGACCGAGGAGACCACCACGGGGGTGAAGCGCCTCTACCAGATGGCCAAGGACGGCATGCTGAGCTTCCCCGCTATCAACGTGAACGACTCGGTCACCAAGAGCAAGTTCGATAACCTGTACGGCTGCCGCGAGTCGCTGGTGGACGCGATCAAGCGCGCCACCGACGTGATGGTGGCCGGCAAGGTCGCGGTCGTGGCGGGCTACGGCGACGTGGGCAAGGGCAGCGCCCAGGCGCTGCGCGCGCTTTCGGCCCAGGTGTGGGTGACCGAGATCGATCCCATTTGCGCGCTCCAGGCCGCGATGGAAGGCTACCGGGTCGTCACGATGGAATACGCGGCCGACAAGGCCGACATCTTCGTCACTGCCACGGGCAACTACCACATCATCACCCACGACCACATGAAGGCGATGAAGAACAACGCCATCGTGTGCAACATCGGGCACTTCGACAACGAGATCGACGTGGCGTCGGTGAAGCAATACACCTGGGACAACATCAAGCCCCAGGTCGACCACATCGTTTTCCCCGACGGCAAGCGCATCATCCTGCTAGCCGAGGGCCGCCTCGTGAACCTGGGCTGCGGCACCGGCCACCCGTCGTACGTGATGAGCTCGTCGTTCGCCAACCAGGTGATCGCGCAGATCGAGCTCTTCACGCACAAGGAGAGGTACCCGGTCGGCGTGTACGTGCTGCCCAAGCATCTGGATGAGAAGGTGGCGCGCCTGCAGCTGCAGAAGCTGGCGGCGGAACTCACGGTGCTGCGGGACGACCAGGCAAAGTACATAGGTGTAGACCGCAACGGACCCTATAAGCCTGACGCTTATAGGTACTGAGCGGCAGCGGGAACGTCGTAGGAGCGGACGCCAGGGCGCCGCTCAACGACACTGGCAGGCTCCAAAGGCGTTCCCGCCAATTACCTAATGTCTACACCGGATCGTACCTACAGCTTCGAATTCTTCCCCCCCAAGACGACGGAGGGGATGGCGAAGCTGCGCCAGACCGTGCAGCAGCTGGGGCAGCTGCACCCCCATTTCTTTTCGGTCACCTACGGCGCGGGCGGCACCACGCGCGAGGGGACTCTCAAGACCGTGCTGCAGATCCGCGACGACGGCTTCGCCGCGGCGCCGCACCTCTCCTGCATCGCGCAGACGAAGGAGAGCCTTCGCGAGGTGATCGCGCAGTACAAGGGCCACGGCATCCGGCACGTGGTGGCGCTGCGCGGGGACATGCCCTCGGGCCTCGCCGCCGCCGGCGATTTCCGCTACGCCTCGGAGCTGGTGCGTTTCATCCGCGAGGAGACCGGCGACTGGTTCCACATCGAGGTGGCCGCCTACCCCGAGTACCACCCCCAGGCGCGCCGCGCGCAGCAGGACCTCGCGGCCTTCAAGGCCAAGGTGGAGGCCGGCGCCAATGCGGCGATCACCCAGTACTTCTACAACGCGGACTCGTACTTCCATTTCGTCGACGAGGCGCGGGCGCTCGGCATCACGGTGCCGATCGTGCCCGGCATCATGCCGATCAACAATTTCTCGCAGCTGGCGCGGTTCTCCGACGCGTGCGGCGCCGAGATCCCGCGCTGGATGCGCCTGAAGTTCGAGGGATTCGGCGACGACGTGGCCTCGATCAAGGCCTTCGGCATGGATGTGGTGACCGACCTCTGCGACAAGCTCCTCACCGGCGGGGCGCCCGGGCTGCACGTCTACACCATGAACCAGGCGGGGCCGGCTTCCACCCTCTGGCAGAGACTTGGGCTTTAACGAAAGATACAATCGGGCGAGATTCCGCACCGGAGCCGCCCGTGACGACCGCAACCCGCAATCCTCCCGCCGCGCGTGAGCGCTCGGGCCTCGCCACCCAGATGCGGTCGCTGCCGCCCAACGAGGCCGCGGCGCTGATCGAGCGCACTCCCGCCCCCCAGGCGGTCGAGGCCCTGATGGAGTTGAACCCCGCGACCGCCACCGCGATCCTGGGCGAGATCGAGCAGGGCGCGCGCCGGCTCCTGTCGGCCTCGGCCCCCGTCGAGGTCGCGGAGCAGTGGAAGCGCAACCTGGGATACGGCGAGGGCACCATCGGGCGGCTGATGGAGCCGCCGCTGTCGGTCTTCCGCCCCGACATGACGGTGGGCGACGCGATCGAGGGGCTGCGCCCGCTGGTGCGCTCCGCGTTCGTCACCTACGTCTACGTGGTCGATGCCGAAGGCAAGCTGGGCGGCCTCGTCACCATGCGCGACCTCCTCTTCAACGAGCCGCACCACAAGCTCGAGGAAGTGATGCTCGCCAATCCCTTCGCGCTCTCCCCCGAGCTGCCGGTGAAGGACGCCATGAAGCTCACCGTGAACCGGCACTTTCCCGTGTACCCGGTGACCGCGCAGGATGGGCGGCTGGTGGGGCTGGTGCGCGGTTCGGCGCTCTTCGAGCTGGAGGCCTTCGAGATCACCGCCCAGGCGGGCTCGATGGTGGGTGTGGAGAAGGAGGAGCGCGTCGCGACCTCCATCAGGCAGAGCTTCAAGTTCCGCAACCCGTGGCTGCTGGTGAACCTCGTCACCGCCTTTGCCGCCGGCGGCGTGGTGGCGATCTTCCAGGGCACGCTCGACAAGCTGGTGATCCTCGCCACCTTCCTGCCGGTGCTGGCGGGACAGTCGGGCAACACCGGCTGCCAGGCGCTGGCGGTGACGGTGCGCGGCATCACGCTCGGGGACATCAAGCCGGGCGGGGGCAAGAAGCTGGTGTCCAAGGAGGCGCTGCTCGGGTTCGCGAACGGGCTGGTGACGGGCGTGATCTGTGGCCTGGCCATGTACTTCCTGGCGATCTCGCAGAGCTCGCCCCACGCGTTCATGCTCGGGCTCGTGGTCACGCTGGCGATGATCGGCAGCTGCGCCATCAGCGGCGTTTCCGGCGCCGTGGTGCCGCTCGCGCTTAAGCGCCTGGGCGCGGATCCCGCCACCGCCTCGAGCATCGTCGTAACCACCGCGACCGACATCGCGAGCATGGGCCTCATGCTGGGGCTCGCCGCGCTGATGATCCGCTGAAGGTTTATCATGCGCCGCATGGGCCTCCTTCGACTCGCGCTCGTCTTCGTCACCTTCCTCTGCCCCGCCGCCGGGGCGCAGGAGCAGGCGTTCACCAATCGATCCACGGAGCTGCGTGATCGCGCGGCCGCCGATGGCCGCACCCTGGCGACGCTGCCGGAGAACACGGCGGTGAAGGTCATCGCCCGGGGCGGCGGCTGGACCCAGGTGGAGGCCCAGTCCCAGAAGGGGTGGGTGCGGGTTTTCCACCTGCGGTTCCCGTCCACCGTGGAGGCGGCGCCCTCCTCTGGAGGCGGCCTCGGGAGCCTCACCTCGGCCCTCGGCTTCGGCCGCCAGACCGCGAAGTCGAGCACCGTGGCGACCACCGGCATCCGCGGCCTCACGCCGGAAGACTTCGCCAACGCGAGCCCGGATCCCGAGGCCCTGCGCCGGCTCCAGTCGTGGCGTTCGGATCGCCCCGGCGCCGAGCGCTTCGCCAAGGAGGCCAAGCTCGCCGCCCAGCAAGTCGACTACTCGGAGGCCCGTCGGTGAAACGCCTGCTCATCGCCGCATTCCTCGCCGCGGTCATTCCGGCCCATGCCCAGTTCGACATCGGCCGCGCCCTCGATTTCGGCAAGAAGGCGCTCGACACCAGCAAGAAGCTCCAGGAAGCCAATCGCGAGTACTCCAACGAGGAAGAGGTGGCGCTCGGCGACGGGATCACCTCCGGTTTCCTCGGCGCGGCCCCGCTGCACCGCAGCGAGAACCTGCAGCGCTACGTGAACCGCGTCGGGCGCTGGCTCGCGATGCACACCGAGCGCCCCGACCTGCCGTGGACCTTCGGCGTCCTCGACACCGATACCATCAACGCCTTCGCAATGCCGGGAGGCACGGTGCTCGTCTCGCACGGCCTGGTGAAGCGGCTGCAGAGCGAATCGGAGCTCGCGGGCGTGCTCGCCCACGAGATCGCCCACGTCGTGAAGCGCCACCAGCTGGCGGCGATCCAGTCCAGCGCCGGCAGCGACGCGTGGTCCGGCGTGGGCAAGGAGCTCGCGATGCAGCGCGCCGGGCGGGGCGGGGACGTGATGGGCCTGAAGTCGCAGCTGGCCAGCGCCGGCGTCGACCTGGTGAAGAACGGCTTTTTTCTCAAGCCCCTCGACCGCTCGATGGAGTACGAGGCCGATCGCCTCGGCGTCGTCATCGCCGCCCGTGGCGGCTACGACCCCTATGGCCTGGTGGCGGTGCTCACCATGCTCTCGCAGGTGAAGGCCGACGATTCCGGCCCCTCGATCCTGTTCAGCACGCACCCCGGCCCGGGCGACCGCATCTCGGAGCTCGAAAAGTTCGTGCCCAACGTGCTGGAGCGCTACGCCAGCCAGCCGCAGGTGGAGCAGCGGTTCCGGCAGATGGTGTCGGGGCGGTAGCCCCGTCATTCCCGCGTAGGCGGGGATCCCAAATTGGGCCCCCGCCTACGCGGGGGTGACGGCAACCGGCGGGGGTGACATCAAGCGGCGACGACCTTCCGCCTTGCGTGCTGCGCATCGGCCGCATGCAGCGTCGCATACGCCTGGTGCGCCGCCGCTTCCGCCTCGCCGACCCGGATCGCGAGCCCCATGTCCATCAGCACCGATCCCAGCGCCGACAGGCACAGCATCACGTTGTCGGGACGGCACGAGTAGCCCATCAGCCCGAAGCGCCAGATCTTGCCCTTGAGCGGCCCCAGGCCCGCGCCGATCTCCAGCGAGAACTCGTTCAGCAACGTCTTGCGCACCTGCTCCTCGTCGACTCCCGCGGGACAGAATACGGCGTTCATCTGCGGCAGCTGGTATTTCTCCTCCACCAGGAACGTCAGGCCCATCGCCTCCAGGCCCGCCTTGAGCGCGAGGTGATGGCGGCGATGGCGCGCCCAGCACTGCTCGAGGCCTTCCTCCTTGATGAGCAGCAGCGCCTCGTGCAGCGCGAAGAGCGAGTTGCCCGGCGCGGTGTGGTGGTAGGTTCGGTTGGTCGAGCCCCAGTAGCCCAGCAGCAGGTTCATGTCCATGAACCAGCTGTGGATCTTGTCCTTGCGGGCCTTCACGCGCTCGACCACGCGCTCGGAGAAGGACACGGGCGAAAGCCCCGGCGTGCACGACAGGCACTTCTGGCTCGCCGAATAGATGGCGTCGATCTTCCAGTCGTCCACCAGCACCGCGGTGCCGGCGAGCGAGGTGACCGCATCGACGATCACCAGCCCTTCGTGCTTGTGCGCGATCTGCGTGAGGGTTTTCGCATCCGACTGCGCGCCGGTGGAAGTTTCCGCATGGACGAAGGCGAGGATCTTCGCGTCGGGATGCGCGCGGAACGCGTCCTCGACCTTCTGCGGGTCCACGGGCTTGCCCCATTCGTCGTCGACGACCACGGCGGTGCCGCCGCAACGCTCGACGTTCTCGAGCATCCGGCCGCCGAAGACGCCGTTGCGGCACACGATCACCTTGTCGCCGGGCGCCACCATGTTGACGAAGCAGTACTCCATGCCCACCGAGCCCGGTCCGGAGACGGGGAAGGTGAGCGCGTTGTCGGTCTGGTAGACGTAGCGCAGCAGCGACTTGAGCTCCTCCATCATCTCGACGAACACCGGGTCGAGGTAGCCGATGGCCGGCTGGCTCATCGTGGTGAGCACACGCGGGTGGATCTCGGTGGGGCCCGGCCCCATGAGGGTCCGCTGCGGCGGATGGAACGAGGTGATCTTCTTGGTGGCGGCGAGTTGCTTGAGGTTCATTGGATGAGCCGTATCGGAAAGGTGGCGGGGTCCCGCGGCTCCCGCCGCAGGTCGTCGAAATCGAAGAGGGTGCGATCCAGCAGGTGCGAAGGCGCCACGTTGCCGAGGGCGCCGAAGATCGTGTCGAGGCGGCCCGGGGCCTTCTTCTCCCATTCGAGCAGCATGGCCTTCACCTGCTTCCTCTGGAGCTGCTCCTGCGAGCCGCACAGGTCGCAGGGAATGATGGGAAACGCGCGCAGCCTCGCGTATTCCTCGAGGTCGCGCTCCTCCACGTAGGCGAGCGGCCGGATCACGACGTGCTTGCCGTCGTCGGAAACGAGCTTGGGCGGCATCGTCTTCAGCGACCCGCCGAAGAAGAGGTTGAGGAAGAAGGTCTCGAGGATGTCGTCGCGATGGTGTCCGAGCGCCACCTTCGAGCACCCCAGCTCGCCGGCGAGGCGGTAGAGGACGCCACGGCGCAGCCGCGAGCACAGCCCGCACATCGTCTTGCCCTCGGGGATCACGCGCTTCACCACCGAGTAGGTGTCCTGCACCTCTATGTGGAACGGCACTCCCGCGGCCGTGAGGTAATCGGGCAGCACGTGCTCCGGGAACCCGGGGTGGCGCTGGTCCAGGTTCACGGCGACGAGCTCGAAGGCGACCGGCGACTTGTCTCGCAGGCGCATCAGCACGTCGAGCATGGCGTAGCTGTCCTTGCCGCCCGACAGGCACACCATCACCCTGTCGCCCGCCTCGATCATCGAGAAGTCCGCGATCGCCTGGCCGACCAGCCGGCGCAGGCGCTTGGCGAGCTTGGCGTCCTCGAACTCTTCCTTGCGGGTGTCGGATGGGGACAGACCCTGCTTCATGGGTTTGCCTGGTTCAGGGTCTGTTCCCGCGGTGAGGTCATAGGTGGAGTGAGCGGCCCCCGTCCACGGCGAGGACCTGGCCGGTGACGAAGGGCGCGTCGAGAAGGAGATATTTTACCGCGCCGGCCACATCTTCCGGGGTGCCGGTCCGGGCGAGGGGGGTCTGGCCGGTGATTCGCCGTCGCTCCTCCTCGGGAAAATGCTCGCCGGATTCGGGCCACAGGATCGCCCCAGGCGACACCCCGTTCACCCGCACGTCGGGCGCCATCTCCAGGGCCAGCGACCGCGTGAGGCCCGCCAGGCCGGCCTTCGCGATCGAGTAGACGGGATACCCCGCCAGCGGGCGCTCGGCGTGGATGTCGATGATGTTGACGATGGCCCCGCGCGACTCGCGCAATCGGGGTGCCAGCGCCTGCGCGAGGAACAGCGGCGCGCGCAGGTTGCTGCCCATGAGGCCATCCCAATCGGACGGAGTGATCCGGCCCAGTGGCGTCGCGTGGAACGTGGATGCGTTGTTCACCAAGGCGTCCACGCGGCCGAAGGCGCGGGCCGCGGCTTCGGCGAGGCGCGGCAATCCCTCGAGGTCTCCCAGGTCGGCCTGGACCACCGCGACGGAACCCGGACGGGCGGCCTCCAGCGCGCCGGCGAGGTGGTCGGCCTCGGCGCGCGAGCGGTGGCAGTGCAGCACCACATCCAGGCCCGCCGCGTGGAGTGCCCGCGCGATCGCCGCACCGATGCGCCGGCCCGCGCCGGTGACCAGGACCGCGCCTCCTTGCATGCTATAGTCCTTTGATTACAAAAACGAATGCGAAGTGTAGCCGATGGCTATGTCATCGCCCGATCCGATCCTCCCGACCCCCTCTCCCGAAGCCGCCACGCACTCCCGGGCTCTCGCCGAGCACATCGCCAATGCGATCGTGAACGAGGGCGACTGGATTCCGTTCTCGCGCTTCATGGAGCTGGCACTCTACGCGCCCGGCCTCGGCTATTACTCCGCGGGCTCGCGCAAGTTCGGCCCCCAGGGCGACTTCATCACCGCGCCGGAGATCTCGCCGCTCTTCGCGCACTGCCTCGCGATGCAGTCACGCCAGGTGCTCGAGATGGTCGGCGGCGAGATCCTCGAGCTCGGGCCCGGCTCGGGCGTCCTCGCCGCGGATCTTTTCGCGGAGTTGAAGGCGCAGAAGGTGGCGCCCTCGCGCTACCTCCTGCTCGAGGTGAGCCCCGACCTGCGTGAGCGCCAGCGGGAGTTGCTCACCCAGCGCTTCCCCGAGGACATCGGCCGCTTCGAGTGGATCGATCGCCTGCCCGACCGGATCCGCGGCGTGGTGATCGCCAACGAGGTGCTCGACGTCGTGCCGTTCACGCTGGTGCATCGCTCGAAAGGCGAGATCCTCGAGCGCGGCGTCGGGCTCTCCGAGTCGGGCTTCGCCTGGGAGGACCAGCCGATGCCCGCCGGGGAGTTGAAGCGCCGCGCCGCGGCGGTGATTCCGCCCGGCGACTACGACTACCTCACCGAGGTGGGCCTTGCCGCCGAAGGGCTGGTGCGCACGCTCGCCGCGGCCCTCGAGGCGGGACTCCTCATCTTCATCGACTACGGCTTCGCCCAGCGCGAGTTCTACCACCCGCAGCGTTCGATGGGGACGATGCGCTGCCACTATCGCCATCGATTCCACGACGACCCTTTTTTCCTGCCGGGACTGCAAGACATCACCGCGCACGTCGACTTCACCGCCATGGCCCGCGCCGGGGAACAGGCGGGGGCGGAAGTCGTGGGCTATACCACCCAGGCGTATTTCCTGATCTCGTGCGGGCTGGCAGTGATGGTCTCGGAGGGAGACCCGAGCAAGACGCTCTCGCGCCTCAAGGCGACCAGCGCCGTGCACCGGCTCATCAGCCCCTCGGAGATGGGAGAGCTCTTCAAGGTGCTGGGCCTCAGCAAGGGAATCGACTCGCCGTTGCTCGGCTTCCAGTCGGCCCGGCACCTGGCGCTGTAGCGCCCGCGAAACCCGCCCGCGCCTAGCGGCACTCCGAGGGCAGGTAGCGCGGAGCGATCGTCGAGTTGAGCTTGCAGTCCCATGCACCGATTGCGCCGCTCACGCACGCCGGCGTCGGAGGGGTGCCGCACATGGGCGTGAACACCAGCGAGGTTCCGCTACCCGCTCCGGTCAGCTGCGTGAGGAGGCTGCCATCGGCGGGGACTTCGATCAATCCGTTGGTGACGATGGGGGCCTTGGCGTTGGCCGTGCCCTGGCTCGCGCAACCGGCGTCGGCGGTGGTGGCGGGCATCGCGCCCTTGGCCTGGTAGAACTCGGCGACCCCGGTCTTGCACATCCCGGCGATATTGAGCAGCTCGACGGATTTCGCCCGCATCGTGTAGTCCTGGTAAGCGGGCAGCGCGATCGCCGCCAGGATACCGATGATGGCGACGACCACCATCAATTCAATCAACGTGAATCCTCGTACTCGGCTCATTAGGCTATCCTCCAGTCCAACGGAGAAGGCACAAATCATGCCATGGGTGTGATTCTTGCATCCTCCGGGCGAAGACGGAATATCGAAGGCAGTCCCCATGTCGGCGAAAAATGAAGGAGTGAAGCGCATGCGCGTTCGATTCGTGCAGGTCGGACTTGCAGTGGGAATCCTGGTCTCGGCCCCCCTGGCGCTGGGCCAGAAGCTCAACAAGTGCCCCGACGGCAAGGGGGGGACCGTCTTCCAGCAGGAGAAATGCGCGGAGACCCCGGACCAGGCCGAGGCGCGCAACAAGGAAAGGGCGCGCATCGAGGCGGAGGCGCAGCGCAAGAAGGAGGAGGATGCGCGCAAGAAGGAGGAGTCGGTGCAGAAGGCGCGCGAGAGGGACAAGTCCTACCAGCAGCAGCAGGGCGAGAGGGCCGAGCAGCAGAAGAAGGCCCGCGACGCCGAGCAACGCCTGATGGAGGGCACGACAAAGCAGAAGGGCGTGGACGATGGCACGCTGCCGGCCACGTTCGTGAAGTCGCATCCCGGTGCGTGGAAGGAGGTTCCGCACGCCGAAATCGCTGCCGCCCTGGCGAAGAACAAGACGCCGCGCTGCACCCAGTACCGGTATCGGCAGCGCGCGGGCGGCCTGCCCGAATTCGTGGTGCAATGCACCGCCGACAAGGAGAACTGGGTGACCTATTTCGTGTGGCCCAAGGCGGAGACCGTGAAGGGCCCGGCCCAGTTCTAGCGCTGTCCCAGCGCCGATATTCGTCACTTTCGTACCGGAAGGGGCAGCCCGCGGTAGTGGGCGCGGGACGGTGCCCCCCGGCGCAACCTCAGTCCTTCAACGCCCCGAGCACCTCGTCGAGCATCTTCTTCGCGTCGCCGAACAGCATGCGGTTGTTCTCCTTGTAGAAGAGCGGGTTGTCCACGCCCGCGTAGCCCGACGCCATGCTGCGCTTCATGACGATCGAGTTGCGCGCCTTCCATACCTCCAGCACCGGCATCCCCGCGATCGGGCTCGAGGGATCGTCCTGGGCGCTCGGGTTCACGATGTCGTTGGCGCCGATCACCATCGCGACATCGGTATCGGGGAAGTCGTCGTTGATCTCGTCCATCTCCATCACGATGTCGTAGGGGACCTTCGCCTCGGCGAGCAGCACGTTCATGTGGCCCGGCATGCGCCCGGCCACCGGGTGGATGCCGAAGCGCACCGTCTTGCCGAGCTCGCGCAGCCGCTTCGTGATCTCGTACACCGTATGCTGCGCCTGCGCCACCGCCATGCCGTAGCCGGGCACGATGATGACGCCCTTCGCCTCGCGCAGCATCTCGGCGGTCTCCTGCGCGGTGACGGAGACCACCTCGCCCGCGGGTTGTGCCGCGCCCGCGGCGCCCGCCGGTGCGCTCGTCCCGCCGCCGAAGCCGCCCGCGATCACGCTGATGAAATTGCGGTTCATCGCGCGGCACATGATGTAGGAGAGGATCGCGCCCGAGGATCCCACCAGCGCGCCGGTGACGATCAGCAGGTCGTTGGACAGCATGAAGCCCGTCGCCGCCGCCGCCCACCCCGAGTACGAGTTCAGCATCGACACCACCACCGGCATGTCGGCGCCTCCGATGGCCATCACCATGTGCACGCCGAAGAGGAGGGCGATCACGGTCATCACGAGGAGCGGCATCATGCCCTGCTGGATCGAGCCCGCGCGCAGGAACGCATAGCCGAAGAAGATGACCGCCACCAATCCCGCCAGGTTGAGCCAGTGCCGCGCGGGAAGGAGCAGCGGCTTGCCGCCGATCTTGCCGGAGAGCTTGCCGAACGCGATGACGGATCCCGACAGGGTCACGGCGCCGATCAGGACGCCCACGTAGACCTCCATGTGGTGGATGGCGACCTCGGCGCCGGTCATTCCCGCGGTGGCGGTGGGATCGACGTAGCTCGCGTATCCCACCAGCACGGCGACCAGGCCCACCAGGCTGTGCATGAAGGCGACCAGCTCGGGCATCTGCGTCATCTTCACGGTGCGCGCGAGGTAGAGCCCCACGGCACCGCCGATCACGAGCGCTACCGCGATCCATGCGATGCCCGCGGGCGTCACGCGCGGTCCGAATACGGTTGCGAGAACGGCGAGCGCCATGCCGATCATTCCGTAGAGGTTGCCGCGCCGCGACGTCTCGGGGTTGGAAAGGCCCCCGAGGCTCAGGATGAAGAGGATGGTGGCGGCGATGTAGGAAACGGTAGCGAGGCTCGCGGACATTTCGGTAACCTTATTTGCGGAACATGGACAGCATGCGTTGCGTGACCGCGAACCCGCCGAACATGTTGACCGCGGTGAGGGCGATGCCGGCCACCGCGAGCCAGCGGATCAGCTCGTCGGGGCGCGCGCCCTCGCCGGCCGCGGCAGCCACCGCCGGAGGCGCCACCTGCACCAACGCCCCGATGATGATGATGCTGCTGATCGCGTTGGTGACGCTCATGAGGGGCGTGTGCAGCGCGGGGGTCACGTTCCAGACCACCATGTAGCCGATGAAGCACGCGAGGACGAACACCGTGAAGTGGCCGAGGAATGCGGCCGGCGCAAACATGCCGATCAGGATGAAGAGGACCGCCGCGACCGCGAACATGATGGCGAGGCGCCCGGCGGCGAGCGGCTCCCCGCCGCCGCCATGGCCATGGCCCTTCTTCTTTTCGGGCATGACGGCCGGCAAGCCAGCGCCCGGCTTGGCGGGAGGTGCCGCCGAGAGCTTCGGTGCCGGGGGCGGCCAGGTCACCGCGCCGTCCTTGATCACCGTGGTCCCGCGGATCACCTCGTCTTCCATGTTCACGTCGTAGACCCCGTCCTTCTTCTTCGCGAGGTCCTCGGAAAGGCGGAACAGGTTGGTCGCGTAGAGCGTGCTGGCCTGCGTGGCGAGCCGGCTCGGCAGGTCGGTGTAGCCGATGATCGTGACGCCGTGTTTCACGACGACCTTGCCCGGCTCGGTCAGCTCGCAGTTGCCGCCCTGCTCGGAGGCCATGTCGACGATGACGCTGCCCGCCTTCATCGACCGCACCATCTCCGCGGTGATGAGCTTGGGCGCGGGCTTGCCGGGTATCAGCGCGGTCGTGATGATGATGTCGACTTCCTTCGCCTGCTTGGCGAAGGTCTCGCGCTGCGCCTTCTGGAAGCCCTCGCTCATCACCTTGGCGTAGCCGCCGACGCCGGTGCCTTCCTCGACGTAGTCCACCGGCACGTACTCGCCGCCGAGGGACCGGATCTGGTCGGCCACCTCGGGGCGCGTGTCGTTGGCGCGCACGATGGCGCCGAGCCCGGAGGCGGCGCCGATGGCGGCGAGCCCCGCGACCCCGGCCCCGATCACGAACACCTTCGCGGGCGGCACCTTGCCGGCGGCGGTGATCTGCCCGGTGAAGAAGCGTCCGAAGTGGTGGGCCGCTTCGATCACCGCGCGGTAGCCCCCGATGTTGGCCATCGAGGAGAGCGCGTCGAGCTTCTGGGCGCGCGAGATGCGCGGCACGCTGTCCATGGCGAGGAC
Source organism: Burkholderiales bacterium (assembly GCA_031375445.1). Lineage (GTDB taxonomy): Bacteria > Pseudomonadota > Gammaproteobacteria > Burkholderiales > Usitatibacteraceae > Usitatibacter. Next base: position 7,685 of record JANMHV010000400.1, on the reverse strand, counting down.
CGTGACCTTGCGGGCGGCCAGGTCCTGCAGCAGCTGCGGGTTCTGCGCCGGCCAGATGAAGGAGGCGAGGATCTGTCCATCACGCATCTGCGCCACTTCGTCGGCACTCGGGGCGCGAACCTTGAAGATGATGTCGGCGCCGGACCAGACCGAGGCCGCGTCGGGAACCACCGTGGCGCCGGCGGCGGCATAGGCCTCGTCGGAGATGCTGGCCGCTTCTCCCGCTCCCGACTGCACGATCACCGAGAAGCCGAGCTTCGCGAGCTTGGGGACCACCTCGGGCACCGTCGCCACGCGCTTCTCGCCCGGGTAGACCTCCTTGGTGACGCCGATCACTTGTGCCATGTTGTTTCTTCCTTCGGTAGCGTTTTGCCGGGGGCCGTCGCGAGCAGTGGCGGGAACGATTCTACTTGCTCGGGCGCGTTGTCGGCCGAAACGCCCCCCATGCGTTATTCTTTCCGGGAAGTCCACTAGAAACCCCACGAGGAGAAACCCGCATGAAACGAGTCATGGCGACGCTGGTCGCCCTGGTCGCCGCCTTTGGCGTCGCGACCGCCGGCGCGCAGGAAAAGAAGAACCGCATTTCGATCGGAACCGGCGGCACCGGCGGCGTGTATTACCCGCTGGGCGGGGGCCTCGCCTCGGTCCTGTCCAAGCATGTCCCGGGCGTCGAGGCCACGGCCGAAGTCACCGCCGGCTCCATCGCCAACCTGCAGCTGATCAGCGGCGGCAAGTCCGAAGTGGGCTTCACCATGGCCGATTCCGCGTGGGACGCCTACAACGGCCTGGACAAGTTCACCGGCAAGAAGGTGCCGCTGCGCACGCTCGTGGTGTTCTACCCCAATCGCATGCACGTGGTCACCGTCGAAGGCACGGGCATCAACAAGTTCTCGGACCTGAAGGGCAAGCGCGTCTCCACCGGTGCCCCGGCCTCCGGCACCGAGATCATGGCGATGCGCCTGATCGAGGCCCATGGCCTCGATCCCAACAAGGACATGACGCGCGAGCGCCTGTCGGTGGCCGAAAGTGTCGCCGCCCTGAAGGACGGCAAGATCGACGCGCTCATGTGGGTGGGCGGCGTGCCGACCCCCTCCATCACCGACCTCGCCGCCTCCCCCGGCAAGAAGATCAAGCTGATCGACCACGGCGACGGCGCGGAGAACATGCGCAAGAAGATCGGCCCGATCTACGTGAAGAACAAGATCCTCGCCAACGCCTACCCGGGCCAGGCCACCGAGACCAGCAACGTGGACGTGTGGAACCTGCTGGTGGTGCCGGAGAACTCCGACGAGAAGCTGATCTACGAGATCACCAAGACCATGTTCGAGAAGAAGGAGGAGCTGGTGAAGGTCCACAAGGACGCCTCGTTCCTGGAGCTCGCCAACCAGACCACCACCGCCTCCCCGATCCCGTTCCACCCGGGTGCCATCCGGTACTTCAAGGAGAAGGGCCTCAAGTTCTGAGGTTTAATGCTGCATGCAAAGGGGCCTTCGGGCCCCTTTTGTTTTGGGGCTGCCAGGGGTCGGGTGGAGGGCGGTGGTGCGCGACGGCCGTTTTCAACGCGAAGGCGCGCGAAGGTGCGCGAAGGAAGGCCAGGGTAGTGAATGTCGGCTGAAGCACCAGCCGCGGGATGGGAGCGCTGGGTATGCGCCGCGTGTTGCCTTGTTCGCCACATAAGTCCTTCGCGCAACTTCGCGGAACCTTCGCGCGCCTTCGCGTTTAAACCCCCGTCCGCAAACCCCGGGCCCAACCTTAATTCCCTAAGTGCTTGATTTTGTTGCGCAGCAGCATTTTTCATGTTGCACTGCAACAAATATCTTCTCAAACCCCTTGACACCGGCGTGGCTTGGCCTAAAATGTGATTTGTGCAGTGCAGCAATTCAACCGCCAAGACCTCAACTACCAGGAGCCTCACCATGTTCAAACTCGACCAGTTCAGCGCCGCCAACGAGGCCGCCATCAACCAATTCAACTATTTCGCCCAGCTCTCGATCGCCAACGTCGAGAAGTTCGCCGCCCTCGGCCTCGGCGTCGCCCGCGAGTCGATCGAGCAGTCCGCCGCCCACGCCCAGGCGCTGGCCGGTGCCAAGGACGTGCACGAGGCGATCGCGATCAACTCCGCCGCCCTCGAGCCGGTGATGAAGCGTGCCTACGCCGTTTCGCGCGCCGTCTACGAAACTTCCGCCGAGACCAACGGCGAGGTGAAGGCCGTGTTCGAGAAGCAGTCGGCCGAGTTCAACCGCTCCGCCGTGTCGGCCCTGGAAGAGGCGTTCAAGTACGCCCCGGCCGGTTCCGAGTCCGTCGTCGACAACGTGAAGACCGCGATGGCCGCCGCCCAGAGCGCCTACGCCAACCTCGCGTCGATCAACAAGTCGATCTACGACACCGTCGAGAAGACCGTCGAGCAGAACGTTTCGACCGTCAAGTCGACCGCCGCCAAGGCCAAGTCGAAGAAGCGCTAAGCAAAAGTGAGCAGCCGTCCCGGGAAACCGGGACGGCCGGCTGGAAGGGATGACCCGGGCGACCCCCGGGTTTTTTTTCGTCAGTGCCCGGTGGGGGACTGGAGTGCCGCGATCGCGGCCAGCCGCGCGCGGCGCACGGCCCCGGGCACGTCCCCCGGGTTGTCGCGCGCGATGGTCCCGGCATCGACGGCGCGCGCTGCCGTGAGCGCCCAACCCAGCGTGGAACGCGCCGGGAGGGCGGACGCATCGATCCCCCCGTCGCATTCCGCGACCTCGAACAGCCGCTCGAGCCGTTCCGGCCGGCGGAATCCGTCGCAGCGCTCGAGGAGTTCGAGGGTGCCCTGCGCATCCAGGTCGCGAGCGGCAAGGGGCGCGCGCTCGCGGGCGGCCGCCGTCGCTAGCTCGCGGCAGTCGGCGGGTGCGTTGATGCGGCGTCCCAACCCGGCGGCGGCTTCGGGGTCGAGGTCGAGCAGCAGCAGCGCGTAGCGGACCGGGAGCGCGAGGCCGCGGGCCGCGGCGCAATCGATCCGGCGTGCGAGCCCATCGGATGCCGCCGGGCGGGCGAAGGCGCGATCGAGCTCGGGAAGCGCCCGTGCGAGGGCGCCGCATTCCCGCAGCACGGCCACCATCCGCGAGGGGCTGCGCTCCATCAGCCCCCGCGACACCTCCTGCCAGACGCGCTCCGGAACCAGCGCGTCGGCCTCGCCCCGCCCGACCATGCGCCGCATCAGCTCCAGCGTCTCGGGAGCGATGGCGAAGCCGAAGCGCGCGGCGAAGCGCGCCACGCGCAGGATGCGCACGGGATCCTCGCCGAACGCGTCGCTCACGTGGCGCAGGATGCCGGCCTTCAGGTCCGCCGCACCGCCGTAGGGGTCCACCAGCACTCCATCCTCGCCCCGCGCCATGGCATTGATGGTGAGGTCGCGCCGGCGCAGGTCTTCCTCGAGGGTCACGTCGGGCGCCGCGTGGAAGCTGAATCCTTTGTATCCGGGCCCGGTCTTGCGCTCGGTGCGGGCGAGCGCGTACTCCTCGTGGGTCTCGGGGTGGAGGAAAACCGGGAAGTCGGCGCCGACGGGCTTGTAGCCCAGGTGCAGCATCTGCGCGGGGTCCGCCCCCACCACGACGTGGTCGTGGTCCTGGACCGGCAACCCCAGCAGCTCGTCGCGGACCGAGCCCCCGACCCGGTAGACCCGCACCCCTAGCGCCCGGCCTGGTTGCGGTAGGTCGAGTACCGCGCGCGCGAAGCGCGGGCCGCCATGTAGCCCGGCACCACCGCCTCGAGCGGCGCGGGCGTGAAGCCGAACACCGGCGGAAAGGGCTGAGTCGCGACGTTGTCCACGGACATCGAACGCAGGTTGTCCCGCGTGAGCAGCTTGCCGGGCAGGTGCTCGAAGGCGAACGCCTGCAGGGAGGCGAGTGCACCTGGCAGCGGCAGGATGCGCGGCTCGTGCCCCACCGTGGCCCCGACGAAGGCGACCAGCTCGGCCAGCGTGTAGCTGCGCGGCCCGGCGAGCTCGTAGGCCTGGCCGAAGGCGCGGCTTTCGCCGAGCGCCCAGACGAAGGCGCGCGCGACGTCCTCGACCCAGATCGGCTGGAAGCGGGCCCCCGCGCTTCCCAGCGGCAGCACCGGGAACATCTTCACCAGGCTCGCGAACAGGTTCAGGAAGCCGTCGCCCTCGCCGAAGATCACCGACGGCCGGAAGATCGTCCAGGGCAGCGCCCCCGCGCGCTCGCGGATCGCCGCCTCGCCCCGGGCCTTGGTGCGCTGGTATTCGCTGGGAGCCGACTCGCCGGCTCCCAGCGCGCTCATATGCAGCAGCTGCTGGACGCCTGCCTGGTGGCAGGCATCGACCACCTTGGCGGGCAGCCCGGCGTGCGCCGCCGCGAAGCCACGGTCGCCGCGGCCGTCGTGGAGGACGCCGACCAGGTTCACCACCACGTCCATGTTGTCGAAGGCTCGGACGAGGGAGGCGGGGTCGTGCGGATCGGCCACCCACAATTCGACCGTCGGCAGCACCGTGAGGGACATCGCCCGCGGTGTGTTGCGCGTCACCAGGCGCACGCGGCGCCCGGACGCGGCGAGCTGGTCGGCCAGCGCCCGGCCCACGAAGCCGCTGCCGCCGAGGATGCAGACGTCGCGCGTATCCATGGAGGTCAGGGAAGGACGGCCGCGACCGCGGGCCGCTCGGGCGCGGCGGGACGCGCGGGCACCGTGCCCAGCAGCTGGCGCAGGCTCGCCGGCTGGCCGGTGAGGCGGTGCCGGTAATACCACGCGTTGGCGAAGACCTTCTTCACGTAGTCGCGGGTCTCGTTGAACGGGATGGTCTCGGCGTAGATGGCGCCGTCCAGGGGTTCGTTGCCGCGCCAGCGCCGCGCGCGCCCGGGACCGGCGTTGTAGGCGGCGGCGGCGAGCAGGGGGTGGCCCAGGTCGGTGAGGACGTGGCCGAAATACCAGGTGCCCATGTTCACGTTCACCTCCGGTTGGCGGAGCATGTCGGGATGGAACGGTGCGAGGCGGATCTGGGTGGCCACCCAGCGGGCGGTGGCCGGCATCAGCTGCATGAGGCCGGTGGCCCCGACCGGTGAGCGCGCCTCGACGCGGAAGCGGCTCTCCTGCCGGATGATCGCATAGAGGAGCGCCTCGTCGAGGTTCCATTGGCGCGCCGCCGCGGCGAGCGCCTCGCGGTACGGGATCGGGTAGCGCTGCGAGAAGTCGTGCAGCTGTGCGGTGCGATCGGCGGTGTGGATGGCGCGGTCGGAGAGCTCCGACTGCCGCGCTACCTCGGCGGCGGCGAGCAGATCGCGGTCCTCCAGGTTGCGCACCGCGAGCGCCCATTCGCGCAACGCCTCAGGGTCGAGGCCGATGCGATAGAGGATCAGCGCGCGCTGGATGCCGGGGCGCGCGCGCAACCGCTCGATGTCGGCGGGCGCCGGGCGCCACCCGCTCCAGTCCGGGACGCTCACGATGCCGAGTTCTTCCGCGGCGAGCAGGCCATAGAAGCCGCGCTCGCGCGCCACGCCGCGCATCAGCCCCTCGGCGGCCTCGGCCTCGCCCTGGGTCCGCAGCGCGCGCGCACGCCAGTACCGCCAGGTGGCATCGCGCGCTTCCTCCGGGGGCAGCTGCTGGATGGCGGCGAGCACCGTCTTCCATTCGCCCGCCCGCAGCGCCGCACGCGCCTTCCACGCGGCCTGGGCTTCCTCGAGCGGCGTATCGCCCGCCTCGCGGTACCACTCGAGCGCGCGAGGCGAATGCACGAGGGCAGCCTGGTGGGCCACCAATGCCCAGGCGAAGCGCGCGTCGTCGCGGCCCAGGCGGGAGGCGAGGAGCGCCAGGCGCTCGGCGGCCTCGTCGGGCTTCGCGCGCGCCAGTCGCCCGATGGCGAAGATCGCGAGCTCGCGCGAGGCGCGGTTCAGGATCGGGGACTTCTCGCGCGCGAGGAAGGCGCTCGGGTCGGCGGCCGCGCGATCGAGAGTCTTCTCGTTGAAGCCCTCGCGCGGAGGCAGCAGCGAGGCGGCCCGCTTGGCGCCGCGCAGCGAGTTGGCGGCCAGCAGCTTGCGCGTGCGCTCCCAGGTTTCGGCGACGCCCACGCGGCGCGCGGCGGCGAGCGCGGCGTAGGCCGGATCGCAGGCGCCCGGCGTGTCGCGACCGGACAGGTACAGCACGCGGGCTTCGGCGAGCACTTCCGGGTCGTTCCGCGCGAGCCTTTCCTGGAGCACATAGCAGGCGATCTCCGCATCGTCGGTGGCGAGCTTCGGCGCCTCCGCGCGAAACAGCTCCCACGATCCCGCGGCGCCCAGGCCGCGCAGCCACTCGGCGCGCACCGGTTCGGCGAGCGGCGTGCCGGCGGCGCGATCGAGGAAGGCGCGCACGGCGCCCGGGTCGAAGCGCTGCGTGGCGCCGGCGAGCTCCCAGTAGGCGAGGTAGATCTCGAGGGGGTGGCCGGCAAGCCGCGGCCGCAGCGACTCGAACACCTTCCACTGCCCCTTCTGCGCCGCATCCTTCGCGGCGAGCACGTCGGCATCCGACCCCTGGGCGAAAACGGCCGCCGACCCTAGCGCCAAGGCGATCGCGCATCCGATCCCCCGTGCCCACTTGATGCAAGTCAAGGCCATTCGATCCACCAGTGTCTACCGTTCGCGAGGTAAAATTATAGTCTCGCCAACCGCTTCCGAGACGGCCACGTTCATGTCATTCGATGACCCCCTCTTCTGGACCGCGCTGCTCAAGATCATCGGTGTCAACATCGTGTTGTCGGGCGACAACGCGGTCGTCATCGCGCTCGCCTCCCGCTCCCTTCCCCCCGCGCAGCAGAAGAAGGCGATCTTCTGGGGATCGGGTGCCGCCATCGCGATGCGCATCGTGCTCACGCTCTTCGCCGTGGCGCTGCTGGCCCTGCCATGGCTGAAGCTGATCGGATCGGTGCTCCTGCTGTGGATCGGCGTGAAGCTGCTGCTTCCCGAAGCCCACGAGGAAGACATCAACGCCAGCGACAATCTCGGCGCGGCCATCAAGACGATCCTCATCGCCGATCTGGTGATGAGCCTGGACAACGTGATCGCCGTGGCCGCGGCGGCCGAGGGCAGCGTGACACTCCTGGTGCTCGGCCTCGCCATCTCCATCCCGCTCGTGATCTTCGGCAGCACGCTGCTGCTGAAGCTGATGGAGCGCTGGCCCATCATCATCACCATCGGGGCGGGACTGCTCGGCTTCGTCGCCGGCGAGATGGCGTGGGACGACGGTGGCATCGCCGCCTTCACCAGCCAATATCCCGCCAGCATCAAGTACGTGATCGGCGCGATCGGCGCGGTCTTCGTGATCGGGCTCGGGCGCTTCCTCGCCGGGCGGTCGCTGCAGCGCGCCACCACCGAACATCTCGTGCACCAGGGCGGCCACCCCGCGCCGGAGGCGAAGGAGGCCGCATCGAAGGATCCGGCCCGCTAGGGGACAGGCGGGCCCCCGCGCCATGGCAGCGCGAGGCACATGTCTAGCAGGACCAAACCATAACGATATTTTCGAGGAGAGCCACATGATGAAACGCAACTTCGCCCGCGCGGTGCTCGCCGCCGCGCTCGTCGCCGCCGGCTTCACCACCACCGCCCACGCGCAGCAGTGGGAGCCGACCCAGACGGTGGAGTTCATCGTCCCGGCCGGCACCGGCGGCGGCGCCGACCAGATGGCGCGCCTGATCCAGTCGATCATCGCCAAGCACAATCTCATGAAGC